>NZ_CP107982.1:9445822-9789144 GCF_036104975.1 Amycolatopsis sp. NBC_00355 | reverse complement strand
AGTTCCTGGTCCTACTCGAACACCGACTACATCGTCGCCGGGATGCTCGTCGAAAAGGTGACCGGACACAGCCTCGCCACCGAGATCGACCGCCGGATCGCCCGGCCGCTCGGCTTGCGCGACACGTCGCTGCCCGGCCGCGGCGACGAACACCTGCCGGCGCCGCACCCGCGCGGGTACCTGACGCTCGGCGGGCCCCCGACCGACTTCACCGACTTCGACCCGTCGATCGCCGGCGCCGCGGGCGGGCTCGTGTCGACCGGCCGGGACCTCGACACGTTCTTCAGCGCGTTGCTGGCCGGCCGGCTGCTGCCCGCCGCGCAGCTCGCGCAGATGCGGCGCACGGTCCCGGCACCGAGCGAGCCCGGCGCCGACTACGGCCTCGGCCTGATCCGCCGCACGCTGCCGGACGGCACGCCGTACTGGGGCCACGACGGGGGCATCTTCGGCTTCGCCACCTTGGCCGGCGCCCTCGACGGCGGCCGGGCCGCCGCCGTGTCGGTCAACGAGCTCCCCGCCCCCGACGGCGTGCAGCAGAACACCGAGACGGCGTTCGAGGTCGCCCTGGCCCGGAGGTAGCCGGAACTGTCGGTGCCACCCGGTAGCGTGGAAATCGGGGGCGGCGCCCCACCCGTTGTTCAGGGAAACGGCCTGTTCAAGGCAGCGGCCGGCTCAGGGCAGCAGGTCCAGCACCTCGGTCCACGGCCGCCCGACGTCCAGGCGGTGCAGCGTCACCCCGGCCTCCGCGAGGGTGCCGAGGTGGCGCTGCCACGCCGGGTGGTGCACCCGGGTGTCCTGGATCTGGTAGGCCACGACGATCGTGATCCCGGGCGCGCCGAGGACGTCACCGAGCACGGTCAGCGCCTGGTTGTCCGCGATCCCGAGCGCCAGCTTCGCCACCGAGTTGGCCGACGCGGGCGCGAACAGGAACACCGACGGGTCCGGGTGCGGCCGGGGCTCCCCCGGCAGCCGGGACGCGCTGCGCACCGGCAGGTCCGTCGCCGACTCGACGTCGGCGAGGGTGCCGGTCGACTCGAGCCAGCGCATCGCCGTCGGCGTCAAGGTGATCGCCGTCCGCCAGCCGCGGGCGGCGGCGGGCCGGGCCAGCTCGGCGGCGAACCGGACGTCCAGCCCGCCGCACGAGCCGGCGACCAGCCCGAGGTCCCTCACGGTTTGCGCAGCACGGCGCAGAACATCGCGTCGGTGCCGTGGCGGTGCGGCCACAGCTGCACGTACGGCCCGTCACCGAGCTCGGGCACGCCGGGGAAGAACTCCCGCGAGTCCAGCACTTCGGCCTTGAGGCGCCGCGCCGTCTCGCCCACCACGCCCTCGGTCTCCGCCAGGTGCGGCGAGCAGACGACGTAGGTGAGCGCGCCGCCGGGCCGCAGCAGGGCGTAGGCCGCGGTGATCAGCTCACCCTGCAGCTTCGTCAGGTCCGCGACGTCGGAGGGCTGACGCCGCCAGCGCGCCTCCGGCCGCCGTCGCAGCGCACCGAGGCCGCTGCAGGGCGCGTCGACCAGGATCCGGTCGTAGCCCGGTTCCAAGCCGCTTTCGCGCCCGTCGGCGACGTGCACCTTCACCGGCAGGCCGATCGTGGCCTTCTCGACCAGCTTCGCGCGGTGCGGCGCCTTCTCGACGGCGTCCACCCTCGCGCCGCTCAGCGCCGCGAGGGAGCCGAGCATGACCGCCTTGCCGCCGGGGCCGGCGCACAGGTCGAGCCAGCGCTCGTCCGAGCCCTCGACCGGCACCTTCGTCGCGGCGATCGCGCAGAGCTGGCTGCCCTCGTCCTGCACCGCGGCCAGCCGCTCGCGGATCGGCTCGGCGTCGGCCGGGTCGCCGGCGCCCGCGGGCAGGCGCACGCCGTAGGGCGAGTACGGCGCCGGGTCGCCGCCGGTGATCGCGGCCAGCTCGTCGGCGGTGATCTCGCCGGGGCGGGCGACCAGGTGCACCTCGGGCCGCGCGTCGTCGGCTTCGAGCGCGGCCTTGAGGCCGGCACCCTTGTCGCCCAATGCTTCGGCGAACGACCGGGCGATCCACCGCGGGTGCGCGGTGCGCAGCGCGTACGCGCCGATCGGGTCGGTCGAGTCGTCCGGCGCCAGCTCGTCGAGCCAGGCGTTTTCGTCCTTTTCGGACACCTTGCGCATGATGGCGTTCGCGAAACCCGTGGCCCACGAACCGGCTTCGGCGCGCACGAGGTCCACAGTGGACGTCACCGCGGCGTGCTCCGGGATGCGCGTGCGCAGCAGCTGGTAGACGCCGAGGCGCAGCGCGTCCAGCACCGTGGGGTCGGTCTTGGCCAGCGGCCGCTCGGCGTTGGCCTCGATGACGGCGTCGAGCAGGCCCTGCGCCCGCGACGTGCCGTACGCCAGCTCGGTGGCCAGCGCCGCGTCCCGGCCGCTGATCCGCCGCTCGCGCAGCAGGTCCGGCAGGACGAGGTTGGCGTAGGCGTCCTTCTCGCGCACGGCGCGCAGGACGTCGAACGCGGCCTGGCGGGCGGCGTCCACCTCCGGCGGGCGGCGCGGGCTTTCCTTGCGCGGGGCCGGGTGGCTCCGCTGCGGCCGTGACGGCCGGCGTTCCCTGTTGTCGTTCACCGGAGGCGTTCTCCCTGCTCGATCCGTGTTCCGCGAGCCCAGTCGGTGGCCGCCATCCGTTTCTTGCCGGGTGCCTGGACTTCGCCGAGCCGCAACGGCTTCGTCGCCGTCCCGACCAGCACCCGTTTGCGCTCCAGCACGAGCTCGCCCGGCGGCGGGCCGGGTTCGTCGAGCACCGTGACCGGGCCGAGCTTCAGCCGTTCCCCGCGGAACTCCGCCCACGCGCCCGGGTCCGGGGTGACCGACCGGATCTGGCGGTCGACCGCCGCCGCCGGGTCGGCGAACGACACCCGCGCGTCGTCGACCGTCACCTTCGGCGCGTAGCTGAGGCCCTCGGCGGGCTGCTCCTGCGCGCGCAGGGAGCCGTCGGCGAGACCGTCCATGGTGGACAGCAGCAGCTTCGCCCCGGACTCCGACAGCCGGCCGAGCAGCTCGCCCGCGGTGTCGGTCGCGGCGATGGTCTCGGTGACCACCCCGAAGACCGGGCCCGCGTCCAGCTCCTTGACGATCCGGAAGGTCGACGCGCCGGTGATCTCGTCACCGGCGCGGATCGCGGCCTGCACCGGCGCGGCCCCGCGCCACGCGGGCAGCAGCGAGAAGTGCAGGTTCACCCAGCCGAGCGACGGGATGTCGAGGGCGGACTGCGGCAGCAGCGCCCCGTAGGCGACGACCGGGCAGGCGTCCGGCGCGAGCTCGGACAGGCGCGCGAGGAAGGCCGGGTCGCCGGCGCGGGCGGGCGTCAGCACCTCGATGCCGTGCTCGTCGGCGAGCGCGCCGACGGGCGACCGGACGACGTGGCGACCGCGCCCGGCCTGGGCATCGGGCCGGGTCACGACGGCGACGACCTCATGGCGCCCGGAGTCGAGCAGAGCGCGCAGGGCGGGGACCGCCGGGTCGGGGGTGCCGGCGAAGACGAGCTTCATCGGCCCACCCCCGGCGGGAGCAGGGAGGATTCACGTGGCTGGAACATCGGGCCTGAGTCTAGAAGGCCCCGTTCGGCCGGGCGCGCCAGTGCCCACCTTGGGCCGCGGTTGTCCACAGCCGGGCCGTGATGTGGACAACCGGACGGCCGGTGACCGTTTCCCGGCTTCTCGTCGGGCGCCCCCGGTAAACTGGGAGCGGGGCCGGACCCCCGGTGAGGGCGGGGGCTGCTTTGGGGGGCGGGGGCTGCTTTGGGGGGCTGAGTCGCGGCGGGCCGGACGTCGGGACGTCGTCACCGGCCGGACCGCGTCGGGACCGACCCGGCTCGCGAGCCGGCCCGCGTCGAGCCTGGGCCGCGCCGCGAGCCGGACCGCGTCACCAGTGCGTGGGCCACACCACCTGGGCCGAGCCGATGCCGCGGCGGACCGGTTCCGCCGCCGCCAGCCAGCGGCCATCGCGCAGACGCTCGACTCCGGTGGCCGCGCCGATCTCCGCGGGCGCCGTCGAGAAGCCCTGGCCGCGGGCCTTGAGCACGGCCGTCTCGGGCAGGTTCAGGAACTCCTGCTCGACCTGCGCCTGCGCCGAGTTCCGCTGGGACGCGCGCGGCGCCGCGATGGCGTCCTCCAGCGACAGGCCACGGTCGATCCGGCCGGTCAGCACCTGCAGCACCGTCGTGATGATCGACGCGCCGCCCGGCGAGCCGGTGGCGAAGAACGGGCGGCCGTCCTTGAGCACGATCGTCGGCGCCATCGACGAGCGCGGCCGCTTGCCGGGGCCGGGCAGGTTCGGGTCGGGCACTCCCGGCGTCACCGGGGTGAACGAGAAGTCGGTCAGCTCGTTGTTGAGCAGGAACCCGCGGCCCGGCACGACGATGCCGCTGCCGCCCTCCTGCTCGATGGTCAGCGTGTAGGCGACGACGTTGCCCCACTTGTCGGCGACCGTCAGGTGCGTGGTGTTCTCACCCTCGTACGGCGTCGGCGCGCCCGTCGTGCCCGCGGCACACGGCGTGGCGTGCTTCGGGTCGGCCGGGGCGACCGGGCTGGTCGCGGCCTTGTCCTTCGAGATCAGGCAGGCGCGGCTGTCGGCGAAGTGCTGGCTCAGCAGTTCCTTGGCCGGGACGTCGATCACGGCCGGGTCGCCGATCCAGCGGTTGCGGTCGGCGAAGGCGAACCGCGTCGACTCCAGGAAGTACTGCAGGTAGTCGGCCTTGCTCGCGTGCTTGAGGTCGTAGTTCTCGAGGATGTTGAGCGCCTCGCCGACGGTGAGCCCGCCCGAGGACGGCGCCGGCATGCCGTAGACGTCCAGGCCGCGGTACTCGGCGTGGGTCGGCGTGCGCTCGATCGCCCGGTAGTCGGCGATGTCCCGGGCGGTCAGCTTGCCGGGGCGCACGTTGAGCGTCGAGGCGGGATCTTTCGGCGGATTCTGCACGGTCTTCGCGATGTCCGCGCCGATCGGCCCCTGGTAGAGCGCGTCGACGCCGCCGCGTTCCAGCTGCGCGTACGTCGCGGCGAGATCCGGGTTCTTGAAGACGGTGCCGGGCGCGGGCGGCGCGCCGTTCGGCAGGTACAGCGAGCGCGTCGACGGGAACGCGGCGAACCGCGCAGCGTTGTTCGCGATCTGCGTCTGGAAGGTCGGGTCGACGACGAATCCCTTGCGCGCCAGGTTCTCCGCGGGCTTCAGGGACTTCGCCAGTGAGCGCGTCCCCCACTTGCGGAGGGCCTCGGACCACGTCGCGGGGGTGCCGGGAACGCCGACGCTCAGCCCGCTCGTGACGGCGTCGTTGAACGGCAGCGGCTGGCCGTTCTCGACGAAGAGGTTCGCGTCGGCGGACTTCGGCGCGGTCTCGCGACCGTCCAGCGTGTGGACGCGGCCGGTCTTGGCGTCGTAGTAGACGAAGAACCCGCCCCCGCCGACCCCGGCGGAGAACGGGTCGGTGACGCCGAGCGCGGCGGCGACCGCGACGGCCGCGTCGACGGCGTTCCCGCCGTCGCGCAGGACCTGGGTGCCGATCGCGGTGGCGTCGGCGTCGATGCTGGCCACGGCGCCGCCGAAGCCGGTGGCGACCGGGCTCTTCGGGGTGGGCGTGGCGGCGGTGGCGGGTCCGGTCGCGACGGTCGTGAGGAGCGCGGCCGTGGCGGCGATGACGAGGGTTCGGCGACTCCGGAGCGCGGGCATGCGGGCGAGTCTGCCCCTTGCGTGAGGGCGCATCAAGCGCCAAAGGGCGCCGGGAATCCCTTTCGTCCGATCCGTTGGCGATTCACGAGCTCGGACGTAGCGAGAAATTGAATCACATGGAGCAGTGACATGACGTGCGCAGATGTAACAGACTCATGCCGCGCGGCCCTGCACAGCCGCGCACCGCGAGGGCAACCCGAAAGGAACGCACGATGACAGCACAACGACGGGGGTGGCGCCGCCTGTTCGGCGCCGCGCTCGCGGTCTCGACCTCCCTGCTGGTCGTGACCGCCACCGGCGCGAACGCGGCGCCGGGGCTCCCGGACCAGGACGCCACCGGCAACCACGAGATGGGCGCGGCGATCCGCGCCCACGACGGTGTCAGCGTCGCCCCGGCCGGCTTGGCCCCGGCGTCGGTGGACGCGAGCGTCCCCGGCATCGACGTCAGCTCCTACCAGGGCAACGTCAACTGGGCGTCGTACTGGAGCGCGGGCAAGAAGTTCGCCTACGTCAAGGCGACCGAGGGCACGGGCTACGTCAACGCCTACTTCAGCCAGCAGTACACGGGTTCGTACAACGTCGGCATGATCCACGGCGCCTACCACTACGGCCGCCCGGACCTCGCGGGCGGCGCGGCCCAGGCCGACTACTTCGTCGCCCACGGCGGCGGCTGGTCGAAAGACGGCAAGACGCTCCCGGGCACGCTCGACATCGAGTGGGGCCCGAACAACGCGTGCTACGGCAAGACCGCGGCCCAGATGGTCGCGTGGATCAAGGCGTTCAGCGACGAGTACCACAAGAAGACCACCCGCTGGCCGGTGATCTACACGGCGACGAGCTGGTGGAGCCAGTGCACCGGAAACACGGGCGACTTCAGCTCGACGAACCCGCTGTGGGTGGCGCGGTACGCGTCAACGGTGGGGACGCTGCCGTACAAGTGGGGGTTCTACACGTTCTGGCAGTACAGCTCTTCGCCCATCGATCAGGATCAGTTCAGCGCGGACATCTCACGCCTGAAGGTCCTGGCGACCGGCTGACACCCGGGTCGGGAGCACGCCACGCGCCTGGCGTGCTCCCGTTCTTCAGTTCAGTTCGTCCGGCTCAGAGGGCACCTCGACCCGATCCTCCAGAGACCAGGTCCGCGCCAACAGGCCGACCAGCTCGTCTTGACGTCTTTTCAATGATTCGGGCGTCCACTCGGGTGTCGCCAGCACCTGCGTGGTCAGGGCGAAATTAGACACCCCGGACTTGGAGGTGAAGTAACGCCCCTTCTTGACGACGAAGTCGTAGTTCTGCGCTTCCGAGTTCTTGGTCCGGCTCAACAGAACCAGGTTGGCCAGCCGATGCGTCCAGTGCACCCGCTGTTCCGACGTGAACAGCTGCCGCCACTCGCTTTCGGGGCGCGGATTCTGAGGCAGCACGTGCTCGACGGTAATGATCTTGGGCGGGTGCTCGAAGACAGGCGGGTCAGAGAGGACTTCGTTGAGCCTGATGAGCACGAACTTGCGAACCGCGGTCTGGGTGTAGATCTCTCCCCGCAACCGCCCGATCACGTCTCCTTGCTCGTCTTCGGTGAGTTCGAGCGCGGCCGAATCGAGTCCGCGGCCGGCGTCGAGCTCGCGCAAGAGCTGCCCGATGCGTTGCCCGCGACCATGGGTGTTGTACCGGCGCACCAGCATCGAGGCACCGAGCCGCTCGAGTCTCTTCAAGAACTCGATCAGCCAGTCCCGGTCGAACTGATGGTGGGTGAGCGCCCAGAGCGCCGGTGCCTGCCAGTCGAAGTTGTCCAACCGGTGCAGGCGGCGCAGCCATCGGTTGATCTCGCCCGCGTCGGGCACGGACTGATAGTCACATGTGATTATGTCCCGGTAAGCGCGCCCATAGGGCTCCAAGACCTCGTCCACGAAGTCGGCGGCACGTCCGGGCAGGAAACCGCTCAGCACATGGCTCTCGAACTCCAACAGCAGTTGTTCGCGAGCCCGGACCTTCATGTACACCATCCGGATGTGGGAAAAGAGATCGGAGAACCCTTCCCGGTCGAGATCGGCCTCCAGGTCTTCCCACTTGCCCGCGTACTTTTCTTTCGAGCTGTCCGGAAGCGCGCCGATGACCTTCGACTTGAAGATGTCAGCGGGCGACAGCTCGACACCTCGGGAGTTCATGACCGAGAAGATCCGGTAAGCACTGGTCAGCTCCGACGTACTGACCACGACGAGGAACGTCCGCTGGACGATCGTCTTCGCCAAGGCCAGCCGGTCGGCCGCCGGCCGCTCGGCCAGCTTCTTGCGCAGTGCAATGACGTTCCCGACGATGCGGGCTTGGGCGTCGTTCTCCGGGGCGGATCCGGCGGCCAGGACTTCCATCCCGCCCCGATCTTGGACGTGCTTGCGGAAGAAGTCTTCGTCCCGCGGTCGCAGGCGTAGCCGCGGGCGGGACGCCAGATCCTGGATCGTGTCGCCCGGCTCCCAGATCAGCTTGTCCAGGTTGCCGGCGTCGTCGGAATTCGCGGTGAGTTCCCTCAGCACCGACAGCAGGATGGTCAACGTCGTCAGTCGCTGCTGCCCGTCGATGACCTGCGACAGCGGGCTGTCGGCCTGCTTGACCAGCACGACGGATCCGAGGAAGTACGGGTCTCCGGGCTCCCGGGCCATCACCTCGTAGAGGTCTTCGAGCAGCTGAACAGCTTGCTCTTCGCCCCAGGTGTAAGGGCGCTGGTAGTCTGGTATCACGAACTCGTAGTCACTTGAAAACACCTTGGACAGGGGTACTTCGTGTGCCTCGAGTCTTTTCATCAACCGATCCGCTCAATACTCGACCAGGACTACAACCCAATCGCGGCGGTCGTTCAGCCTGTTACAAAGGATGCTCGCCGTGGCCTCCCTCGCTAAATGAGTTCCATCGGGTCCAGTTGGATGCGGATCGGTTCCGTGGCCTTCCGGGCGTCACGCCGGGCCGCCGCTGCGTGGATTGCTGCTGCCAGCGCTTTTCCTTCGCTGCGGGAAACCCGGACCAGGGCGCGTTCTCTCTCCGCGTTGCCCTCCTCGTCCAGCTCGCCCAGCGGGACCGGGCCCAGGACCTCTCCGGATGGCGGCAACGGCAGGTCGTCCAGAACGCCCGCTACCGCGTCCGGCGTGCCCTCGACGCTCGCCATCCGCATTGCCGGGGGGAAGCCCAGTTCTCGGCGCTCGGCCAGCTCCTGCGACGCGTGCCACGCCGGGTCCCAGCGGACCAGGGCCTGGACCACCGCCATTCCCGCCTCGGCTCCGACGATCACCCGGCCACCCGACGAGCCGGGGCGGACCAGGGCCGCCGCGGCCATCCAGCGGCGCAGTGTTTCCTCGCCCGCTCGCAGGTCCTGGCGGCCCAGCAAGGCCCAGCCGTCCAGCAGCAATGCCGCGCCGTAGCCGCCTTCGGCCACCGGTTCCGCTCCTGGCGTGCAGACCACCAGCGCGGGTTTGCCCGGTACCGATGCGAGCACCTCCGACGCGCCGGACGTGCGGACCGGGATGCCCGGGAACGCGCGGCCCAGCTCCTCCGCCGTCCGCTTCGCGCCGACGATCACCGCTCGCAGGCGGACCGAGCCGCACGCCGGGCAGCGGAACGCTGTTTCCGGGACGCCGCACCACCGGCACCCCGGCGGTTTCGGCCGGCCGTCGATCGAGCCGCCGGGCAGCGCCAGCGGGCCGGCGCAGCGGCGGCAATGCGCCGGGGTGCGGCAGTTTCCGCACGCCAAGCCCGGCACGTAGCCGCGTCGCGGGACCTGGATCAGGGTCGGGGCGCCCGCCGCGAACGCCTGGCGCGCCGCTTCGAACGCCACCGCCGGGAGGCGGGCGACGCGGGCGGCTTCGTCGCGGGCGACGTCGAAGTCCTCGCCGACTGGGGTGACGCGGGGGGCCGCCGCGCGCAGTTCCGCGCGGTCCGCCAGGACCGGGGCCGCCCAGCCCGACTCGACGAGCAGCTGGGCCTCGGCCGTCCGGGCGAAGCCGCCGACCAGCAGGGACGCCTTCGCCGTGTGCGCGCGGTCCATCAGCACGTCGCGGACGTGCGGGTACGGCGCGTGCTGGTCCAGGTGCAGGTCGTCGCCGTCGTCCCAGACCACGAACAGGCCCGGCTCGGCGACCGGCGCGAACATCGCCGCCCGGGTGCCGACCACCACCCGGACCGCGCCGCGCAGCACCGCGAGCCAGCGCCGGTAGCGCTCGGCGGGGCCGAGCCCGGCGATCAGGGCGACGACGCCGTTCTCCCCCACGAGCGCGGCGCACGCTTCGTGCACCCGCGTCAGGTCTCGGTGGTCCGGCACGACCAGCACGGCGCCGTGCCCGGCCGCGGCGGCGGTCGCCGCGGCCTCGGCCAGCCGGCGCGGCCAGTCCTCGCCCGGCAGGGCCTGCCAGACGGCGTTCGCGGGCCTCCCCTCGGCCAACGCCTCCAGGAACGCCGGGCCGCGCTGGTAGCGCGCCCAGGCCGTGCTGTCGGGCACCTCCGGGAACTCCGCCGTGACGGCAGGCGGCTCGCTCTCGACCTTCGCGTGCCGCGGCGGGATCGCGAGCCGCAGGACGTCCGAGAGGGTGCCGCCGTAGCGGTCGGCCACCGCGCGGCAGAGGGCGTGCAACGACGGCGTCAGCACCGGTTCGGCGGAGGTGACGCGGTCGAGGAAGGCCAGTTTGCTGCCGTAGTCGGTCGTCTCGGCGCGTTCGACGAGGTAGCCGTCGACCAGCTGCCCGGCGAACCGGACGCGGACCCGGCAGCCCGGCACCGCGGTTTCGTGCAGCTTCTCGGGCACGCGGTAGTCGAAGGTACGGTCGAGGTGCGCCAGCGGGATGTCGACGACGATCCGCGCCACGGACCGCTCGGGCGCGGGCTGCTGGGCGCCCTTCGCCTTCTCCCCCGGCTTCGGTGCCTTGGACGGCTTCTTCCGGGCACGCGACGGCACCGCGGCTTTCGCGGCGGCGGGCGGCGGCTCCTCGGGAAGCTCCCAGAGGGCGGCGGGCTCGGAACTGCTCACCCCGAGATCTCTACCAGAACCCTCCGACAGGACCCGACAGCCCCGACGCCAGAACGCCGTGAAGGCCACCTTCAGGGACATAGAGTCCCTCAAGGTGGCCTTCACGGACCGGGCGGATCAGGCTCCCGCGGCCGACTTCAGGTCCGCGGCGCGGGCGGTGCTCTCCCACGGCAGGTCCAGTTCCGGACGGCCGAAGTGGCCGTACGCGGCGGTCGGCGCGTAGATCGGGCGCAGCAGGTCCAGGTCACGGATGATCGCCGCCGGACGCAGGTCGAACACCTCGGTGATGGCCTGCTGGATCTTCGACGGATCCACCGTCTCCGTCCCGAACGTCTCCACGAACAAGCCCACCGGCGCCGCCTTGCCGATCGCGTACGCGACCTGCACCTCAGTCCGCGTCGCCAGCCCAGCGGCGACGACGTTCTTCGCCACCCACCGCATCGCATACGCCGCGGAACGGTCGACCTTCGACGGGTCCTTGCCCGAGAACGCGCCACCACCGTGACGGGCCATACCGCCGTAGGTGTCGACGATGATCTTGCGGCCGGTCAGGCCCGCGTCACCCATCGGACCACCGATCACGAACCGGCCGGTCGGGTTGACCAGCAGCCGCGCACTCGAGGTGTCGATGCCCAGGTCTGCGAGCTCCGGGCCGACGACGTGCTCCTTGACGTCGACGCTGAGCATCTTGTCTAGGTCGATCCCGTCCGCGTGCTGCGACGAGACCACGACCGTGTCGAGGCGCACCGGCTGGTCACCGGCGTACTCGATGGTGACCTGGGTCTTTCCGTCGGGACGCAGGTAGGGCAGGACGCCGTCCTTCCGCACCGCCGTCAGGCGACGGGAAAGGCGGTGTGCCAACGCGATCGGCAAGGGCATCAGCTCCGGGGTGTCGGAGCACGCGTAACCGAACATCAGGCCCTGGTCACCCGCACCCTGGCGGTTGATCTCGTCCTCGTCCGACTCGACGCGGGACTCGTACGCGGTGTCGACGCCCTGGGCGATGTCGGCCGACTGCGACCCGATCGCGACGTTGACACCGCACGAGTTGCCGTCGAACCCCTTCGCCGAGGAGTCGTAGCCGATCCGCAGGATCACGTCCCGCACGATC
The DNA here is from genome assembly GCF_036104975.1 of Amycolatopsis sp. NBC_00355. Lineage (GTDB taxonomy): Bacteria > Actinomycetota > Actinomycetes > Mycobacteriales > Pseudonocardiaceae > Amycolatopsis. The sequence continues at coordinate 9,777,344 of NZ_CP107982.1, read as the reverse complement.
GTCGGGATGTCGGCGTAGGCCTCGGTGGTCACCTCACCGGCGACGTGGACCTGGCCGGTGGTGATCAGGGTCTCGACCGCGACGCGGCTGCGGGGGTCCTTCGACAGCAGACCGTCGAGGATCGAGTCGCTGATGGCGTCGCAAATCTTGTCGGGGTGCCCTTCGGTCACCGACTCCGAGGTGAACAATCTGCTGCTAGACGCGGTCACGGTGGCCGTCACTTCCTCACCTTGTCGTCGGATGCCCCGAAACTTAGGCACCCCTTACCTGTGCAAGCGTACTGACTATCGCTCGGGGGACAGTCAATGCTTCATGAAGCTCACCACAGCGTCCCACAGGGTGGACGCCAGCTCGGCTTTCCGCGCCAGAGGTATAGGGATTTCCGTGCCGTCGGCGGCCAGTAGCCAGCCCGAATTGTCCTCGGTGCCGAACGCCTTGCCGTCGCCGACGGCGTTGACCATCAACAGGTCGGCGCCCTTGCGCTTGAGCTTCACGCGGGCGTGGTCGAGGACGCTGCCGTGCTCGTCGCCGGTCTCGGCGGCGAACCCGACGACGACCTGACCGGCCCGCCGGTGCCGCACCAGCTCGGCGAGGATGTCGGCGTTGCGGTCGAGGGTGATGACCGGATCCGGCTGGTCGTCGGACTTCTTGATCTTGACCTCGGCGCGGTTCGCCGGCCGGAAGTCGGCCACGGCGGCGGCCATCACGACGACGTCGGCCGAAGCGGCCGCCTCGTGCACCGCGACCCGCATCTCCTCGGCGGTCGACACGTGCTTCACGGTGCTGCCCGCCGGGTCCGGCAGGGCGACCGTGTGGGCCGCGACCAGGGTGACCTCGGCGCCGCGCTGGGCGGCGACGCGGGCCAGCGCGTAGCCCTGCTTGCCGGACGAGCGGTTGCCCAGGTAGCGGACCGGGTCGAGCGGCTCACGCGTCCCACCGGCTGAGACGACGACGCGGACGCCTTCGAGGTCGCGGGGCAGGGCGCCGGGCTTGGCCAGCAGCAACCGGGCGAGGTCGACGATCTCGGCGGGGTTCGCCAGCCGGCCCTTGCCGGTGTCGACGCCGGTCAACCGGCCCGAGTCCGGCTCGGCGACCACCAGGCCGCGGGACCGCAGCAGCGCGACGTTGTCGCGGGTGGCGGGGTGCTCCCACATCTCCGTGTGCATCGCCGGGAAGAAGGCGATCGGGCACCGGGCGGTGAGCAGGGTGTTCGTCAGCAGGTCGTCCGCGATGCCGTGGGCGGCCTTCGCGAGCAGGTTCGCGGTGGCCGGGACGACGATAACGAGGTCGGCCTCCTTGCCGACGCGGACGTGCTGCACCTCGGGCACCTCGGTGAACACGCCGGTGTGCACCGGGTGCCCGGAGAGGGCTTCGAAGGTGGCCGCGCCGACGAAGTTCAGCGCGGCTTCGGTGGGCACCACGCGGACGTCGTGACCGGATTCGGTCAGCCCTCGCAGGACCTCACAGGCCTTGTAGGCGGCGATGCCGCCGCCTACGCCCAGGACGACGCGGGGTTTACTCACCCTCGGTGTGCTCGAGCAGGCCACCGTGGATCTCGCGCAGCGCGATCGAGAGCGGCTTCTCGCGCGGGCCCGGCTCGACGAGCGGGCCGACGTACTCGAGCAGGCCCTCGCCCAGCTGGGCGTAGTAGTCGTTGATCTGGCGGGCACGCTTGGCCGAGTAGATCACCAGCGCGTACTTCGAGCTGACCTTCTCGAGGAGGTCGTCGATCGGCGGGTTGGTGATGCCCTCGAGCTCTTCGTGCAGGGTCGCCTGAGTCGTCACTCGTGGTGCTCCGAATCCGTTGGGCTACCGGCGGCAAACTGCTCGCCGGTAATCAAGCTTAGCAAGTGCTCAGCGGCCTCACGCACGTCGGCGTTGACGAGGCGCTCGTCGAACTCCCCGGCGGCGGCCAGCTCACGCTCCGCTTCCGCCAGCCGGGTCTGCACCGCGGCCTCGCTCTCGGTGCCGCGCCCGGTGAGCCGGCCGACCAGTTCCTCCCACGACGGCGGCATCAGCATCACGAGCCGGGCCTCCGGCATCGCCACGCGGACCTGACGGGCGCCCTGGAGTTCGATCTCCAGGATCGCCGGCCGGCCGTCGGCGAGGGCCTTCTCGACGGGCTCGCGCGGGGTGCCGTAGCAGTTGCCCGCGAACTCGGCCCATTCCAGCAGCCGGCCGTCGGCGACCATCGCGTCGAATTCGACGCGATCGACGAAGTGGTAGTGCGCCCCGTCGATCTCGCCGGGGCGAGGCTTGCGCGTGGTGACCGAGACGCTGAAGTAGATGTCGGGCTCCAGCTTCCGCAGTTCGCCCACCACGCTCGACTTCCCGACACCGGACGGCCCCGATACGACCGTGAGCCGGTGCCGGGAGAGATCCCCCGTCACCGGCTCACTGCCGCGGTCGGCGCCCCGGCTCGCCGGGTTGTCCTGACCGACGCCGCTCACTCGCCGCTGAACTCGGCCAGCAGCGCCTTGCGCTGCCGGTCGCCGAGGCCGCGGAGACGACGGCTGGGGGCGATCTCCAGTCGTTCCATGGTCTGCTGAGCGCGGACCTTGCCGACGCCCGGAAGGGCCTCGAGCAGAGCCGAAACCTTCATCTTGCCGAGGACTTCGTTCTCCTCGGCCTGCTTCAGCACGTCGACCAGAGTGGTACCGCCCCGCTTCAGCCGCTCCTTCAGCTCAGCACGGATCTTGCGAGCAGCGGCGGCCTTCTCCAGCGCCGCAGCACGCTGTTCCTCTGTCAGCTGGGGAAGTGCCACGTTTTCCTCCGGTAGTTCTCAAATCTGGGTGGGTGACGCGACGGTACCCACCCGTGAGCACCGGCCACAATGCGGGGGTGGCTGGTGGGACTCGCTTCCGGGGCCTGCTATTGGCCGTTTTCCTGCGGGTCGGCGAGCACTTCGGCGACACGTTCGACCGCTTGGCGCAAAGCGGCTTGCTCCGGTCCGTGCCGTAAGAGATCGCGAGACGACGCGGGCAGCACTCCGTGCAGTCCCGGACCGAAAAGAGCACGCAAATCGGCCACAGTGGCGCCCTGGGCCCCGAAACCGGGCGCCAGCACGGGTCCGTTCAGCCGCGAAAGATCGAGTTCCCCCGGCGAAACGGTCGCGCCGACGACGACACCCACATCGCCGAACGGCCCCACTCCGTCGTTGAACGCCGCCGCGGAATCGACGATTCCCTGCGCCACGGTGCGTCCGTCGGGCAGCAGCGCGTTCTGCACGGCCGCCGCTTCGGGGTTCGAAGTCCGCGCAAGCACGAAGACGCCGCGTCCCGCGGACACCGCCGTCTCCGCGCATTGGGCCAAAGAGCCGAACCCGAGGTACGGCGAAACGGTGATCGCGTCCGCCGCGATGGCCGCGCCGTCGGCCACGTACGCGGCCGTGTAGGCGGCCATCGTGGAGCCGATGTCGCCGCGCTTGACGTCCAGCAGCACCAGCGCGCCGGCTTCGCGCGCGGTTTCCACCACCCGTTCCAGCACCCGGACACCCGCGGCGCCGAAACTTTCGAAGAACGCCGACTGCGGCTTCACGATCGCCGTGTGCGCCGCCAGGACCTCCGTGGCCGACAGCGAGAACCGTTCCAGGCCCGAGGCGTCCACCGGGAGCCCCCAGGCCTCGATGAGGCTCGGGTGCGGGTCGATCCCGGCGCACAACGGGCCCCGGGCGGCGACGGCCTTCGCCAGCCGCGCCCCGAACCGCTCCTGGGCGCTCACGACTTCGCCTTCAGCGCCGCCTGCAGCTCCTGCAGGGACTTGACGCCGATGTCGCCCCGGATCAGCGCCTCGATGCCGTGCACGGCCGCCGCGGCGCCCTGCACGGTCGTCACGCACGGGATGTCGCGTGACACCGCGGCGGTGCGGATCTCGTAGCCATCGATCCGCGGGCCGCTGTTGCCGTAGGGCGTGTTGATCACCATCTCGACGCCGCCCGCGAGGATGAGGTCGACGATGTTCGGCTCGGTCTCGCTGGAGCCCTCGTAGTGCTTGCGCACCACGGTGCAGCCGACTCCGTTGCGCCGCAGCACTTCCGCGGTCCCGGACGTCGCGAGGATCTCGAACCCGAGGTCCGCCAGGCGCTTCACCGGGAACACCAGCGAGCGCTTGTCGCGGTTGGCGACCGAGACGAACACGCGCCCGGACGTCGGCAGCGAACCGTAGGCCGCGCTCTGCGACTTGGCGAACGCCTTGCCGAAGGAGACGTCGACGCCCATCACCTCGCCGGTGGACTTCATCTCCGGGCCCAGCAGCGAGTCGACGCCGTGGCCTTCGGGCGTGCGGAAGCGGTGGAAGGGCAGCACGGCCTCCTTCACCGCGACCGGCGAGTCGGCCGGCATCCGCCCGCCGTCACCCTCGGCCGGGAGCACGCCGCTGCCGCGCAGGTCCTTGATCGTCGAGCCGGTCATGATCAGCGCGGCGGCCTTGGCCAGCGGCACCGCCGTGGCCTTCGAGACGAACGGCACCGTCCGCGACGCGCGCGGGTTGGCCTCCAGGACGTAGAGGACGTCGTCCTTGAGCGCGTACTGGACGTTCAGCAGCCCGCGGACGCCGACACCGCGCGCGATCGCCTCGGTGGAGCGGCGGACGGCCTCGAGGTCGGTGTGGCCGAGCGTGATCGGCGGCAGCGCGCAGGAGGAGTCGCCGGAGTGGATCCCGGCCTCCTCGATGTGCTCCATGACGCCGCCGAGGTAGAGCTCCTCGCCGTCGAACAGCGCGTCGACGTCGATCTCGATGGCGTCGTCGAGGAACCGGTCCACGAGCACCGGGTGCTCGGGGTTGATCTCGGTGGCGCGGCTGATGTAGCCGGAGAGGGTCTGCTCGTCGTAGACGATCTCCATGCCGCGCCCGCCGAGCACGTACGACGGCCGCACCAGCACCGGGTAGCCGATCTCGTCGGCGATCCGCTTCGCGCCTTCGAAGGACGTCGCGGTGCCGTAGCGCGGCGCGGGCAGCCCCGCCTCGCTCAGCACCTCGCCGAACGCGCCGCGGTCCTCGGCCAGGTGGATCGCCTCCGGCGGCGTCCCGACCACCGGCACCCCGGCGTCCGCGAGCCGCTTGGCCAGGCCGAGCGGGGTCTGGCCGCCGAGCTGGACGATGACGCCCGCGACGGTGCCGGACGCCTGCTCGGCGTGCACCACCTCGAGGACGTCCTCGAACGACAGCGGCTCGAAGTACAGCCGGTCCGAGGTGTCGTAGTCGGTGGACACGGTTTCCGGGTTGCAGTTGACCATGACGGCCTCGAACCCGGCCTCCCGCAACGCGATCGCCGCGTGGACGCAGGAGTAGTCGAACTCGATGCCCTGGCCGATCCGGTTCGGGCCGGAGCCGAGGATGAGCACCTTCGGCTTCTCGGTCTGCGGCGCGACTTCGGTCTGCGCGTCGGGGTCGGACTCGTAGGCCGAGTAGTGGTACGGCGTGTTCGCCGCGAACTCGGCCGCGCAGGTGTCGACGGTCTTGAACACCGGCCGCACGCCGAGCCGGTGGCGCAGCGCGCGGACGCCGTCCTCGCCGGCCAGTTCCGGGCGCAGCGCGGCGATCTGGCGGTCGGCCAGGCCGGTGCGCTTGGCGCGGCGCAGCAGGTCGCCGTCCAGCACGGGCGCGTCGCGGACCTCGGCGCCCACTTCGCCGATGAGCGCGATCTGGTCGATGAACCACGGGTCGATGCCGGAGGCCTCGTGCACCTGCGCGACGGTGCCGCCCAGGCGCAGCGCGCGTTCCACTTCGTAGAGCCGGCCTTCGTGCGGCGTGCGCAGGGCGTCCAAAGTGGACTCCAGCGTGACGCCCTCGGGGTCGGGCAGCGTCCAGAACCCGGTGGCCTTGGTCTCGATCGACCGCATCGCCTTGCCGAGGGCCTCGGGGAAGCTGCGGCCGAACGACATCGCCTCGCCGACGCTCTTCATCGTCGTGGTCAGCGTCGGGTCGGCGCCCGGGAACTTCTCGAAGGCGAACCGCGGGATCTTGACGACGACGTAGTCCAGCGTGGGCTCGAACGCCGCCGGGGTCGCCTTGGTGATGTCGTTGGTGATCTCGTCGAGCGTGTAGCCGATGGCGAGCTTCGCGGCGATCTTCGCGATCGGGAAGCCGGTCGCCTTCGACGCCAGCGCGGAACTGCGCGACACCCGCGGGTTCATCTCGATGACGACCATCCGGCCGTCCTCCGGGTTGATCGCGAACTGGATGTTGCAGCCGCCGGTGTCGACGCCGACCGCGCGCAGCACGTCGATGCCGACGTCGCGCATCACCTGGTACTCGCGGTCGGTGAGGGTCATGGTCGGCGCGACGGTGACCGAGTCGCCGGTGTGCACGCCCATCGCGTCGACGTTTTCGATCGAGCAGACGACCACGACGTTGTCGCTGCGGTCGCGCATCAGCTCGAGCTCGTACTCCTTCCAGCCGAGCACGCTCTCCTCGATGAGCACCTCGGTGACCGGCGACTCGTCGAGGCCGGTGGAGGCGAGCCGTTCCAGGTCCTCGGGCGTGTGCGCCATGCCGGACCCGAGCCCGCCCATGGTGAACGACGGCCGGATGACGACCGGCAGGCCGAGCTCTTTTACCGTGTCCCGGACCTCGTCCATGGTGTTGCAGACGCGGCTTCGCGGGGTCTCGGCACCGACCTCGGCGACGATGTTCTTGAACTTCTGCCGGTCCTCACCGCGCTGGATCGCGTCGATGTCGGCACCGATCAGCTCGACGCCGTACTTGGCCAGCACCCCGCGCTCGTGCAGCGCGACGGCGCAGTTGAGCGCCGTCTGCCCGCCGAGGGTCGCGAGGATCGCGTCCGGCCGTTCGACGGCGATGACCTTCTCGACGAAGTCCGGCGTCACCGGCTCGATGTAGGTCGCGTCGGCGAACTCGGGATCGGTCATGATGGTGGCCGGGTTCGAGTTCACCAGGGACACGCGCAGGCCTTCGCTGCGCAGCACCCGGCAGGCCTGGGTACCGGAGTAGTCGAACTCCGCGGCCTGCCCGATCACGATCGGCCCGGAGCCGATCACCAGCACGTGCTGGATGTCCGTCCTCTTCGGCATCAGTTTCCTTCTTTCACCAGGCGCCGCAGACCGTCGCGGAAGACCTGAAAGCTCTTGGATCGGTTGTTCTCGATGTCCATGTGGGGCGCGATGGCCTCAGCCGCCGCCACTTTCGGCAAGCGGTCCCGGAAATATCCCTTGGACCGCAGGAGGTCCTCCAGCGCGCGCGACGCCTTGCCGGTGCCGTCGGGATCGCGATAGCGCGCTCGTTTGTCCAGATCCTTCGGAACCTTGTCATATGCCGCGCACAAGGCCGGGACATCCCCGAGAAACCAGGACTCCAGCTCGTCGATCACCACGCGGTGCAGGACGAACTCGGACGGAAGTCCCGCTTCCTCACTCACCCCGACCAGGTGGCGCTTGAGTTCCCGGCAGTCCTGGGCGTCCCGGTCGATGACCACGACGACCCGAAGCGATTCCCACGAGATCCGGGCCGCGAAACCTCGCAGAATTCCCGGCAGCCGCTTCAGCAGATCCTGCTTGCCCTGGAAGCGCCGGACGGCGAAGGACACGTCCTCACCGACGATCTTCGGAACCAGCGTCTTCAACGCTGCTTCCGCCGAAGGCTCCTCCACCAGGATCTCGACGTGGATCACCGGGGCCGCCCGGGCCGGTCGAGGGGATCACCGAGGCCGAAGAACCCCTCGGTCCAGAGACTCCCCAGCAGGCCCCCGCTGTCGACCATGGCCATCAGCTGAGGGATGTCCGCCGCTCGCCGGGCCCGGGCGAAGCCGGATTCGTCACGGAAAAGCATCCAGACCTCATCGGGCCGCAGAGCGTCGACGAACTCAGGAGCGTGAGTGGCAACCATGACCTGGCCGGCGGCTTCCATACCTCGCATATCCTCGGCGAGCCGATAGTGCAGTCTCGGATGAACCTGCTTCTCCGGCTCCTCGACCAGCAGCACTGAGGCATCGCTCTGGAGCGCGACCAGATAGCCGAGCAGTTGCAGCGTTCCGTCGGAGATGTTCTCCGGGGCGATGAGCTCGTCCGAACCCTGCTCGCGCAGGAGGACGGTCCAAGCTCCGTCGCCCTGCCGCAGGGGCGCGATGTCATCGAAGCCCGGCACATACCTCCGCAGCGAAGCCTGGATGCCCTCCCACTCGCGGGGGGACCCGTCGCGGAGGTGCCGGACGACGGCGCCGAGGTTCTGGCCATCCGGCTTCAGCCTGGATGTTTTGTCGTCTTTCGCGCCTTTGCGCATCGAGTCGAGACTCAGATCCGAGAGGTCAATTCCGGTCATGAATCGGTGGAACCTACGGATTTCAGCGTCTCTGGCGAGCTGGCTGACCACACCCACGCCGAGTAGGTCGGAGCCGGACAGCTCAATTAGTTCCCACGCGCTGGCACGGGCGACTCCGCCCGCTCCGCGCCGGAAGTGCAGGAGGTCGTAAGGAGCCTCGGCACCCTCTGGCTGCCAAGTCAGCTTCTCTTCGGCCACCACCGGCACGTCATCGTCGTGCTCGATGACGAGCCGGTACCTGCCCACCGCGTCCTCGATGCGGCAGGTCAGTTCGATCTCGACGGGACCGGCCGCGCCATGAGTGACGATGTCGGCCGCACCCCCGCGCTCCTCCCACACTGTGCGGAGCCCACCGCGAAGTGAGTCGGCGAGAAAGTCCAGCGCGTCGAAGACCGTGGACTTGCCGCTGCCGTTCGGCCCCAGCAGCGCCGTCACCGGCGTCAGGCCGTCCAGCTCGATGTCCCGGAGCACCCGGTAGTTCCGGATCCGGAGCCGCTCGATGCCGGTCGTCAGCGTCACGACCGCTTCTCCATGAGCGAAACGAAATCGTCGAACAGGGGCGCGGCGTCGTGCGGGCCGGCCGCCGCCTCGGGGTGGTACTGCACCGAAAACGCCGGCACGTCGAACGCCCGCAGGCCTTCGACCGCGCCGTCGTTCGCGCAGTAGTGGCTGACCTGAGCCGCGCCGAAGGGCGACTCGAAGCGCTGGCCCGGCTCGCCTTCGAGGGCGAAGCCGTGGTTCTGCGCGGTGATCGCGACGCGCTTGGTCACGACGTCGATCACCGGGATGTTGATGCCGCGGTGGCCGTAGCGCATCTTGTACGTGCTCAGGCCGAGCGCGCGGCCCAGGACCTGGTTGCCGAAGCAGATGCCGAACAGCGGGATCTCGCGGCCGAGGACCTGCTTGGTCAGCTCGGTGGCGTGCACCGTGGTGGCCGGGTCGCCCGGGCCGTTGGAGAGGAACACACCGTCCGGCTCGATCGCCAGGACCTCCTCCAGCGATGCGGAAGAGGGCAGCACGTGCACCTCGATGCCCCGCTTGACCATCTGCCGCGGCGTGTTGGACTTGATGCCCAGGTCCAGCGCGACCACGCGGAAGCGCGCCTCACCGGCAGGCGAGACGACGTACGGCTTCGGCGTCGAGACCTGGCCGGCCAGGTCGGCGCCCGCCATCTGCGGGCTCGCGAGGACCTCGGCGACCATCTCCTCGACCGTGCCCAGCGCGTCACCGGAGAAGACGCCGGCGCGCATCGCGCCGAGCTCACGCAGGTGCCGCGTCAGCGAGCGGGTGTCGACCTCGGCGATGCCGACGATCCCCTGGTTCACCAGCTCGTCGTCCAGGGTGCGCTTCGAGCGCCAGTTGGACGGCGTGCGCGCGGGGTCGCGCACCACGTAGCCGTTGACCCAGATCCTCGACGACTCGTCGTCCTCGTCGTTCCAGCCGGTGTTGCCGATCTGCGGCGCGGTCTGCACCACGATCTGCCCGTGGTAGGACGGGTCGGTCAGCGTCTCCTGGTAGCCGGTCATGCCGGTGCAGAAGACCGCCTCGCCGAGGCTCCGCCCCCGCGCGCCGTACGCCGCGCCGCGGAACACCCGGCCGTCTTCGAGCACCAGTGCGGCTTGAGCGCGCGCGTTCACTGGGCACCTCCCTTGATCTTCAGCTGTTCGATCCAGTGTGGATAGTCGTCGAGCTCGTCGCCGCGGAAGCCGGTGTCGAGCTCGGTCTCGCCGGCGCGCCAGGTGAGCACCAGCAGGGCGTCGGTGCCCATCACCTTCCCGGCGATCTTCGAGTCCTGCCGGACCCCGGTGACGGCGTCGCGCGGGATCCAGAAATCGGGGGCGCCGCCGCGTTCGACCGCGACGCCGCTTTCGTACAGGCGCCAGACCGCGCCGGAGCGCAGGCCGGCGCCGCGGGTGACGACCCGGTTCTGCCACTCCCCCGCGATCGTCGTCGCGATGTAGACGCCGGTGGACTCGAGCAGGACCTCGCCCGGGTCACCGGGGATCCGCTCGAACGGCGGCACCCGCACGCTCTGCGAGCGCGCCTTGCGGCGCCAGCCGAGGTACATGCCCCACAGGCAGAGCAGGAAGAAGGCGACGATCGCCAGCACCAGCCACAGGCGTTCCATCAGCAGATCTTCCCGTCCCGGGCGGTGATCCGCCCGCGCAGCAGCGTCGCGGTCACCACGCCGGGCAGCCGCATTCCCTCGTACGGGGTGTTGGCCGCGATGCTGGCCAGCTCGGCACCCCGGACCGTCCACTCGGCGTCCGGGTCGACCAGGGCCAGGTTCGCCGGCTCGCCCACCGCGATCGGCCGGCCGTGGTCGGCCAGGTTCCCGATCTCGGCCGGGCGCTCGCTCAGCACGCGGGCGACGCCGCGCCAGTCGAGCAGCCCGGTGCGGACCATCGTCTCGGCCACGATGGACAGCGCCGTCTGCAGCCCGAGCATGCCCGGCCGCGCGGCCGCCCACTCGGTGTCCTTGTCCTGCACCGCGTGCGGGGCGTGGTCGGTGGCGACGCAGTCGATGACGCCCTCCGCCAGTGCGGCCCGCAGCTTCTCGGTGTCGGATGGGGTCCGCAGCGGCGGGTTCACCTTGTTGACCGGGTCGTAGGTCGCCAGGCGCTCGTCGGTGAGCAGCAGGTGGTGCGGCGTGACCTCGGCCGACACCTTGGTGCCGCGGTCCTTGGCCCAGCGCAGCACGTCCGCGGTGCCCGAAGTGGACACGTGGCAGACGTGCAGCCGGGCGTTCGCGTGCAGCGCGAGCAGGCAGTCGCGCGCCACGATGGACTCCTCCGCCGCGGCGGGCCAGCCGGTGTAACCGAGCCGCGCGGCCTGTTCGCCCTCGTGCGCCTGGGCGCCGACGGTCAGCCGCGGTTCCTCGGCGTGCTGCGCGATGACGACGTCCAGCGCGGTCGAGTACTCCAGCGCGCGGCGCATCAGCAGCGGGTCGGCGACGCAGAGGCCGTCGTCGGAGAACACCTTGACCCGCGCCTGCGACGCGGCCATCGTGCCGAGTTCGGCGAGCCGTTCGCCCTTGAGCCCGACGGTGACGGCGCCGACCGGGTGGACGTCGACCAGGCCGACCTCCTGCCCGCGCCGCCACACGTGCTCGACGATGACGGCGTTGTCGGCGACCGGATCGGTGTTGGCCATGGCGAACACGGCGGTGTAGCCGCCGAGCGCCGCCGCGGCCGAGCCGGAGTCGATCGTTTCGGTGTCTTCGCGGCCGGGCTCGCGCAGGTGGGTGTGGAGGTCGACGAAGCCCGGCAGCAGAACCTGGCCCACGGCTTCGATGATTTCGGCGTCTTCGGGGACGTCCACCGCGCCGATGGCGGTGATCACGCCGTCCTCCACCAGGACGTCGACGGGATCACCCTCGCCGTAAGGGCGGGCGCCCTTGATCAGGGTGCTCATGCGCGCACCTCGCTGACGCTCGGCGCCTGCTGAGCACAAAGCGCTGTGCCGAATGGTTCGCTCGCAGGCTCGCTCACGCGGCGGCTCCTTCACTGGCCAAGAGGTGGTAGAGGACCGCCATCCGGACGTGCACGCCGTTGCGGACCTGTTCGGTGATGGCCGAAGCCGGGGAGTCGGCGACCGCGCTCGCGATCTCCATCCCGCGCAGCATCGGGCCGGGGTGCAGCACGACCGCGTGGTCGGGCAGCAGCTTCTGGCGCCGTTCCGAAAGGCCGTACGCGATCGAATACTCGCGTGCGGAAGGGAAAAACCCGCCGTGCATGCGTTCCGCCTGGACCCGCAGCATCATCACCGCGTCGACCGCGGGCAGCTCGGCGTCCAGGTCGTGGGAAACGGTCACCGGCAGGCTTTCCACTCCGTAAGGCAGCAACGTCGGCGGCGCGACGAGCACCACTTCCGCGCCCAGGGCCGAAAGCAGGTGCAGGTTCGAGCGGGCGACGCGGCTGTGCAGGACGTCACCGACGATCGCGATGCGACGGTCCTTCAAGGACCCGAGCCGCTCCCGCAGCGTCGCCGCGTCGAGCAGCGCCTGGGTCGGGTGCTCGTGGGTGCCGTCGCCGGCGTTGACCACCGACGTGCCCGGCTCGGCGAGCCAGCCCGCGAGCCGCTGGGCGGCGCCGCTGGCGGGGTGCCGGACGATCACGCAGTCGGCGCCCGCGGCGGCCAGCGTCAGCGCGGTGTCCCGCAGGGATTCCCCCTTGTTGACCGAGGAGCTGGACGCCGAGACGTTGATCACGTCGGCGCTCATCCACTTCCCGGCGATCTCGAACGACACCCGGGTGCGCGTCGAGTTCTCGTAGAACAGGGTGATCACCGTGCGGCCGCGCAGCGTCGGCAGCTTCTTGACCTCGCGGCCGAGCAGGGTGTGCTTGAGCTCGTCGGCGGTGTCCAGCACGGCGGTGGCCACTGCCGGGTCGAGCCCGTCGGTGGCGAGCAGGTGCTTCACGAATCTTCTCCAGGGACGTCTTCGGTCGCGCGGAGCAGCACGGAATCGCGGCCGTCGATCTCCGCCAGCAGCACGGATACGCCTTCGGTGCGAGCGGTCGGCACGTTCTTGCCCACGTAGTCGGCGCGGATCGGCAGCTCACGGTGACCTCGGTCGACGAGCACCGCCAGTTGCACCGAGCGGGGGCGGCCATGATCACGGAGGGCATCGAGCGCGGCCCGGATCGTGCGCCCGGAGAACAGGACGTCGTCGACCAGGATCACCACCCGGTCGTCGATCCCGTCCGGCGGCAGCTGCGTCTGTTCGAGCGCGCGGGGCGGGCGGCGGCGCAGGTCGTCCCGGTAGAGGGTGACGTCGAGAGCGCCGGTCGGCGGGCGGACGCCGGAGAACTCGCCGATCTTGCCGGCGAGGCGGGCCGCGAGGGGCGTGCCGCGGGTGGGGATCCCCAGCAACACGGGCGGGGTAGTGCTCTCCGCACCGTTCGCGGTCTTTTCGATGACCTGATGGGCCATTCGGGCGATCGTGCGCGCGACGTCGCCGGCCGTCAGGAGCTCGCGCTCCCCGGCCGAACCAGCCGCGTCACGAGGACGTGACGACACTGCGGACTCCTTCCCCGCCTCACCGGACGGGTCCTTAAAGGACGTCTGTTCCCCTGCTGGTCGGGGCTTTCGCACCGACAGTAGCAGGCACTTTGGTCAGTCTTACGGGTGGTGTGGCGTGATTCGCGACAAGCTGCTGCTTGACCTGGTGACAACAATGCGTAACCATTACTCTGAGTATTCGACTCTCAGAGTCCCCTGGACCGGTCACCCCGACCGGGAGGGGGTGAAGAACGGAGAACGACCAGATGGGCGATTACGCCAAGGCGCTCGGGGCCAAGCTCCGCGGGATCCGCCAGCAGCAGGGCCTGTCCCTGCACGGGGTCGAGCAGAAGTCCGGTGGGCGCTGGAAGGCCGTCGTGGTCGGCTCGTACGAGCGTGGCGACCGTGCCGTCACCGTGCAGAAGCTGGCCGAGCTGGCCGACTTCTACGGCGTGCCGGTGGTCGAGCTGCTGCCCGAGGGCCGAGTCCCCTCCGGTGCCGAGCCCGCCACCAAGATCGTGATCAACCTGGAGCGCCTGCAGCAGCTGCCGGCGGAGAAGGTGGGGCCGCTGGCCCGCTACGCCGCGACCATCCAGAGCCAGCGCGGCGACTACAACGGCAAGGTGCTCTCGATCCGGACCGAGGACCTGCGGTCGCTGGCGATCATCTACGACATGACGCCGGGCGAACTGACCGAGCAGCTCATCGACTGGGGCGTGCTCCCGCCGGAGGCCCGTCCGGCCAAGGAGGACTGATCACAGGTGTGCTGCGCCGACGCAGTGAGCGTTCCCGGTGGGGCACCGGAGACGCTCACTGACAAGTCGTCGGGGGGCTCGCAGCACAGAGGCGGACGCGCCGCCGGGATGATCGCTACAGCACGGCGCGCAGGCGGTCGGCGATCGTGCCGATCCGGCCCAGCACGCCGTTGACGAACCGCGGCGAGTCGTCCGTGGACAGTTCCTTCGCCAGGCCGACGGCCTCGTCGATCGCGACCGGGTCCGGCACGTCCTGCGCCCACAGCAGCTCGTAGACCCCGACCCGCAGCACCGCGAGGTCGACCTTCGGCATCCGCTCCAGGGTCCAGCCCTGCGCGTGCTCGGCCAGCAGCTCGTCGATCTGCCCGCGGCGCGTGGTGACGCCCTCGACCAGGCTGATCGTGTAGTCCCCGATCGGGTCGACCTCGGTCGCGCCGACGCGGTCGGCCAGCAGCGTCACCGGATCGGTGTCGCGCTGCGCGGCCTCGTACAACATCTCCACGGCACGGCGGCGCGCTTGCCTGCGGCTGATCGCGCCGCCGCGGTTCGGGTGGGGCTTCGACGTCGGCATCAGCTGGAGACGCGGCCCAGGTAACGGCCGTCGCGGGTGTCGACCTTGATCTTCTCGCCGGTGGACAGGAACAGCGGGACCTGGATCTCCGCGCCGGTCTCCAGCGTCGCCGGTTTGGTGCCGCCGGTGGAGCGGTCGCCCTGCAGGCCCGGGTCGGTGTGCTGCACGAGCAGCTCCACCGAGGTCGGGAGCTCGATGTAGAGCGGCACGCCCTCGTGCACCGCGACCTGCACCTCGGTGTTCTCCAGCAGGTAGTTCGCGTTGTCGCCGACGGTCTCGGCCAGCACGGTGATCTGGTCGTAGGTGTCGGCGTCCATGAACACGAAGTCCTGGGCGTCCTTGTACAGGTAGGTCATGTTCCGGCGGTCCACCGTGGCCGTCTCGACCTTCGTGCCCGCGTTGAACGTCTTGTCGACCACCTTGCCGGTGAGCACGTGCTTGAGCGTCGTGCGCACGAACGCACCGCCCTTGCCCGGCTTCACGTGCTGGAACGCGGTGACGGTCCACAGCTGGCCCTCGAGGTTGAGGACGAGCCCGTTCTTCAGGTCGTTGGTCGTGGCCACGAGCTTGCAGTCTCCTGTGTCGATCTTCGGGTCGATCTTCGGTTCGGGGCCGCCGTCAGACGACCACGAGGTTCTTGGTGCTCAGGGTGAGGAGTTCGGGTTCCCCAGCCCGCACGACGAGCGTGTCCTCGATGCGCACGCCACCGCGCCCCGCGAGGTAGACGCCGGGCTCGACGGTGACCGCCATACCGGCGGACAGTGTACCGACGCCCGTCGCGGCGAGGCTGGGCGCCTCGTGGATCTGCAGGCCGACGCCGTGGCCGAGGCCGTGCGCGAAGTGCTCGCCGTGGCCCGCCCCCGCGATCACCTTCCGCGCCGCGGCGTCCACTTCGGACACCTCGGCGCCCGGCGCGACGGCCCGGGTGCCCGCCGCCTGCGCGGTGCGCACGAGGTCGTACACCTCCCGCTGCCAGTCCGCGGGCTCGCCGAGGACGAAGGTGCGCGTCATGTCCGAGTGGTAGCCGTCGACGGTGGCGCCGAAGTCCAGCTTGAGGAAGTCGCCGCGCTTCAGCTCGGCGTGCGTGGGCCGGTGGTGCGGGATGGCCGAGTGCGCGCCGGTGGCCACGATCGAGGCGAAGCTCGGCCCGGCCGAGCCGTGCTCCAGCATCCGGTTCTCCAGGTCACGGGCCACTTCCAGCTCGGTCCGCCCGGGCCGCAAGCCGCCGGTGGCCACCAGGTCGTCGAGCGCCCGGTCGGCCGCGGCGCACGCCTGCCGCAGCGCCTCGACCTCGGCGTCGTCCTTCACCAGCCGCAGCTTCTCGACCAGCCCGGGGGCCCGGACGAGTTCCGCCTGCTTCCGGAAGGCTTCGTACTCCTCGACGCTCACGTGCTGGCTCTCGAAACCGACCTTCCAGTCCTTCGCGACGCCCTTGACGAGCGCGGCGGCGCTCGCCCGGTCGACGACCGTCTCCAGGTCGGGCACCTCGGCGGCGGCCTGCGTGGTGTAGCGGCCGTCGGTGCAGAACAGGGTCTTCCCGTCCCCGTCCGCGTGCAGCAGCACGGCGGCGTTCGAGCCGGTGAAGCCGGTCAGGTAGCGGATGTTCAGCAGGTCGGTGACCAGCAGCGCGTCGAGGCCCGCGTCGGTGAGCGAGTCCCGCAGCGCCGCGCGGCGGCGTCCATGGGTTTCAGGCACTTCCCCACCCTAGTGGGGGCGGGGTGGGACCTTCGTCGGTTCCGGCGCCAGCCGCTAAGCGACTCGCCAGTAGGCGGCCTAGAATCCGCAGGATGAGTGCCTGGGTGTTGCGCGGACTCGGGATGGCGGTGCTGCACGGCGCGGCCATCACCCTCCTCGCCAAGTACGCGGTCTACCACCCCACCGACCAGACGCTGGTCATCTCGGTGGCGCTCGCCGTACTGGTCGGAGCCGCCGCGCTGTGGAGCGCGCTGGACGCCTGGCGCGGCCTGCCCGAGCGCGGCAAGGTCTGGTTCATCGCGGCCCTGATCGCCGGCCCGGTCGCCGGGATCCTGTACGTCATCGGACGCGCGGTGTTCGTCGACCAGACGGGCGTCTCGGAACTGGGCGGCGCGCTCACGGGCGGCGCCGCCTTCTCGGCGCTGCTGGTGCTGATCCCGGCGGGCCTGGGGTTGTTCGTGGGCGGCCGCATCGGCGGCCGCGAGCAGCCCGATGACGCCGACGCCGACGCCGACTCGGTCGAGTCCGGTGCCGCGGGCTCCCGCCGTGTCCGGACGGACCCCGTCGGCGCTCGATCCGGCCGCCGCCCGCGGCCCGGCCGTGCGCAGCCCGCATCCGCCGAACCCGCCGAAACCCCGACCCCTCGGCCCCGGCCCGGCCGTCCTCGGCCCGGTTCCGCCGAGCCCGCCGAGCCCGCCGACGCTCCGTCCGGCGCGGCAGAGTCCGCCGGCGCTCCGTCCGGCGCGGCAGAGTCCGCCGGCGCTCCGTCCGGCGCGGCAGAGTCCGCGAGCGCCCAGGCCGGCGCTGTTCGGGCCGGCGCTGCCGAATCCGCCGGTCCTCAGGCCGGGCGGCCTCGGCCCGGCCGGGCTCGGCTCGGCCGTCCGCAGTCCGGCAGTGCTCCGGGCGGGCGTGTTCAGCCGCCTAGTGAGGGGCCCGGCGCGTAGCTGCCCTTCGGCTGTCGTGCCGCTGGGCAGTCACGAGCCCGTACTTCCTCAAGCAGCGCCCA
This sequence comes from Amycolatopsis sp. NBC_00355, assembly GCF_036104975.1. Classification (GTDB taxonomy): domain Bacteria; phylum Actinomycetota; class Actinomycetes; order Mycobacteriales; family Pseudonocardiaceae; genus Amycolatopsis. The sequence goes on along the minus strand of NZ_CP107982.1, from coordinate 9,760,042 downwards.
AACGCCCCAATGTGGCGTTGGGTGCGTCCAACGCACCCAACGTGGCGTTGGGGCGCTGGCCGGGCGTGTTCAGCCGCCGAGCGAGGGCCCGCACCTAGCCGTCCCACCGCACGGCCATGACTCTGAGCGGTGATGAGCGGCGCGTTCACCCACCGGGCGAGAGCCAGGCGAATAGCCATTCCGGTGGACGGTTGTGACCGTATGCGGTCGTGAGCCGGTGCTCAGGCCGACGTATTCAGCCGCCGAGTGAGGGGCCCGGCGCGTAGCCGTCCCACTGGCCGGTCGTGACCGTGTGCGGTGGTGAGCCGTTGTTCAAGGCCACGCCGCCGTCCGGGATTCGCCACAGGCGGTGGTCGTCGAGCACCAGCGCGAACCCGCGGCCCGGCGTCTGCACCGCGTCCACGCCCGGCTTCAGCCGCGCCGAGACCGGCAGGACCGCCACCGCGGGCGGTGCCTTGTCCAGCAGCTCGCCGGCCAGGGACAGCGCCACCACCCGCCGGTCGACCCGCACCCGTTTCCCGGCCCGGACCAGGTCCATCGTCCGTTCCGGGGAGGGCATCGTGACGCCGTCGAAGGTGGCGGCCACCCGGCCGGGGTTGCCGCAGGCCTGGCTGCCGAGCAGGTCGAGCCCGAAGTGCCGCAGGCCGGTCGGCGCGGCCGCCCCGCCGATCGCGGTGGCGCGCACGACGTCGAACGGCACCCGGTCGCACGGGTCGGCCGTCGACAGCGGTGCGTGGCCGTCGGCGCGGCGCACCAGGCCCGGCCCTTCCTTCCACGGCCCGGCGATCACGGCCGGCTGGAACGGGTGCTCGGCGAAGTCGGCCGTCCAGAAGGTGAGCGTGGTCCCGTCGTCGGTCTCGTGCGCGATGACCCACGCGTCGAGCGCGCCGACCCACATCAGGTCCGCGCTGAAACCGTCGACCACCGAGCGTGTGCGCGGCGTGGCGGTCGACGCCACCGGCACGAACCCCCCGACGTCGAGCGCCTGCACCCCGGTCGCGAACGCCGGGTCATGCGAGCGGAGCACGAACTGCCCGGCGCCGTTCCAGCCCGCCGCGCGGCCGGTGGTGTCGGTGAACATCAGGTAGAACCAGCCGTCGAGGTACACGGCCGAGGGCTGGCCGGCGCCGTAGACGTTGGCGCGGTGCACGTCGTGCGACGGCCCGAGGATCGGTTTCCCACCGGCCGCGCGGGTCCAGTGGACGCCGTCGGGGCTGGTCGCGAGCCCGACGGCGTTGCCGAGCGCGTGGTCGCCCGCCGCGCCGGTGTAGTACAGGTAGTACGTCGAGCCGACGCGCAGCACCGACGGGTCGCAGGTGTGCGTGCCGTCGAAGTTCCCGGGAGCGCCGGAGAAGACGGCGGCCGGGATCCCGCCGCCGGGCCCGGTGAACGGGCCGTCCATGGACTGCGCCTGGGCGTAGAGGATGTCGTCCCCGGGCGGGCCGGCGCCGCCGTACTGGCTGCACCACCACATCCGGGTCTGCCCGCGGTCGAGCATCACGGTCGGCCCGTAGTTGTAGACGGCGTCCGCGCCCCCGGCGGCGATCACACCGCCACTCTGTCGTGGGTCACCCGAAGCGAGCTTGACATCGGTGGGCCGGGCCGGTGCGGTGGTCTGGCCCCCCGCGATGGCGGGTTTGTCCCCGGCGGCTTGAGGCTGGGCGTAACCCTCGGTACAGCCCGCGAGCAGGAGCCCGGCCAGCACGCCGGCGAGGAGGGCACGAGCGGGTCGCCGACCCCCACGACGAAACGGGCTCACGACGCCGAAGTGTAGCGAGACCCACCCCACACGGGTGAGGACGCTCCCCTTCGAGGGTCCCCCGATCGCGATCGGTTGACGCTTGACCCGCGCCTGTCACAAGGCTTTGGCCAGCGGTTTTCGATCACCGGTTCGCGGCCGGTCCCCTGATCCGCCCCGGTCACGACGCCTGAACGGCGGTCCCGGCCACTGACCGTCGACACCCGGCTGGGCCGACTCACAACACTCGGGCGGCGACGCTCGGCGGACGATCGTCGACTGGCACGTCCCGGCAAGCAGACCTGGCTCAGCCGACCCGGCCCTCGACTGGCGACCGTCACGTCCCGCAGGAACACCTCGCGCGGCCAATCACGACGCTCGGTCAACGGCCTCAGTCTGCGATCGTCGACTGTCATGTTCGCTGCAAGGAGACCTCCCTCGACCGACTCACGACGCCTGGCCAGCGGACCCGGCCAGCGACCATCGCCAGTCACGTTCCCGGCAAGAACACCTCGCGCGGCCGACTCACGACGGCCGGCCAGTGGCGTCAGCAGGTGATCATCGGCAGTCACGTTCCCGGCCGGAACACCTGACCCCCGCCGAGTCACAACGCTCCGCCAATGGCCCTCGAACGTGACCTGAGCTGCCCGAGCCGACGCATCGGCAGCGAGTTGTCCCCTGTCGCGCGACCCTCACCGGTGCCGGGCCGGGGTCATTTCCCCTTGGCCGGCGGGCCTTCGATCGCGACCAGCTCGACCTCGAAACCGGCGTCGTTCTCCAGGTACGCCGCGTAGTGGGTGTCGCCGCCGGCGTGCGGGTAGCGGTCCGCGAACAGCGGGCGCCAGCCGTACTCGGCCGAGCGGGTGGCCAGGTCGTCGACTTGCCGGCGGGTGTCCACGTGCAGGGCCAGGTGGTTCAGGCCGGGGCGGGTGCGCTCGTGCTCCGGCGCGCTCATCGCCGGCGAGGCCTCGACCACCAGGTACGTGGCGCCGAGCCGCCAGCTGACCCCGGCGGGCCAGCGCTGGAACTCGCGCCAGCCGAGTTCGCCCAGCAGCCAGCCCCAGCTCCGCTCGGCCGCGGCGAGGTCCGGCACCCACAGTTCGATGTGGTGCGGCCGCCCGTGCGTGGCGGGCAACGCCACCAGTACGCGGTGGAGGTCGCCGTAGTGGACGCCGCTGCCGACGTCCAGGAAACCCAGGCGCCCGGCCACTTTCCGGCTCGCCGCGTTGTTCTCGTGCACCAGCGCCCAGACCGCCGGCAGGCCGAGGCCGTCGAGGCCGTGGTCCAGCACCGCGCGGGCGGCCTCGGACGCGAGGCCCTGCCCGGCGTGTGCGCCGGTGACGTAGTAGCCCAGTTCCGGCACCCCGCCCGGCAGTTCGGACGACGGGCGCAGGTGCGCGACGCCGATCACCTCGCCGTCGCGCTCGATGACCCAGTGGCCCTGGCCGGCCGGGCCGTCGTAGGCCAGCCTGCGGTCCACCATCCCGCTCGCCGCGGCCGGGTCGGAGAAGTCCGCGGCGAAGTAGCGGCTCATCTCCGGGTCGGAGAACACCTTCACGACGCTCTCGCGGTCTTCCTCGACCAGCGGCCGCAGCGTCAGCCGCGGCGTGGTCAGCGTCGGCAGGCTCATGCCGGGTGCGCGGCGAGCCAGCGCAACGCCAGCGGGTAACCGTCGACGCCGAGGCCCGCGATCACCGCTGTCGCGATGTCCGACAGGACGCTGTGGTGCCGGAACTCCTCGCGCTTGTGGACGTTCGAGATGTGCAGCTCGATCAGCGGCGCGGACAGCTGCGCCGCGGCGTCGCGGACCGCGATCGAGTAGTGCGTCCACGCGCCGGCGTTGAGGACCACCGGATTGCCGCCGTCGGCGGCTTCGTGCAGCCAGCCGACCAGTTCGCCTTCGTGGTCGGTCTGCCGGACCTCGACCTCGATCCCGAGCTCCTCACCGGCTTTCACGCACAGCGCGGCGAGGTCGTCGTGGGTGGTCGAGCCGTAGACCGACGGCTCGCGCTTGCCGAGCCGCCCGAGGTTGGGGCCGTTGAACACGAACGCCTTCACAGCAGGACACTCCCGCCGCTCTTCGGGGCATCCGCGGCGATCGCCGAGTAGGCCGCCGCGAGCAGCGACGGGTCCGGGCCTTCGAGCCGGCCGGGTTTGCCGAGGCCGTCGAGGACGACGAACCGCAGCACACCGGAGCGGGTTTTCTTGTCGCCCTTCATGGTTTCCAGCAACTGCGACAGGGCGTCGGCGTCGTACGTCGTCGGCAAGCCGAGCAGCTTCAGGACGGCCGCGTGCCGCTCCGCCGTCGCGTCGTCGAGGCGCCCGGCCAGCCGCGCCAGCTCGGCGGCGAACACCAGGCCGACGCTCACCGCGGCGCCGTGGCGCCACCGGTACCGTTCGCGGCGCTCGATCGCGTGACCGAGGGTGTGGCCGTAGTTGAGGATCTCGCGCAGGTCGGACTCGCGCAGGTCGGCGGCCACGACGTCGGCCTTGACCTGGATGGACCGGCGGACCAGCTCGGCCAGTACGTCCCCGGCCGCGTCGAGGGCCGCCGCCGGGTCGGCCTCGATCAGCTCGAGGATCCGCGGGTCGGCGATGAAGCCGGTCTTGACGACCTCGGCCATCCCGGCGACCAGCTCGTTCGGCGGCAGCGTCTCCAGCGTCGCCAGGTCGACGAACACCGCGCTCGGCTCGTGGAACACCCCGACGAGGTTCTTGCCCGCCTCGGTGTTGATGCCGGTCTTGCCGCCGACGGCGGCGTCGACCATGCCCAGCAGCGTGGTCGGCACGTTGACCAGCCGGACGCCGCGCATCCAGGTGCCCGCGACGAACCCGGCGAGGTCGGTGACCGCGCCGCCGCCGAGACCGACCACGACGCCGCGCCGGTCCAGCCCCATCCGGCCGAGCACCTCCCAGCAGAAGCTCGCGACGGTCAGGGCCTTGCCGTCCTCGGCGTCCGGGATCTCCACGCGGTGCGCGTCGAGGCCGGCCGCCACCAGCTCCTCGCGGATGGCCTCGGCGGTGGCGGTCAGCGTCGGCGGGTGGATGAGCGCGATCTTGGACGCGTCGGCCAGCTGCGCGGTGAGCTCGCCGAGCAGGCCGCGCCCGATGACGACGTCGTAGGGGCGGGCGGTGGCGACGGTGATGCGCACCGGTTCGGACACGGGTGACTCACTCCTTGGCTTCGGCGGGGACGACGAGCCCCGCGCTGAGGTCCGCGACGATCTCGGCGGGGGTGCGGTCGTCGGTGACGACCTCGACGGTGGCGACCTCGCGGTAGACCGGCACGCGCTCGTCGAGCAGTTTCTTGAACGTGGCGCGGGGGTTCACCCCGGCCAGCAGCGGCCGCGCGCTCGACAGCCCGGTGCGCTGCACCCCGGCGGCGAGGCCGACGTTGAGGAACACGACGGTGTGCGCGGCCAGCCGGGCGCGGGTGCCCGGGGTGAGCGGTGCGCCGCCGCCGAGCGAAAGCACTCCGTCGTGCTCCGCGAGCGCAGTGGCGACCGCTTCCTCTTCCAGGGCACGGAAAGCGGGCTCGCCGTCTTCGGCGAAGATGTCGGAGATGCTGCGCCCGGTGCGGGCGACGATGTCGGCGTCGCTGTCCCGGAAGACGAGGCCGAGCGCCTCCGCAAGCAGCGGCCCGACGGTGCTCTTGCCCGAGCCCGGCGGGCCGACGATGATCGCGCGCGGACTCACCAGCGCTCCTCGATGGCCTTCAGGTACGCCTCGGCGTTGCGCTTGCTCTCGATCAGGGAGTCGCCGCCGAACTTCTCCAGCGCGGCGTCGGCGAGGATCAGCGCCACCACGGATTCCAGCACGACCCCGGCGCGCGGCACCGCGCAGACGTCGGACCGCTGGTGGATGGCGACGGCGGCCTCGCCCGTCCGTACGTCCACTGTGGACAGTGCCTTGGGGACGGTCGAGATCGGCTTCATCGCGACGCGCACGCGCAGCGGTTCGCCGTTGGTGATGCCGCCTTCCAGACCGCCCGCGCGGTTGGACCGGCGGGTGACGCCGACCGGGCCGGAGCCGCGGTCGATCTCGTCGTGCGCCTGGCTGCCCCAGCGGCGGGCGGTGGTGAAGCCGTCGCCGACCTCGACGCCCTTCATCGCCTGGACGCCCATCAGCGCGCCGGCCAGCCGCGCGTCGAGGCGGCGGTCCCAGTGGACGTGCGAGCCGAGGCCCGGCGGCAACCCGTAGGCGATGACCTCGATCACGCCGCCGACGGTGTCGCCCGCCTTCCGCACGGCGTCGACCTCGGCGACCATCGCGTCGGTGCCTTCCTTGCTGAAGGCGCGCACCGGGCTCTCGTCGATGGCGGGCAGGTCCGCGGCGACCGGCAGCGGCCCCTCGGGCGCGTCCGCGGCGCCGATGGACACGACGTGGCTGAGGATCTCGACGCCCAGCAGCTGCCGCAGGTAGTTCCGCGCGACGGTGCCCAGCGCGGTCCGCGACGCGGTCTCGCGCGCGCTCGCCCGCTCGAGGACCGGGCGCGCCTCGTCGAAGCCGTACTTCTGCATGCCCGGCAGGTCCGCGTGGCCCGGCCGGGGGCGGGTGAGCGGCTCGTTGCGGGCGAGGCCTTCGAGGATCTCCGGGTCGACCGGGTCGGCCGCCATCACCTGTTCCCACTTGGGCCACTCGGCGTTTTCGATCTGCACGGCGATCGGGCCGCCCTGGGTGAGCCCGTGGCGGACGCCGCCGAGGAAGGCGATGTGGTCGGTCTCGAAGCCCATCCGCGGGCTGCGCCCGAACCCGAGCCGGCGGCGGGCCAGCTGCCCGGTGACGTCGGCGGTGGTGACCTCCACCCCGGCGGGCATGCCTTCGAGCACGGCGGCCAGCGCGGGTCCGTGCGATTCACCTGCGGTGATCCAACGCAACATGTCCTCAATCCTGTCACGGGCGCCGAGGGGGCCGGAGAAGCGCCCCGGCCCGCTCGCGGAGACCGCAGGAAGGGACAAGCGCGCACAACCGGACGGCGGATGGCCGCTGCGCCGAAGGGTCGCCACGGCGGGCGCCTCCCGGCCGTAGGACGCCTCGACGACACGGGTGAAGGTCGGGTGCCGAACAGCGCGGGCGGACCATCGCGTGGGACCGGGCGGCACGCCCTCTCACGACGCGAGAGGGAAGCCGCGCACAACCAAGCCACGGCGTTGAGTGCGGAAACGCGCTCCTTCCTGCGGACGGCCGCCACGGCGGGCGCCTCTGGTCGTGCGACGCCTCGACGACGCCGGTGAAGCCAGGCCGGGTGCCGGACAGCGCAGAGCGGACCACCACGTGAACCGCGCAACGCGACCCGTCTCAACGCCGGCGGAGAGCACGCGCGACCAAGCCACCGCGAGGAGTGCCGGCCCACGCGAAGCGCGGTCCTTCCGGCGGACAGCCGCCACGGCGAAGGCCGGCACCTCCCCCGACGGACACCTCGACGACACGGGTGAACTCAGGCCGGGTACCGAACAACGCAAAGCGGACCACCACGTGGACCGGGCCACGCGACCCATCGCAACGCCAGCGGAAGACCACCCGCGACCAAGCTACGGCGAAGAGAGCCAACCCGTGCGGAACGCGGCCCTTCTGTGAACAACCGCCACGGACGCCTCGACGACACAGGTGAAGCCAGGGCGGGCGGCGAACAGCGCGAAGCCAGACCGGGCGCACGACCCCCTCACAACGCCAGCGGGAAGAGCACGCACAGCCAAGCCGCCGCGAGGAGGGCCGGTCCGTGCGGGACCCGCTCCCGGCGGCGGACGGCCGCCACGGCCAGGGTGAGCAGGGCCGCTGTGAGAGCCGCCAGGGCCAGGGCGGGCCAGCCCGCCGCGGCCAGGACCGCGCCGAGGCTGCCGGACAGCTTCACGTCCCCTGCGCCGAGGCTGGCCGGGGCGAAGTGGTGCACCGCCGCGTGTGCGCCGCCGAAGAGCAGTCCGCCGGCCGCCGCTCGGAGGGCCAGGGACGGTCCGCCGCCGCCCAGGGCGGCCGCGCCGATCGCGGCGCCGAAGAGCGGGTACGCCGGCAGGGTCAGCACGTCGGGCAGGCGGAGGTGGCGCAGGTCGGCCAGGGCCAGCGGTACCGCCACGACCGTGAGCAACGCGGGTACCGGCAGCCACCAGCCGGGCCAGGCGCCGCCCAGCCAGCGGGCGGCGACGGCCGTGGCGCCGAGGGCGGCCAGCCCCGCTGCGGTGCCGGCCGGGATCGGGGCGGCCGCGCGTCGCAGTGCCCAAGCTGCCGCCGGAGCGGTGGCGGCCGTAAGAGCGATGAGGATGAAGATCACCGCACCAGCCTGCGGCGACCGGGATGACCAGGGCAACTGCCCGGTGTCACGAACGGTCCGTTCGCGACGCTCCGGCGCCGGTTTCACTCCGGTGGGCGACAAGCCACCCGGATCACGGCGGCACGGCGGCACAGCGGCACAGCGCGCCCGCCGTGAGCGGAGCCCGAATCACCACTCACGACGGGCGCAGCACAGGGAGGCGAACACCCGGAGGAGGGTGGCTCATCCGGGACCCCCTGCGTCCCGGATGAGCCACGGCTTCACAAACTCAGCCGCAGCAGCGCACGCCCACTGCCGCCGCGCACCTCCAGGGCCGCCATCTCCGGCGTCTTCAACGCCGTGCCCACCACGATGCGGGCCGTGTTGTCCGGCAGCGCCTTCCACGTCGCCAGCTGGGTTTCCTTGCCGTCGCGGCCGATCGCCACCAGGACGTAGTCACCGCCGCTGCGGCCACCCGTGTAGCTGCATGACATGTCGACTTCGGTGCCCCACTCGTGGTCACCGAGACGCGCGTCCGCACGGACCGGGAACTGACCCAGGGCCGTCAACGCGAGCGGCTGCGGGCCGCCGGCAGGTGCGGCGGGCGCCGGCAGCGCCGCCACCACGCCAAGCGCCACGCACGCCGCCACCGCCACCGCGGCCGACAGGGACGTCACCGCGTTGCGGATCCGGCGCCCGCGCCGCACCCGCTTCAGCACCGACGGCAGGAGCTCCGGCGGCGGTGGTCCGGCGTCCACGATCCCGGTGACCTGCGGCGGACCGGCCTGGGCGAGCAGCCCGGGCAGTCCCGCCAGGTCACGCACCGCGGCCGCGCACCGCTCGCAACCACGCAAGTGCTGTTCGAAGCGCTGCCGGTCCTCGGGGGACAGCGCCCCGAGCACGTACGCGGCGTCGAACGTCGCGAACGGGTCCTCGCTCACTGGGTCACCCCCCTCTCCTCGAGCACCAGGCGCAGCGCGCGCAACGCGTAGTGCGTGCGCGACTTGACCGTTCCCTCGGCCACCCCCAGCCGCACCGCCGCGTCCGCGACCGAATACCCCTGGAAGTAGCACAGCACCAGCACCTCGCGGTGCCGTTCCGAGAGCTCCGCGAGCGCCTCGGCGACCAGCCAGCCCTGCACGGCGCGGTCGGTGCCGTCCGCGACGGCCCGCTCCGGCGGCTGGTCGGTCATCACCTCGGAGCGCGCCGACGCCGAGCGCCAGCCGTCGATCGCGATCCGCCGCGCGACCGTGAACAGCCACGCCCGCGCCGACCCCTGGGACTGGTCCAGCACCGTCGTCGAGCGCCAGGCCCGCAGCAGCGTCTCCTGGACGACGTCCTCGGCGCGGATCCGATCGCCGGAGGTCAGGTGGAGCGCGTAGGACCACAACGCGGCCGCGTGCTCCTCGTGCAGCGCGCGCATCAGCGCGTCTTCCGCGACTTCGCCCACGGGGTCAGACCGCGACTTTGCGCCGGTCCTTCACGACCATCAGCGCGAGCCCGCCGATGATGCAGATCACCTCGGTGATCACGCCCCAGTACTCCGGCTGGCTGTTGAACTGGTCGTGGTTGCCGGCGAACCCGACCGTCGCGGCCAGCACGTACGCGCCGAGCGTCAGCGCCCCGAAGCCGAACGCGCCCAGCGCGGGCAGCCAGTGCCGCCAGGCCAGCACGGCGATCGCGAGGACCAGCCCGGCGATCGCGTCCAGCAGGAACAACGGGCCGACGATGCCCGGGTAGTCCTCCGTCCACAGCACGTAGTGCACACCCGCCGAACCCAGCAGCGCCACCGCCGTGACGATCCGCAGAACCCAACCCACCATGATCGTTCCTCCGCTCCACACCCACTCGGGTAGATACACGGATCAGGGGCCGTTCCGGTTCACCCGGCCCGGTGGGAATTGAACCGAAGCGATGTCGATCTCGTTTAGTAGGCATGACTGCCGAACTTCATTCCCGCCGCACCGTCCTCACCACCGGTGCCACTGTCGCCGGCGTCGCCGTGGGCACCGTGGCGCTCGCCGCCTGCGGATCCTCGGACGACTCGAAGTCGGGCACCGCCCAGGCGCCCATCGCCGCGGGCACCCCGCTCGTCGCGCTCGCCGACGTCCCGGTCGGGCAGGCGAAGGCGGCCAAGGCGCCGGACGGCTCCGACGTGATCGTGGCCCGTACCTCGGACGCGGCCGTCGCCGCGTTCAGCGCGATCTGCACGCACCAGGGCTGCACCGTCGCGCCGAAGGGCGCCGACCTGGTCTGCCCGTGCCACGGCTCCGTGTTCAACGCCCTCACCGGCGAGGTCAAGCAGGGACCGGCGAACAAGCCGCTGCCGTCCGTGCCGGTGAAGGTCGAGAACGGGAAGGTCGTCACCGGCTGACGGGCCGGGAGACACCGAAGGGCCCTTGTGGACGATCACCGTCCACAAGGGCCCTTCGCGTGACAAATCCGACTCAGGCGTCCCACGCGAACAGCGGCTCGCCCGCGGTCACGTCGCGCTCGGCGTCCAAACCGGACAGCACCTCCGCGCCGGCGTCCAGCGCGACGACCGGCACGATCGCCGAGTAGCCGGCCGCGGTCACCGCTTCCGGGTCCCAGCTGACGATCGGCTGCCCGGCCCGCACCTGCTCGTCCTTGACGACGTGCAGCGTGAAGCCTTCGCCCTTCTCCTTCACCGTGTCGATCCCCAGGTGCACGAGCACGGCCTGGCCGTCGTCGGTCTGGACGACGAAGGCGTGCGGGTGCAACGTCTTGATCGTGCCGTCGACCGGCGCGACCGCGTCCGACCGGCCGCCCGTCGGCTGGACGGCGATGCCCGGCCCGACCATGGCCTGTGCGAACACCGGGTCCGGGACCTCGGTGATCGGCACCACGCGCCCGGCGACCGGGCTGAGGATCTCCAAGCTCACAGCAGGTCCTCGATGTCGCTGGCGATCGTGTCCGCCTCCGGCCCGACGATCACCTGCAGCGCGCTGCTCCCCATCTTGACCACGCCCATCGCGCCGGCCTTCTTCAGCGCCGCCTCGTCGACGAGGCTCATGTCCTCGACCTCGCACCGCAGCCGCGTGATGCAGCCCTCGATCTCGGTGAGGTTCTCCGTGCCGCCGAGAGCGGCGAGGATCTTTTCGGGCCTGTCATCCGCCATCGCGGTCTCCTTGATCACTGTTTGTTCCCAACCTGACGCGCACCGCGTGTCCACCTGTACTACGCCGTTCGTCGGCATGCACGCCGCCGCGGGCCACGAACGGATAACGGTGGGTTGACACCCGTCCGCGCGGCGGAGCATCCTGCCCCATCAGATCATTGGTCTAGACCGGAACGTACCAATGTTCCGGGCCGGACGCGAGCACCGGTCCCCGGTGACGCGAGAACGAGGAGGGTGACGCCGATGAGCGCGGCAGCGCACGTCCCGCCACCCGACCGGGTCGTCAACGGGCCCACGCCCAAGCACGCCCAGCTGCGGGAGATCCTCCGCCGCACGGTGGAGCGCGAGCTCCCGCCGGGTGCGCCGATCCCGTCGGAACGTGAACTCGCCCAGCGCTACGGCGTGTCGCGGCTCACGGTCCGGTCGGCGATCGGCAAGCTGGTCGAGGAGGGTCTGCTCGCCCGGGTGCGCGGCAAGGGCACGTTCACCGCGGCCCGGCGGATGGAGCTGCAGCTCTACCTGATGTCGTTCACCGACGACATGCGGCGGCGGGGGCTGACCCCGACGACCGAGGTGGTCTCCGCGGCCACCGAGGTCCCACCCACCGCCTCCGCGCACGCCCTCGGCCTGGCCGAGGGCTCCCCCGCACACCACCTCGTGCGGTTGCGCCACGCCGACGGCGTACCCCTGGCCGTCGAACGCGGCTGGTACCACGCGGGCCGGGCTCCCGGCCTGCTCGAGCTCGACCTGACCCAGTCGCTCTACGCGCAGCTGGCCGAGACGTACGACGTGCGTCCCGACCAGGCGTGGCAGACGGTCTGGGCCGAAGGAGCGGACCGCGAGACGGCCCGGCTGCTCGGCATGCGCGCCGGCAGTCCCCTGCTCGTGTTCCGCCGGGTCTCCAGCGCGAACGGCGACCCGATCGAAGACATCACGTCCTGGTACCGGGGAGATCACTACCAGGTGACCATGCAGTTGGACCGGAACACCCCGGAACCCGGTCAACAACCCCACTATGGAGGATCCAGATGAGCTCCACCACCGCGGAGGGGGCGACGAAGAAGAGCGGCGGAGGCCTCGCCGGTCTTCAGCGCTTCGGCCGTAGCCTCATGCTTCCCATCGCCACGCTCCCGGCCGCCGGCCTGCTGCTGCGTCTCGGCCAGGACGACCTGCTGGGCAAGGACGGCCTCGGCTGGGACAAGGTCGCGGCCGTCCTCGGCGCCGCCGGCGGTTCGCTCTTCAACTGGCTGCCGCTGCTCTTCGCGGTGGGCATCGCGGTCGGCTTCGCCCGCAAGGGCGACGGCTCCACCGGTGTCGCCGCGGTCGTCGGCTTCTTCGTCTTCACCAGCGTCATCCAGGTGTTCGCCCCGCTGAAGGACCTGCCCGGCTACAAGCCGAACGGCGGCTTCGAGCTGGCGCCCATCAAGTGGCCCTACAGTGTGCTCGCCGGCGTCGTCGTCGGCCTGGTCGCGGCCGTGCTGTGGCAGCGCTACCACCGCATCAAGCTGCCCGCCTACCTGGCGTTCTTCGGCGGCCGCCGGTTCGTCCCGATCATCACCGCCTTCGCGCTGCTGCTGCTCGGCGTGATCTTCGGCCTGCTCTTCAAGTACGTGAACACCGGCATCGAGAACGTCGGCGACGCGGTCACCGGCGCCCCGGTCGTCGGTGGCGGCATCTACGGCCTGCTCAACCGCCTGCTGATCCCGGTCGGCCTGCACCAGCTGATCAACGTGCCGGTCTGGTTCATCTTCAAGGGCGGTGACATCACCAACTTCTTCAACGGCGACCCGAACGCCGGTGCCTTCACCACGGGCTTCTTCCCGATCTTCATGTTCGCGCTGCCCGCGGCGGCGCTGGCGATCTGGCAGACCGCCCGCCCGGCGCAGAAGAAGGTCGTCGGCGGTGTGATGATCGCGGCCGCGCTGACCTCGTTCATCACCGGTGTCACCGAGCCGATCGAGTTCTCGTTCATGTTCGTCGCGTGGCCGCTCTACATCTTCCACGCGGTGATGACCGGCCTTTCGCTCGCGATCGCCAACCTGCTGAACGTGCACTTGAGCTTCTCGTTCTCCGCCGGCGCGATCGACTTCGCGCTCAACTCGAGCTCGAAGGCGGCCCACAACACCTGGATCCTCATCGTGATGGGCCTGGTGTACGCGGTGATCTACTACGTGGTGTTCCGCTTCGCGATCACCAAGTGGAACCTGAAGACGCCGGGTCGCGAGGACGACTCGATCGAGTCGGACCTCGAGTCGACCGCCGCGAAGTAAACTCCGTACCGACGTAGATCCCAGTAGCGAGAGGACGAACATGCCGGAGAAACGCGTCGCCGTCGCGAGCAAGGTGGGCCTGCACGCCAGGCCGGCCGCGCTGGTGGCGAAGGCGGCCGCGGCGCAGCCCGTCGCGGTGCAGATCGCCAAGGCCGGGGGAACCCCGGTGGCCGCCGGCAGCGTGCTCAACCTGATGACCCTCGCCGCCGGGTACGGCGACGAGGTCGTCATCAGCGCCGAGGGCGAGGGCGCCGAGGAGGCCGTGGAAGCGGTCGCCCAGCTGGTCGCCACCGACCTCGACGCCTGAGAAACACCCCCGCTGTAACACTCCATGAAGGCCCTCGCACCGGTCCCCGACACCGGTGCGGGGGCCTTCATGGCGTTTCGTAGGGTGGACGCATGGAGAGCGTGCGCCTGATCGACGAGTGGCCGGTGGACAACGCCGCGACGGCCGTGGTGAAAGCGGACGGGACCGTCGTGGGCCGCCACGGCGACACCACGCGGAAGTTCCGGCTGGCCTCGGTCAGCAAGCCGCTGACCGCCTACGCGGCGCTGATCGCGATCGAAGAGGGCGTCGTCGAGCTCGACACCCCGGCCGGGCCCGAGGGCTCGACCGTGCGGCACCTGCTCGCCCACACCTCCGGCCTCGCCTTCGACGCGCACAAGGCGATGGCCGCGCCGGGCACCCGCCGCCTCTACTCCAACGCCGGCTTCGAGGAGCTGGCCGACGCGCTGGCCGAGCACTCCGGCATCCCGTTCGCGCAGTACCAGGCCGAGGCCCTGTTCGGGCCGCTCGGCATGACCGGCACCTCCCTGGACGGCTCGCCCGCGGCCGGCGCGGTGTCCACTGTGGACGACCTGGCCGCCTTCGCCGCCGAGCTGCAGGCCCCGAAGCTGCTCGCGCCGGCGACCGTCGCCGAAGCCACGAACGTCGTCTTCCCCGGGCTTTCCGGGGTGCTGCCCGGGTTCGGCCACCAGAAGCCGAACGACTGGGGCCTCGGGTTCGAGATCCGTGACCACAAGAGCCCGCACTGGACCGGCTCGGCGAGCTCGCCGAGGACCTTCGGGCACTTCGGGCAGTCGGGCACGTTCCTCTGGGTCGACCCGGACGCGGGCGCGGCCTGCGTCGCGCTGACCGACCGCGCCTTCGGCCCGTGGGCCGCCGAGGTCTGGCCGCGCTACACCGACGCCGTGCTGGCGGACCTCGGCGCGTGAAACGGCTTCTCCTCGCACTCCTGCTCCTGCTCGCCGCCTGCAGCGCACCCGCCGCCGCACCCGCCCCTCCCGCGACGCCGCAGCCGACGGCCGACCCTCCCCCGGCGCTCGGCACCAACGGCGCCGCGGTGCCCGCGCTGCACTGGGCGCCGTGCCACAGCGGTTTCCAGTGCACGCCCGCGTCCGTGCCGCTGAGCTACCGCGAGCCGAAGGGCAAAGCGATCACGCTCTCGGTCATCCGGCTCCCGGCGAGCGACCCCAGCCGCCGGATCGGTTCGCTGTTCTTCAACTTCGGCGGCCCGGGCACCGACGGCGTCGGCGAGCTGGCGCGGTTCGCCGCGCGCTACCCCGACGAGCTGCGCGCCCGGTTCGACCTGGTGGGCTTCGACCCGCGCGGGATCGGCGGATCGGCGCCGATCAGCTGCCCGGGCGCGGACCACCCGCCGGCGATCCCGTCGCCGTTGCAGCAGCCGGATGCCTTCTTCGCGGCGAGTGCCGCGCCCGGGAAGGCGTGCGCGGCCGGTTCCGGCGACCTGCTCGCCCACCTCTCGACGGCGAACGTGGCGCGGGACATGGACCTGCTGCGCCAGGCCGTCGGGGATCCGGCGCTGAACTTCTACGGCTACTCCTACGGGACGTACCTGGGCGGCACCTACGCGAACCTGTTCCCGGACAAGGTCCGCGCGATGACCCTCGACGGCACCCTCGACCTGGTCGCGAACGCCACCGGGAAACCGGGCCAGGAGAAGCAGCCGGTCGACGTCCGCGCCGACGTCGCCACCGCGCAGCAGCAGGAGCTGGAGCAGTTCTTCACGGTGTGCGCCGCGGCCGGGCCGAAGTGCGCGTTCGCCGGCGGGGATCTCAAGGCGAAGTTCGCCGGCGTCTTCGCCCACGCGTCGCGCGGGCCGGGCGTGTCCTCCCTGATGCGGACGATCGACAGCGCGCTGTACCAGTCCGGCCGCTGGAAACGCCTGGCCGAGACCTTCGCAGCCCTGCCGGCGGGTCCTGGAGCCGCGTCGCCGGTGCTCGATCCGTACGTGCCGACGCACTCCCCGAACTTCCTGGCCGTCCAGTGCGTCGACAGCGACAACCCCTCGAGCCCGGCCGACTACGCGGCGCTCGCGGCGAGCGAAAGCAAGCGGCAGCCGTACTTCGGGCTCGGTGCGGTGTTCTCGATGGCCCAGTGCGTCGGCTGGCCGGCCCACGACGCCGACCGCTACACCGGCCCGTGGAACCGGGCGCGCAAGAACCCGGTCCTGGTGCTGAACAACCGCTTCGACCCGGCGACCCCGCTGCACAACGCCCAGGCGACGGCGGCGGAACTCGGCGACGGCCGGGTGCTGGTCGTCGACGGGTACGGCCACACGTCCCTCGACGTCCACAGCGCCTGCGCCACGGCGGCGGTGGTCCGGTACCTGGCGGATCTGGCCGTGCCGGCGGAGGGAGCGAGCTGCGCCCCGGACACGGTGCCGTTCCCCTGACTCCGCGCTCGTGGGTGAGAAACCGTTTTCCGCTCCGGTTTCGCACTCACCACCAGCCACGGCCGCGTGTTCAGCCGGATGGCCGCGCCGGGCAGGGTCCAAAGACCCTGCCCGGGCCGCGCGCCGGGTGATGTCATCTAGGGGTGCGGGCCCGCCCGGGCCGGTGCGGGGACCTCGGGCCCCGGCGGGCCGCACACCACTACTCCATGACGCGGATCGGCGCTCCCGCCCGGTAAGCCGCGATGTCCTCGACCGCGTCACCGTAGAAGATCTCGTAGACCTCCCGCGTGACGAACCCGATGTGCGGCGTCAGCGTCGCGTTCCCGAGTGTCCGCAGTGGATGGTCCGCCGGGAACGGCTCGGTGTCGTAGACGTCGATCGCCGCGCGGATCGCCTTGCGCCGCAACGCGTCCACCAACGCCGCCTCGTCGACGATCGGGCCGCGCGAGGTGTTCACCAGCAGCGCGCCCGGCTTCATCGCCGCGATCTCGTCCGCGCCGACCAGGCCGCGGCTGCGGTCGCTGAGCACGAGGTGGATCGACAGCACGTCCGAGCGGGCGAACAGCTCCTCTTTGGACACCGCGGTGACGCCGTGCGGCTCCGCCTTCTCCGGCGTCAGGTTCTGGCTCCAGGCGATGGTTTCCATCCCGAAGACCTGCCCGATCTTCGCCGCGCCCGCGCCGAGCCGGCCCAGGCCGAGCAGGCCGAGCGTCTTGCCGTGCAGCATGGTGCCGACGCTCGTCTGCCAGCCGCCCTCACGCATGGAACGGAACTCCTGCGGCAGGTTGCGCGACGCCGCGAGGATCAGCGCCCACGTGTGCTCCGCGGTCGGCTCGCCGATGTAGCCGGTGGCGGACACGACGACGCCGTTGCGGCGCGCGGCCGGGACGTCGATGGCCGCGTTGCGCTTGCCGGTGCTGACGAGCAGCTTCAGGTCGGGCAGCCGGTCGAGGACCTCGGCGGTGAACCGGGTCCGCTCGCGCATCGCGACGACCGCTTCGAAGCCCTGCAGCTGTTTGACGACGTCTTCCAGCGGCTCGGTGAAGACCGTGATGTCGGCCTCCAGCGAGTCCCAGTCCCCGAAGGTGAGGGCGACGTTCTGGTAGTCGTCGAGAATGGCGATCCGCATGATCTCACCGTAGCCCGACGAGGACGTCCACGCGGACCAGGTGGTGGTCGGAGGCGTCGTTCAGCCGGGACAGCGGGTCCGACGGCACCGGCCAGAACACCTCGGCGTGCCAGGGCAGCAGGCCCTTCGACGGCAGCACGTAGTCCGTGCGGAGGTTGCCCGGCGTGACGTCGCCGAAGTCGCCGGTGTCGTAGAACGGGTCGCTCTTCTGGCCGGCGTTCGCGCCGCCCTGGGCCTGGGCGGCCAGCACCGCGCCGCGGCTGCCCGGGTGCGTCCGGACGACGCGCGGCGCGTCGAGCAGCTGCTGGATGGCGCCGGGCACGCTGTCGCCGTCGAGCGGATCGGAGTTGTTGTCGCCCGCGACGACGAACCGCTCCCCCGCGCCCAGCCCGCCGCGGTGCCCGCGGTCGTCGTAGAGGTAACCGCCCTTGCCGGGCGTCGTGTAGTCGGCCCAGAAGCGGATCTCGTCGTGGTTGCGGGTGCCGTTGTGGTCGTCCGGGCCGTCGAAGCTCGGCGGGGTCGGGTGCGACACCAGGAAGTGCACCCTCTCGCGGCCGATCTTCAGCGGCAGGTCCCAGTGCGACTTCGACGACAGCCGCAGCACGTTCAGCTCGGCCGGGCTGTACCAGTCGTGCGGCGCCGGCGTCGCCGGGTCGTCCGGCAGGAGCGCGCCCGGCATGTCCTTCCAGAGGAACTTCTGGAACGTGCGGACGTGCGCGACGTCGATCGGGTACTTCGAGAGCACGAGCAGCCCGTACTGGCCCTCGAAGGTGCCGAAGCCCTGGGCGTCGTTGCCGCCGCCGACGGTGCCGTCGCGGTCGAGGTCGAAGCCGGTGGGCACGCCGGTGTTGACCGGCGCGGTGTAGGCGTACGGGTAGTCGATCGGCTTGGCGCCGTGCTGGCCGACGGCCAGGTAGTTCTTCCGGAACGCGTCGGCCGCGGCGTTGCCGGGCACGTAGTCGAACTCGTTGATCAGCTGGACGTCGGCGCGGTTGCGCTGGACGACCTCGGCGACCTTCTGCGCCTGAACGTTGCCCGGCGTCGACAGGTCGCTCAGCAGCTGCCCGGCGGCGGCGCGGTTCAGCGAAGCGTTGAAGGTGGCGAAGCGGACACTCTGCCCGAAACTCGCGGAAGCGGAAGCGGGCACGGCCAGCGCGACGAGCGCAGCCACCGTAAGCCCTGCGGCGATGCGTTTCACGGTCTTACCTCCCGGTCGGCGGACACCTTATGCGGGAAAGCGCCCTGCCGGGTGAGCACCGGGTGAACGGCCGACGTGACCCCGCTCTCTTGAACACGTTCAAAACTAGGCCTACAGTCCGTCTTGAACACGTTCAAAACTTGGAGGGACCATGGAACCCGTTGTTGTCGCCTACGCGCTCTACCTGCTGATCAGCATTCCGTTGACGGTGCTCGTCGCCCGGACGCTCAGCAAGCACGGCCGCACCTTCCTCACCCAGGTCTTCGAGGACAGCCCCGGCCTGGCCAACGCCGTCAACCAGCTGCTGGTCGTCGGCTTCTACCTGATCAGCCTCGGCTTCGTGACGCTCTTCCTGACCAGCCGGGCCGACGTGGACAACGCCCGCCAGGTGTTCGAGGTGGTCTCGGTGAAGGTCGGCGTCGTCGCGCTCGTGCTCGGCGTCATGCACCTGTTCAACGTCCTGGTCTTCAACGGCATCCGCCGCCGGCACCTGGCCCCGAAGCCCGCACCCGCGCCGCAGCCCGTGTTCGCCGGCCGGCCCGTCCCCTACCCCGGCGCGCCGGGCCCGCAGGTCCCGCCCTTCCCCGCGCCCTGACGTGCCCGGCGCTAACGTGCTGCGGGTGCCCAAGAGCGAGGAAACGCGGTCCCTGATCGTCACCACCGCCATGCGGTTGTTCACCGAGAACGGGTACGACCGCACGACGATGCGCGCGATCGCCGCCGAGGCCGGGGTCTCGGTCGGGAACGCGTACTACTACTTCTCCTCGAAGGAACAGCTGATCCAGGGGTTCTACGACGAGATCGCGCGGCTGCACCTCGACGCCGCCCGCGCGCAGCTCGTGCACGAGACTCGCTTCGCCGACCGCCTGAAGACGGTTTTGCTGTGCTGGCTCGAGCTGGCCGAGCCCTACCACCGCTTCGGGACGCAGTTCTTCGTCAACGCGGCCGACCCGGAGTCCCCGCTGAGCCCGTTCAGCGAGGAGTCCTCGGCCGCCCGCACCGCCTCGATCGAGCTGATGCGCGAGGTCGTCGACGGCTCCGACGTCAAGCTCGACCCGGAGCTGCGGGCGCAGCTGCCCGAGCTGCTCTGGCTCTTCCAGATGGGCGTGGTGCTCTTCTGGGTGCACGACCGCTCGGCCGGCGAGAAGCGCAGCCGGATGCTGGTCGAGCGCAGTGTCCCGCTGCTCGCCCGGCTGGCCGCGCTCTCCCGGCTGCGGGTGTTCCGCCCCGTCAGCCGGGAGATCGTCGACCTGATCCAGGACCTCGCTAAGCGGGACTGACCGCCCGGAAGTACAGGAACCGCGGCTTGGTCCGCAGGTTCTTCGCCCACTTCGGGTCGGCTTCGTCGGCCCCGGGCACCGGCATCGGCTCGACCAGCCGGTCGACGGCGAAACCGGCGTCGCGGACCGCGCCGAACATCCAGCTCAGCGGCCGCCGGTAGAACCGGACCGGGTGCGGCCGCCCGCCGAGCCCGAAGTCGTCTTCGAGCAGCTCGACCTCGAAGTAGTTCTCCTTGTCGAACCAGTGCCAGTCCTCGCCGGGGTGGTGCACCGAGAACACCAGCGTGCCCCCGGGCCGCAGGACCCGGCGGAACTCGGCCAGGGTGGCGTCCCAGTCCTTCAGGTAGTGCAGCACGAGCGACGCGGTGATCACGTCGATCGAGCCGTCCGCCAGGTCGAGCGGCCGCGAGACGTCGGCGTGCTCGAAGCGCGCGACGTCGCCGAACTTCTTCCGCGCGACGGCGACCATCCCGGCGCTGGCGTCGACGCCCAGGACGTCGGCGCCCCGCCCGGCCAGCAGCGCGCTCAGGTGCCCGGCCGCGCAGCCGACGTCCAGCACGCGCTTGCCTTCGACGTCCCCGGCGAGGTCCACGACCGCGGGCCGGTCGTAGAGGGCGTTGGTGACGGACTTCCCGGCGTGCTCGGCGTAGGCCTCGCTGTAGTCGTCGTACTGCTCGGCCCGGGCCCGGCCGAGGATCTCCTCGACCACCTCGGTCTTGGCGTCGGCGTAGTTCTGGATGTACTTCCACTCCCGCGCGGCCAGCTCGCGCTTCTTCGCCGCGTACCGCTCCAGCTCCTCCGGGTGCGACCGCAGGCGGTCGCGGAAGAGCCGGTAGCGCGACGCCTGGCCGTTGCCCGGCGAGTAGGTGTGCAGGTTGATGTTCGTGTCCGGGCCCTTGAAGCAGCGGTGCTTCTCCCAGCCCGGCTCGCGGATGACGAGCCGGTAGCCCGCGCCCTCCAGCGCCGGGACGTAGAAGCTCTCGTCGTCGGAGTCCGGCACCTCGAGGTAGATGTCGACGCACGGCTTCGCGCACAGGCCGGGCACCGACGTCGACCCGACGTGCTCCAGGGCGAGCACCTGCTCCCCCAGGACACCGCGGATCCGCTCGGCCTCGCGCTCGAAAGCCTTCGGCCACTCCGGGTCGTAGTCGACGAGCGTCACGGTCGAGTCGAGCTTGGGCGGCTCACCGCCGACCCAGGCACTCTCCAGTTGGTCGTCGCTCAGCGCTTCTTGACTGGTCATCTCGGTAGACCCCCTCATTCAAGGCAGTCGACCAGAATATCAACCCGGGCAAGCGGTTTTACCCGATCGGCAGCGGCAGCAGGTTCCCGGTGGCCTCGCGCAACGCGTCCCGCATCGCCGCGCGCGGGGCCGGCCGGCCGGTGAAGTGCTCGGCCTGGCCGAACGCCTGGTGCAGCAGCATGTCCAGCCCGGTCGCGAGCTTGCCGCCGCGGGCCGCGACGGCTTCGGCGAGCGGCGTCGGCCACGGGTGGTAGATGACGTCGAGGACGTGCGCGACGGCCGCGAGGCCGGCCACGTGCGGCAGTACGGCGTCCGGCGGGACGGTGTTCACCAGCACCGCGGCTTCGGCGGCCAGCGCCGCGAAGTCCGTTTCAGACCACCGAAGCACGTCGATGTCGAGCGAAGCCCGCTTCGCCGCGTCGAGCGTTTCGCCGGCCCGCGCGGGTTCCCGCACGACCAGCCGCACCCGACGCACACCCAGCGCCGCCAGGCCGACGACCGCCGCGGCCGCGGTACCGCCCGCGCCGAGCACGATCGCCGTGTCGGTGTTGTCCCCGGACGTCGGCGTGTACCCGCCCGCCGCGCGCAGGGCCCCGGTGACGCCGTCGACGTCGGTGCAGTCCGCGAGCCAGCCCTTCGCGGTGCGGACCAGCGTGTTGGCCGCGCCGACCGCGGCCGCGCGCGACGTCACCTCGTCCGCGTGGTCCAGCGCCGCGCGCTTGCCCGGCATGGTGACCGAGAAGCCGGCCCACTCCGGGCCGGCGCCGTCGACGAACGCCGGGAGATCCTCGGCGGCCGTCTCGATCCGCTCGTAGGTCCAGCCGGTCAGGCCGAGCGCTTCGAACGCGGCGCCGTGCAGCACCGGGGACAGCGAGTGGGCCACCGGCTTGCCCAGGACCGCGGCCCGCCGGGGCTCAGAAGGCACCGTTCGCCTTGGCCTTCTCGACGTTCTTCTTGTGATCGTCGAACGTGACCGCGAAGCACGACAGGCCGTTCTTCTCGCACTTGACGAAGTACACCCAGTCCCCCGCGACGGGGTGCACCGCGGCCTGGATGGCCTCGGGGCTGGGCACCGAGATCGGCGTCGGGGTCAGGCCCGCGTTCTTGTACGTGTTGTACGGCCCGGCCCGGAGCCGGTCGGCGTCGTTGGTCGCCAGGGTGGGCCGGTCGAGCACGTAGTTGACCGTGGAGTCCATCTGCAGGCGCATGTCGATCGCCAGCCGGTTGTAGATGACCCGGGAGAGCTTCCCGAAGTCGGCCTTCACCGCTTCGCGTTCGATGATCGAGGCGATGATCAGCGTCTGGTACGGCGTCTTGCCCGGACCGGTCGACTGCGGGCTCAGGCCGGCGTTCTGGATCGCCTCGGTCGAGCTGCGGACCAGCTGGCCGATGATCTCCTGCGGGCTCGCGCCGGGCCGGACGTCGTAGAGCCCGGGCGCGATCAGGCCTTCCAGCCTGCGGTCCTTGCGGTCGGCCTTGTTCGCGTCTTCGACCGCCCATTCGGGCACGCCGAGCGTCTTGAGGTCCGCGGCGTCGACGACCTTGCGCAGGTCGTCGGAGGTGACGCAGGTGCTCTTGCCGTTGAGCTGCGCGCACGACGCCTTCGCCATCAGGCTGTACACGCCGGGCGTGACCTTGCCGTCGGGCTGGGTGATGTCGTCGAACTGCGTGTAGGGACGGACCTCCAGCTGCCCGACCCGCGAGGTCGGCGCGACGATCCGGTCGACCGCGCTGGCCCCGGACATGTGCGACTTCATCACGTAGAAGCCGTGCTGGATCTTCGACAGCTTCGGGTTGTCCGCGCCGGCCTTCACGAAGGCCTTGCTGCTGGCGACGACCCCGGCCGTGGTCAGCTTGGCGCCGATCGCCGACGTCGAGTCGCCGTCGTCGACCTGGAACAGGACGTCGCCGTCACCGGCGCCGTCGTAGTCCTCGTAGCCGAAGAACCTGTTGAAGCCGTAGTAGGCGCCGCCGGCGAGCAGGACGATCACCGCGACCGCGGCGATCCAGCCGAGGGCGCGCTTGCCCTTCTTCTTCCGCGGCTTCTTCGGCTCTTCCTCGTAGTCGTCGTAGTCCTCTTCGTACTCCGGCTCGTCGTAGCCGTCTTCGGCGTATTCGCCGTCGTACTCGTCGTAGTCCGCGTACTCGTCGTACTCGTCCTCGGCGAAGAGGGCGTCCTCGGCCGGCTGCTCCTCGTGGAGGGCGCGGACGGGTTCGGGCGCGGCCGGCGGCGGGGGTGGCGGGGCCTGCGCGGGGATGATGTCCGTCACCGGCTCCTCGCGCACCGGCGGGGGCGGCGGGCGGCGCCGGCGCGGCGGCTCGGCGCCGGGCGCGGGCACGCCGACAGAGCGGTCACCCGGCTGGACGGACCGCCGCGCGGGAGGCTGGGCGGCGGCCGGCGGCTCGGCGGCCGCACGGCGACGCTGGGGAGCTTCGCCTTCGACCGGTTCCGGGGCGGCGCGACGCCGTCTCGGGGCCTCGGCCGGCTCTTCGGGTTCCGGGGCCGGACGACGCCGGCGTGGCGCCTCGGCGACTTCTTCGGGCTCCGGCGGGGGGCGACGCCGGCGGGAGGCTTCGGCGACTTCTTCGGGCTCCGGCGCGGGGCGACGCCGGCGGGGGGCCTCGGGGGCCACCGGGGCTTCGTCGGGCTCGGGGGCCGCGCGGCGCCGGCGGGGGGCCTGGACCTCGGATCCCTCGTCGAGGCCGTGGCGGGCGTGCGCCGCCCGGGCCGGCGCGGCCCGGCGGGCCTGCGGGTCGAGCTCGTCGTCGACCGGGGGCAGCGTGTCCGGCGGTTCGAGCCGGCGACGGCGCCCGGTCTGCGGGGCGTCCCGGCGCGGGTCGGCGGCCGGGGGTTCGGCGGGCCGGCCCCGCCGGGAAGGCTGGGACGGCTGCGGCAGCTCGTGGTAGCCGCTGGCCGGCTGCGCGCGCCGGGCCGGCGGGGGCGGCACCTCGTGCCGGTCGCTCGGCTGCTGCGGACGGCGGGTCGGCTGGGGCAGCTCGTGGTAGCCGCTCGGCGCCTGGGCGCGGCGGGCTTCGGCCGCCCGGGGATCACGCGGATCACGCTGGTCACGCGGGTCGCCGTGGCGGGGCGCGGGGCGGGCCGGGGGCGGGGTCGCCTCGTCCGGCTCCCGCAGCCTCCGGCGGCCGCGCTCAGGTGGCTGCTCGTCGTTCATCGGTCTCCCTCCCGGGCGCGGTGCGCAGCAGCGGCGTCGATCCAGGCCTGCAGGATCTCGACGGCGGCGGCCTGGTCGACCACCGCTCGCTGCTTGCGGCCTTTGACCCCGCGCTGGGAGAGGATGCGGGATGCGGTGACCGTGGTCAGCCGCTCGTCGCCCAGCCGGACCGGCACGGGCGCAACGCGCCCGGCCAGACGTTCAGAATACGCGATCGCCAGCTCGGCCGCCGGACCCTGCCGGTTGGCGAGCGTTCGCGGCAAGCCCACGATCACCTCGACCACCTCGTGCTCGGTGACGAGGGCGGCCAGCTGGTCCAGATCACTGTCGTCGGTCGCATCGCGGGAGAGGGTAACCAATGGCGACGCGAGCACGGGGGCCGGATCGCTCAGGGCGACGCCGACCCGGACGGATCCGACATCCACCCCGAGCCGCCTGCCGCGCCCCGGATCGCCGGGACCAGGCCGATCCGGGCCGCGGTTTCCGCGGTTTCCGCGGTTAACCAATGCCGGCAATCGCCGAGCGCAGGGCCGAGACCGCGTCGGCCGCGCCGGCCGGGTTCGTGCCACCGCCCTGGGCCATGTCCGGCTTGCCGCCGCCGCGGCCGCCGATCTTCTCCGCGAAGGACGGCACCAGCTTGCCCGCCGCGATGCCCTTGTCCTGCGCCGCCTTCGTCGTCGCGACGACGAAGCTCAGCTTGTCGCCGGCCGGCGAGAACAGCGCCACCACACCGGGCCGCGAGCCGAGCCGGCCGCGGATGTCCGAGGCGAGCGCGCGCAGGCCGTTGCCGTCGACGTCCGGGACGACCTCGGCGACCACCGAGACGCCGTTGACGTCGACCGCCTTGTCGGCGAGCGCCCCCGTCGACCCCAGCACCTGCTGGGTCTTGAGCTGGGCGATCTCCTTCTCGGCGTTCTTCAACCGGGTCAGGACGTCCTCGATGCGGCCGGGCAGCTGGTCCGAAGGCACCTTGAAGGTGTTCGCCAGCTGGGAGACCAGCAGCTGCTCCTTGCGGACGTACTTCAGCGCGTCCGTGCCGACCAGCGCCTCGACGCGGTGCACGCCCGAGCCGATGGACGCGTCGGAGACCAGCTTGACCAGGCCGAGCTGACCGATCCGGTCGACGTGCGTGCCACCGCAGAGCTCGCGGGAGTACTCGCCCATGTCGACCACGCGGACGTCGTTGCCGTACTTCTCGCCGAACAGCGCGACCGCGCCCAGCTCGAGGGCCTTGTCCTTGGTCGTGGTGAAGCTCCGCACCTCGACGTTGGTCTGCAGGTAGTCGTTGACCTCCTGCTCGACCTCGGTCAGCACGTCCGCCGACACCGAGCCGGGCGTGGTGAAGTCGAACCGCATGCGGCCCGGCGAGTTCAGCGAGCCCGCCTGCGCCGCGCGCTTGCCGTAGGCGCCGCGGACCGCCGCGTGCACCAGGTGCGTCGCGGAGTGCGAGCGCTCGATGGAGAGCCGGCGGTGCGCGTCGACCGAACCGGTGACCTTGGAGTCGAGGCCGACCTCGCCGTCGAGCACCTCGACGCGGTGCACGAACAGCCCCGGGACGATCTTCTGGACGTCCAGGACCTTCAGCTCGACGCCGTCGCCGAGCAGCACGCCGGTGTCGGCGACCTGGCCGCCGCTCTCGGCGTAGAACGGCGTGCGGTCGAGCACCAGCTCGGCCTTCTTGCCCGCCGAGACGCTGCGGACCGGCTGCCCGTCCTCCAGCAGCGCGACGACCTTCGCCTCGGCCTGCAGGTCGGTGTAACCGAGGAACTCGGTCTCACCGTGCTGCTCCAGGACCTTCCGGTACTCCGAGAGGTCGCCGTGGCCGGTCTTGCGCGACGCCGCGTCCGCCTTCGCGCGGGTCCGCTGCTCGTTCATGAGCGTGCGGAAGCCGTCCTCGTCGACGCTCAGGCCCTGCTCGGACGCCATCTCCAGGGTCAGGTCGATCGGGAAGCCGTACGTGTCGTGCAGCTGGAACGCCTTGTCGCCGGCCAGCACGTCACCGCCGCCGCGCTTGGTCTCCTCGGCCGCCATGTCGAAGATGCGCGAACCGCTGGTCAGCGTCGCGAGGAACGCCTCCTCCTCGATCCGGACGACCTCGTTGATCCGGTCGAAGCCGCTGACGAGCTCGGGGTAGGTCGGGCCCATCGTGTCGCGCACGACCGCCGCGAACGACTGCAGCACCGGCTCGTGCACGCCCAGCAGGCGCGAGGAGCGGACGATGCGGCGCAGCAGGCGGCGCAGCACGTAGCCGCGGCCGTCGTTGCCCGGGGTGACGCCGTCGCCGATCAGCAGCACGCCGGTGCGGGCGTGGTCGGCGATCACGCGGAAGCGGACGTCGTCGGCGTGGTTGCCGCCGTAGCGGCGGCCGGAGAACTCCTCCGCGCGGCCGATCACCGGGCGCACCAGGTCCGTCTCGTAGACGTTCTCGACACCCTGCAGGATCGTCGCGACCCGCTCGACGCCCATGCCGGTGTCGATGTTCTTCTTCGGCAGCTCACCGATCGGCTTGTGCCCGAGCTTGGGGCTCAGCTCGCCGCGGATGTCCTGCATGAAGACGAGGTTCCAGATCTCGATGTAGCGGTCCTCGTCCGCGACCGGACCGCCTTCGCGGCCGTACGCCGGGCCGCGGTCGTAGTAGATCTCCGAGCACGGGCCGCCGGGACCGGGCACGCCCATGTCCCAGTAGTTGTCCTTGCCGTCGCGCACCTGGATGCGCTCGCCGGGCAGGCCGGTGAGCTTGCGCCACAGACCGGCCGCCTCGGCGTCGTCCTCGTAGACCGTCGCCCACAGGCGGTTCGGGTCGAGGCCGTAACCGCCTTCGCTCTGGGGCTTGGTGATCAGCTCCCAGGCGTACTCGATGGCGCCTTCCTTGAAGTAGTCGCCGAAGGAGAAGTTGCCGGCCATCTGGAAGAACGTGTTGTGCCGGGTGGTCTTGCCGACCTCGTCGATGTCCGGGGTGCGCACGCACTTCTGCACGGAGGTCGCACGCGGGTACGGCGGCGGTGCCTCACCGAGGAAGTACGGCTTGAACTGCACCATGCCGGCGTTGACGAACAGCAGGTTCGGGTCGTCGAGGATCAACGGCGCGCTGGGCACGCGCGTGTGCCCTTTGCTCTCGTAATGGCGCAGGAAACGGTCGGTGATTTCGTGTGTGTCCACGGGTCAGGTCCTTGTGCTGGTGCCGGAGTGCGGGGATGACGACGGCGGCGGAGCGGCTTCCGGGTCGCGAAGGCGACCGGTCAGCCCTCCGCCCGGCGAGCTCGCCGGGCGGGCCGCCGGGCTTCGGCGGCGTGCCGGCCCGAGGCCTGCGGCGTCACCACGCCCGTCCGCTGCTCGACCATCTCGTGCAACTCCTGCTCCCGCTCGCTCATGCCCGCGCGCACCTCGGCGCCGAAGGAACCCACGGCGCCCGCCAGCTCGCGCACGGCGTCACCCAGGTTCGATGCTAACCCCGCGGGAGTGGCCTGACGAGCGGTTTCGGCGGCCTTGCGGGACAACGCGACCCCGGCGACCACGCCGACGCCGAGCCAGAACAGCCGCTTCACTTCGCGGCCTTCTTCGCGGCCTTGGCGGCGTTCTTCTTCTTGCGCGCCCGGATCGCCTTGCTGAGCCCGTAGGACAGCGCCGCGGTCTTGACCAGCGGGCCGCCCAGCGTCGCGGTGAACACCGACGTCAGCGCGGAGACGTTCCCGGTGACGGCCTGCGCGTTCGACGTGATCCCGTCCACCCGCTCGAGCTGGGTGTTGACGTGCGTGATCGTCTGGTTCGCGCCGATCAGCAGCGGGTCGGTGTTGCTGTTGGTGCGCTCGATCGCCTCGGTGGCCGCGTCCAGCGTCTTGCCGAGCTTGATCAGCGGGATCGCCAGCAGGACGACCAGCACCACGAATGCTCCTGCGGCGATCAACGCGGCGATCTGCCCTGCCGACACGGGCCCTCCTCGGTTCACGGGTATTGAGTGCTGGTGAGGTTACCGCCTAGCCGGGTCCCCGACCGTGTCACCCCGCGCGGGCCGGAAAACGCCTCGCTCCCGCGACGGGCCACGCGGTGCACCTGGCCGACGGGACACGACGACGGGCCCGGGCGCCGGGTCCTGTCCCGGACCGGGCGGGACGGGCGGCCGACGTGCCGGCCGGGCTGCCCGGCGCCGACCCGACCTGGCCGCGACGGCCCGTTTCGAGGCGGTGACGCTCGCGCCGCTCGGTGGTGACCAGGCAAGCCGGGTCAGGTGTCCTTCAGCACCGCGCGGTAGAGCGCCGCCATGTCCTCGTCGCCGTGGCCCGCCTCCACCGCGGCCTCCAGGTGCGCGAGGGTGGCTCGGGCGCCGGCCACGTCGACGTCGTCGCCCGCGGCTTCGACCACCAAGCGGGCGTCCTTCGCCGCCAGGGCCGCCGGGAACGACGGGTCGTAGTCGCCCGACAGCATCGCGGCGCCCTTCACGTGCGCGTAGCCGACGTCGAGACCGCCGCCCTTGATCGTCTCCAGGAACAGCGCCGGGTCCAGGCCCAGCGCGCGGGCCAGGCCGAGGCTTTCGGCCGTGCCGTTGGTCAGGGTCAGCACCCACGCGTTCATCACCAGCTTCAGCCGGCTGCCCTGGCCGGCCGGGCCGAGCCAGAGCGTGCGGATGCCGACCGCGTCGAACACCGGCGTCGCGGCCGGGCGGGCCTCCTCCGGGCCGGACGCCAGCACCTGCAGCTGGGCCTGCTCCGCCGGCCGGCGGGTGCCGAGGACCGGCGCGTCGACGAACACCACGCCCGCCTTCCCGGCCAGCGCGGCGAGGCGGTCGGTCCAGTCGAGGCCGACCGTGCTCATCTGCAGCCACAACGTGCCCGACGCGGGCGAAGCGGCTTCGAACGCCGACGCGACGGCGGGACCGTCGGCCAGCATCGTCACGAGGATGTCGGCGCCGGCCGCCGCCGCGGCCGCCGAATCGGCCACCGTCGCGACGTCGGCGAGGGGTTCGGCCTTTTCGCGGGTCCGGTTCCAGACCCGGACGTCGAGGCCCGCCTTCGCGATGTTGGCCGCCATCGCGGCGCCCATGATCCCGGTACCGAGGAATCCGATGCTCATCCCGCCATCGTGCCGAACCCCCGCCCTTCCCGCAGCCCGCGGGACACCACGGACGGCCGAGTGCCGGGTTCCGCGCCACCGAACGGTTCTCCGGGACGAACGCCGGAAAACGCCGGAACGACGGGGAAAGCCGCACGCCTGCGGTCAGGAGTCAGTGGTCAGTCAGTGGTCAGTAATCACCGAGCAGGCAGAACGGGTGGCCGGCCGGGTCGGCGTAGACGCGCCAGCCGCGGCCGCCCAGGTCGGGATCGAGCAGCCGGCCGCCGTAGGAGAGGACCTGGTGGTGCGTCTCGGCGAGGTTGTCGACCTCGAAGTCGAGGTGGTACTGCTGCGGGTACGCCGGGTCCGGCCAGCGCGGCGGCCGGTAGTCGAAGGACCGCTGGAACCCGAGGACCACCCCGTTCGCGTGCAACGTCGACCAGTCCGCGTCCACCCGCCAGCGGGGATCCGGACGGTCGACCTCGCCCCCCATGATCGCTTGGTAGAAGTAGGCGAGCTCAGCCGGTTCCGGACAGTCCAGGACGATGCATTGCAGCGTCGCGGGCACGGGATGCCTCCTGCCTTCGCTTGGGCCGCCCCCCTTTGTTCAGGCCGCCCCAAGCCGCGAAGCTTACGAAACCCGATGATCTTGGACTCTCCGGCCCACGATCGGTGCGGGCCCCGGCACTGTCCGTGCGGGGACCCGCCCGCGGTGCTCAGGCGTCGCCCGGGTCCGCACCCACTCCCGCCTGCGACTTTCCGCCGTGGCCACCGGAACCGCCGAAGCCGCCGGTCGCGGTGTGCAGGCCCGCGGTGCGCCGCAGGGTGAACCGGTCGATCTCGGCGCCGTCGTTGCGCAGGGTCCGCACGGTGAGCGTGGTCCTGCGGCCGAACCACGCCGGTTCGACGTCGATCGCGAGGAAGGAGTAGCCGGTGTAGCGCACGCGCGACCAGCCGACGGTCTCCGTCTCCTGTCCGCCGCCCTTCACCCAGTGGTAGCTGGTGAACTCGCCGTCGAAGGTGTCGGGCACCGGGAAGCTGTAGACGCTGCGGCCGCCACCGCCGCAGGTGGCGTAGACCGTGCCGTCGCGGTCCGGGTCGACGGTGTCGCCGATCGCGACCTTCTTGGTGACGCGGCCGCCGCGCAGCGCGTCGGTCCGCTCGTAGATGTGGTTGTGCCCGTTGACGACCAGGTCGACGTGGTACTGGTCGAACAGCGGCACCCACTCCTCCCGCACGCCGCCTTCGGAGGCGTGCTGGTTGGTCGTCGAGTAGGCGCAGTGGTGGAAGAACACCACGATGAAGTCGACGTCCGGTTGCAGGCGCAGGTACCGCAGGCGCCGCTTGAGCCACGCCGTCTGGGAGCCGTGCGAGTAGCCGCGGTTGGCCGGGATCTCGTACGAGACGTCGTTGGCGTCCAAGGAGATCACGCCGACGTTGCCGTAGATGAACGAGTACACGCTCGGGCAGTCGGCCGGGCCGCTGCCGGGGAAGTCCCAGCGCTTGGTCTGGCCGCCGTAGCCGTCGGGCGAGTACAGCGCTTCCATGTCGTGGTTGCCGGTGGTGACCATCCACGGCACCGACGCCGCGACGCCCTCGATCTGGTTGTAGTAGGCGTCCCAGACCTTCGGGTCGTACAGGTCGTGGCTGCCGTCGGCGACCGGGCCGGGCGGCAGGCCCGCGCCGCTCGGGTCGGCGTAGGCGATGTCACCGGCGAGGAGGTGGAAGCGCGGGTGCTGCTGGGCGACCGCGCCGTCCTGGGCCAGCGCCGTCGTGGAGACGCCCTGGTCGCCGAAGGCGGTGAAGGTGAACTTCCCCGTCGGGAAGCCGCGCGCGGGCGCGGTGGTGAACGTCGAGAGCGCGGCGGCCCCGCCGTCGCCGTTCGCCGGGTCGTAGCCGTCGTGGCCGACCGCGTAGGTGTAGGTGCGCCCCGGCGTCAGACGGCTCGCTTCGGCGTGCAGGTAGTACTGGTCGTAGGGCGCGATGACCCCGGCGACCTCGGAGTGCAGCGCGCGCGTCTCGGCCGGGATCCGGTGTCCCCACTGGTATCCGTGGCGGTCGTGGTGCTGTGCCGATGGGTTCTCGCCGGGAAAGCGTGGCTCGAACTCTGCGACGCGCAGGAACGGGTTCTTGACGCGCGTCGGGACCTGCCAGGCGACGCGGATGTCCGTGCGCGGGTTGCGGCCGAAGGCGAGGTGACGCCCGGCCGGGGCGACCTTCGCGCCGTCGGCGTAGGCGGCGCCGGGCAGCAGCATCGGGCCGGCGGCGAGCAGGGCGCCGGTGGCGGCGGCGCCCTTGAGCAGGGAACGGCGGGAGAGGTACTCGTGCTGCTCGGCCATGCTCAGGCGGGCAGCCAGTGCGTCGGGAACACCGACTCTCGGGATTTCCATGGGCCGGATGCTCGCCGACGCATGTGCCCGGTTCGCGTCGCGCGGGCGAACACCAGCCGTCCACTTCCCCCGGGATGCCCCAAGGGTTTCCCAAACCGCCTTTACCGCTCGCCGCGGATGGTCCGGCGCAGCTTCGGGACGCGCTCGGCGAGCGGGCGTTCCGCGCCGCGCTGGGTCGGCTCGTAGTAGTCCTTGCCGACCAGCTCGTCCGGCGGGTACTGCTGCGCCAGCACGCCTTCCGGCACGTTGTGCGGGTAGCGGTAGCCCTGCGCGTTGCCGAGCTTCTTGGCGCCCGCGTAGTGCCCGTCGCGCAGGTGCGGCGGGACACTGCCGGCCAGCCCGGCGCGGACGTCGGCGAGCGCGGCGTCGATGCCGGTGACGACCGCGTTCGACTTCGGTGCCGTGGCCAGGTGGATCGTCGCCTGCGCGAGCGCCAGCCGGCCCTCGGGCATGCCGATGAAACCGACGGCGTGCGAGGCCGCGACCGCCGCCTGCAGGGCGGTCGGGTCGGCCATGCCGATGTCCTCGCTGGCGTGCACGACCAGGCGCCGGGCCAGGAACCGCGGGTCCTCCCCCGCCTCGATCATCCGGGCCAGGTAGTGCAGCGCGGCGTCGACGTCGGAGCCGCGGATCGACTTGATGAACGCGCTGATGATGTCGTAGTGCTGGTCGCCGTCGCGGTCGTAGCGCACCGCGGCCTTATCCACAGTGGACTCGACGATGGGCAGGTCGATGGTCTTCGCCTCGGTGGCCGACGCCGCGTCCGCCGCGGCTTCCAGCGCGGTCAGCGCGCGGCGCGCGTCCCCGCCGGCGAGCCGGACGAGGTGGGCGCGGGCGTCCTCGGTCAGCGTCAGCTCGCCGCCGAGGCCGCGTTCGTCGGCCAGCGCGCGCTCGATCAGCCGCGTGATGTCCTCGTCGGTCAGCGGGCGCAGCTGCAGCACCAGCGAGCGCGACAGCAGCGGCGAGACGACGGAGAACGACGGGTTCTCGGTGGTCGCCGCGACCAGCAGCACCGTGCGGTCCTCGACCGCGCCGAGCAGGGCGTCCTGCTGGGTCTTGGAGAACCGGTGCACCTCGTCGATGAACAGCACGGTGTTCTCGGTGTTGTACTGCCGGCGCCGCCGGGCCTCTTCGATGACCCCGCGCACCTCCTTGACGCCCGCCGAGAGCGCCGACATCGCGACGAACCGGCGTCCGGTGGCGATCGAGACCAGGTTGGCCAGCGTCGTCTTCCCGGTGCCGGGCGGGCCGTAGAGCAGCACGGACGCCGGTGCCGCGCCCTCGACCAGCCGGCGCAGCGGGGCGCCTTCGCGCAGCAGGTGCTGCTGGCCGACGACCTCGTCGAGCGACCGCGGCCGCATCCGCACGGCCAGGGGCGAGCTCGCCGGGTCCGCCTGCCGCTCGTCCGCATTCGACACGGTGCGTTCGGGTGGGGGCGCCACGTCGGCGTTCACGGTGAAGAGCTCGTCTTGTGCCACCCGGATGACGTTAACCGACGCCACCGACAGAACCCTTGCCCCGGTGTTCGAGGGCGCGCTACCGTCGTCTTGACTGATTGACCGAAAGTGCGAATCCGGTCAACAGGTCACTCTCGACGAAAGAGCGGGTATGAGCCATCCCAACCGCGAGCGCGGCGACCGCATCCTGGACGCGGCCGGCGAACTGCTGCTGCGCATGGGCTACCGCAAGGTGGCCGTCGACGACATCGCGCGCGCGGTCGGCATCGGCAAGGGCACCGTCTACCTGCACTGGCGCAACAAGGAACTGCTGTTCCAGGCGCTGATGATGCGCGAATCGGCCGATCTGACCGAGGTCATCCTGGACGGCATCAAGGCCGACCCGGCGATGATCCTGCCGCACCGGATGATCTCGTCCTCGTTCCTCGCCACCCACCGGCGGCCGCTGATGATGGCGATGTTCCGCGGCAACGCCGAGATGTTCGGCTCGCTCGGCGACCTCGCGCTGCGCAAGCAGCAGCAGGAGCTGAGCGGGCACTTCGAGGACGCGATGCGCCGGCACGGGCTGGTCCGCACCGACGTCCCGAACCTGGACTACGCGCTCAACGCCACGGCGATCGGCTTCTACTTCACCGACGTGGTGTCCGGGAAGTTCGACGCCATCCCGCTCGAAGAGAGGGCCGACGCCCTCGCGTACACGATCCGCGCCTCGTTCGAGCCGCCCGGGGAACCCGACCCCGCGGCGGTCGCGAAGGTGGCCGCGGAACTCACGGCGGCGCTCGAGGAGCTCGTCTCGGGCTACCGGAAGGGGATCTACGCACACGATCCCACCGAGGATCCCGGCTGATCCCGGGTTCACACAGGGAAAAGGGGCGGACATGACCACCACACTCGCCGACACCTGGGGACTGCACGAATCCCAGTTCTGGCTGCGCGGAAAGCAACCGGCCGAGCGCGTGCGGCACGCGGCCGACCTCGGGTTCTGGAACGTCTACGGGCACCCGGAAGCCGAAGAGATCCTCCGCGACCCGGCGACCTACTCCTCGGACACCACCCGGCTGGTGCCGAAGGAGATGATGCAGGACGTCGACCTGGAGGCGATGTCGGCGGGCAACCTGCTGCAGCTGGATCCGCCGCTGCACCACAAGATGCGCAAGCTCGTCAGCCGCGCGTTCACCCCGAAGGTCGTCGCCGACCTCGAGCCGCGCATCGCCGCGGTGACGAACGAGATGCTCGACGAGGCCGGCGGCTCCGGCCGGCTCGAGCTCGTCGAAGACCTGGCCTACCCGTTGCCGGTGATCGTGATCGCGGAGCTGCTGGGGGTCCCCGCGAGCGACCGGCACCTGTTCAAGGGCTGGGTGGACAAGCTGTTCAGCTCGTCCGAGCAGTTCTCGCTGAAGGAGCAGAGCAAGGCCAACCAGGAGTCGGTCAAGAACTCCCTGGAAGGTCAGAAGCAGCTCATCGAATACCTGGGCGGGCACGTCGACGAACGTCGCACGCGGCCGCGCGAAGACCTGCTGACCAAGCTCGTCGAGGCGGAACTGGACGGTGAGAAGCTGACGCGCAACGAGGTCGTCAACTTCGCGAACGTGCTGCTGCTGGCCGGGCACATCACCACCACGATGCTGCTCGGCAACGCCGTGCTGTGCCTGGACACGCACCCGGAATGGGACGAGCGGGTGCGCGCCGACCGGTCCCTGGTGCCGCCGCTGGTCGAGGAGTCGCTGCGCTACCTCTCGCCGTTCGCGGCGGTCGCCCGCACGACGAACCGCGAGGTCGAACTGGGCGGCGCGACGATCCCGGCCGAGCAGATGCTGATGGTGTGGGTGGCGGCGGCCAACCGGGACGAGCGGGTGTTCGCCGAGCCGGACACGTTCAACCCGCTGCGCGATCCGAACCCGCACCTGGCGTTCGGGCGCGGCATCCACTTCTGCATCGGCGCGCCGCTCGCGCGGCTCGAAGGGCGGGTGGCGCTGGACATCCTGTTCGACCGCTACCCGGCGCTGCGCACGATCCCGGGCGAGCCGCCGAAGTTCCAGGTGAACCCGAACATGACCGGCGTGCGGGAGCTGCCGCTCACCACGGGCTGAACCGGTTGCGCCCTGGGCGAAATCCCTCGCCCGGGGCGCGTCCGTGCGGCGAAGGTGGGCGGATGCGGATCGCGGTGCTGGCGGACATCCACGGCGTGCTGCCGGCGCTGGAAGCCGTGCTGGCCGAGCCGGACGTCGTCGCGGCCGATCGGATCGTGCTCCTGGGCGACATGCTGGCCGGGCCGATGCCCGTCGAGACCCTCGAGCGGCTGGTTTCCCTGGGCGACCGTGCGGTGTGGGTGCGCGGCAACGCCGACCGCGAGCTGGCGGCGTCCGCGCGCGGCGACGGGAAGTTCGTGCCGGACCCGATCTTCCCGTGGGCGGCGCGGCAGCTGCGGCCGGCCGATCTGCCGGTCCTGGACGCGCTCCCGCTGACGGTGACGCTCGACGGCGTGCTGTTCTGCCACGCGACTCCACGCGACGACACCGAGATCGTCCTCGTCGACAGCTCCCTCGAACGCTGGGTGGAAGTCCTGGAGGGCGTCGTCGCTCCGACGGTGGTGCTCGGGCACACCCACATGCCGTTCACGCGGCTGGCGGACCGGCGGCTGATCGTGAACCCCGGCAGCGTCGGCATGCCTTACGGCACCGGCGGTGCGCACTGGGCGTTGCTCGGAGACGGCGTCGAGCTGCGGCGCACGCGGTACGACGTCGAAACGGCGTGCCGGTACCTCGTGGCGCGCAGTGCTTATCCGGACATCGAGGAGTGGGCCGACTTCTTCGTCCGCGACCCGGCTTCGGACGCCGAGGCGTTGCGCGTGTTCAGCGCGTCCGCTCGCGGAACGAGTGCCACATGATGACCGCGGCGTAGGGCAGGAACTCGCGGCCGCGGCGCCACAGCCACGGAATCCCCTTCAGCACCAGCCATCCCACGTGTCCCGTGGTGCTCGGCTCGACCCCGCCGCCGCAGGTGAGGCTCACCGGCTCCGGCACGGCGAACCCGGCGCCGGCGAGCAGCCCGGTGAAGCCGTGGGCGAGCATCCGGTGGCCGAGTTCGGACGGGTGCAGCCGGTCGACGCTCCACGACGGCAGGTCGTACGCGCCGGGCAGCCGGTCGAGGTCCAGGCAGGGCACGCCTTCGCGGGCGACGACCTCGTCGATGGCGGCGTTCAGCTCGGCGACCCGGGCGCCGAGCGCGCGCTTGAGGGCCGGCGGGAGGCGGAACACCTTGCTGTGGTCGTGGAACCGGACCGGGATGACGGTGGTGCCGACCTCGCCGAGCCGGCGGACGACCTCGGTGAGATCGGCGGCGATGCGGGCCGCGTCGAAGTCGGGCCGGAGAGTGTCGTTCATCCCGGCGACCACCAGTGCCACATCGGGCCGGTGGGCCACCGCGGCGGGCACCTGCTCGCTGAGCACGCAGTGCATCCGGGCGCCGGCGAAGGACGGGTTGAGGTAGCCGTCGGTCCCGACGCCGAGCGCCGCCGCGACCAGCGGGCCGACACCACGCCAGCCACCCCGCCGAGGCAAGGGATCACCGAGCCCGACGGCGGTCGAGTCGCCGAGCACCACGAGCCGCCGCGCCCGACGGAGCGCGGGGACGGCCTGCACCACCGGCACCGCCGCGAGCGCGGGCCGGGAGGGTTCGGGAAAGGGAGTGACTTCGAGGCTGGTCACGGTCACGCCTCAGACGATCGGACACGCAAACCCACCTGCGGTGAGGACGAGGTAACGCGGCCGCGACACCGCGCCTAATTCTTGGCACTCCGCTCACGATTGTCCGAAATGTCCGCGCTCATCGCCCCGAAGCAGCCCCACCCTCCCTGGGGCCGGCCCCGCATCCAGCGTATCGACGGGCCCCGACGAAAGCCGGGAGAAGCCGTGGCCGGGCCGCGAGCAGCCGCATGCGGACTGCGGGCAGCCGGGCGGGCAGGCAGCGGGACTGCGGACGGCCGGGCTGACGGACAGGCGGACAGGCGGACAGGCGGGCAGGCGGGCTGTGGAACCGGCGGGTCAGCGGAAGGCCGGGTAGAACGCCAGGTCCGCGTGCGGCCCCAACCTCGCCGCCAGCGCCGCCGCCACCTTCGACGAGAACTCCGAGACCGCCGTCATCCGGACGTAGCCCGCGTGCTTGGCCAGGTCGCGCCACCACGTCACCAAAGCCGCCTCTCGGCTCACCGGGGCCGCGTGGCGGGACAGGTCCAGCGCGCCCAGCTCTTCGCCCGAGATCAGCCAGACCCGCAGCAGCTCGCTCGTCGTCAGGTGCCCGGCCAGGGCTTCGTCGTCGGCGAACGCGGGCCACACGCCCGCCACCTCCGCGCGCCACGCCGCGATCATCGCCTCGCTCATGCCGGCGGGCAGGGCGAGCGCGTCGGGCCAGTTCGCGAACGGCAGGCGCAGGTTCGCGGCGTCGACCAGGGCCGAGCGGACGCAGCCGTACTCGAAGTCGAGGAACCGCACGCCCTCGCCCGTGACCAGGTTGTTGTCGGGGCTGAGCTCCACCGGGCTGAACGCGCGGAAGGCCGACGACCGGGACTGCTCGACGGCGTAGGTGACCGCGTCGAGCACCGAGTCCGGCACCGGGATGCCCAGCCGGTCCTGGATCAGCGACGGCACCCGCGCGCAGAGCTCGTCGACGTCGCCGTGATCGCTCTTCGCCGGACCGCCGAGGCGGCGCAGCAGGGCGTTGAAATCGGCCTCGCGCCCGGCGGTGTTCGCGTGCAGCCGGCCCAGCGACCGGGCCCACGACAGCAGCGCGCGTTCGGCGGCGCGGGAGTCGCGGGCGGAGAGCTTGTCCTCCAGGGTCGCCGTACGGCCGAGGTCCTCCAGCACGAGCACGCGGTCGCGGCCGTCGTGGGCCAGCAGCTCCGGGCACATCCGCTCGTCCGGCGACAGGGCGGTGAACAGCTGGTAGCTGACGGCCTCCTGGGCGAACGAATCCGGCTCACCCGGCGCCGGCACCTCCGGGTAGTGCTTGATGACCAGCGTGCGCGGCAGCGCGAAGGACGACGACACCACTCTCGCCCGGACGACCGTGGCCGGTCCGCTGCCCGCGAGGTCTTCCGGCGAAACCAGCGTGATCGGACTGCCGAACCGGCGCGAGAGAACGGACTCGCCCGCCGCGACGGCTGCAGCGATGTCCTGCTCGGCTCCTGCCCCGACCCCAGCGTCGCCGGTGGAGGAGGTGTCGACTGTCATTGTCACCGACCCTACTCGTGACTGAGCAACCATGACTACTGACATCCGGACAACAAGGGGCATCCCCGCCGGATCCGGGTCACCCGCGTGAAAGCGGACGAAGCTCCTCCGGGGAACGGTGCCCATTCCGGCGCACGATCAACACAACGGCCGCGGCTGCAACGATTCCGAGAAGGTTCACGAGCAGCTGCCCGATCGACTGGAGACACCTGCTCCACTCCCCCGCCACGGCCGCGACGACCGCGTATCCCGCGGCCGGCACCGTGGTCACCGAGATGAAGACCCCCACGAGCGCGGCCGACTTCGCCGACGTCATGGCGAGCATCCCGGCCGCGCCGGCGAGCATCGCCACGACCAGCGACGGTACGCCCACCGAGAACACGAAGTCGACCTCGCTGTGCCGCTTCAGCTCGAACGCCTGCGCGCCGAAGACGTCCGTCACCCGCACCAGCAGGGCGCCGCCGAGCGTGACGACCATGGCCAGCGGGAAGCCGATCGCGAGCGCCGCGCCCGCCTGCCGGACCAGGTCCCAGCGCCGCAGCACGAGGCCGACCGCGAACGCGGCGAGCGGCCCGAACTCGGGGCCGACGACCATCGCGCCGACGATCGTCACCGCCGAGTCGGTCAGCACGCCGACCGCCGCGAGCAGGCACGCGATGATGAGGAACGCCAGGAACGTCACGTTGAGCCGCGACTCCTCGCCGGTGCGGGACAGCAGCTCCTGCCACACGACGGCGTCGGCGCCCTCCCCCGGCGCGGCTTCCTCCGCCTCGTCGGCGGCGTCGGACAGGGCCGTGTCGAGCGCTTCCAGGGTGATCCCGCCGGTGCGGTCGAGTTCGAGCACGCACAGCGCGTCCACGATCTCGTCCGCCGCTTCGCGCGCGATGTCGGCCTCGAGCAGGTCACCTTCGGGTGACACGGCGGCACCGCGGTGCACGATCAGGTGCGCGGTGCCGGCGTGGACCCGCAGGATTTCGAGCGCCTGGGCGGTCTTGTCCGGCGGGCACACGGCCCTGAGGTGCAGCACTAGTTCTGCGGGGCGGGGGCGGCCGGCTTCGCGTCGATGCCGGCCTCCTTGCGCTGCTGCGCGGTGATCGGCGCGGGCGCCGCGGTCAGCGGGTCGTAGCCGCCGCCGGTCTTCGGGAACGCGATCACGTCACGCAGCGAGTCGGCCTTGGCCAGCAGCATGACGATGCGGTCCCAGCCGAACGCGATGCCGCCGTGCGGCGGCGGGCCGAAGGCGAAGGCGTCGAGCAGGAAGCCGAACTTCTCCTGCGCTTCCTCCTCGCCGAGGCCCATCAGCGCGAAGACGCGCTTCTGCACGTCACCGCGGTGGATACGGATCGAGCCACCGCCGATCTCGTTGCCGTTGCAGACGATGTCGTAGGCGTAGGCCAGGGCGTTGCCCGGGTCCTGCTCGAACTTGTCGATCCACTCCGGGGTCGGCGAGGTGAACGCGTGGTGCACCGCGGTCCACTTGCCGGAGCCGACGGCGACGTCGTCGCCGATGTCCTCGACCGGCGCGAACAGGGGGGCGTCGACGACCCACACGAACGACCAGGCGTCCTCGTCGATCAGGCCGAGGCGCTTGCCGATCTCGTCACGCGCGGCGCCCAGCAGCGGCTGCGTGCTCGCGGCCTTGCCGGCGGCGAAGAAGACGCAGTCGCCGATCTTGGCGCCCGCCGCGGCGGCGACGTTCTCGCGCTCGGTCTCGGAGAGGTTCTTGGCGACCGGGCCGCCGAGCGTGCCGTCCTCGTTGACGAGGATGTACGCGAGGCCGCGCGCGCCGCGCTGCTTCGCCCACTCCTGCCACGCGTCGAGCTGGCGCCGCGGCTGGCTCGCGCCGCCGGCCATCACGACCGCGCCGACGTAGGGCGCCTGGAACACGCGGAACGGCGTGTCGGCGAAGAACTCCGTCATGTCGGTGATCTCGAGGTCGAAGCGCAGGTCCGGCTTGTCCGAGCCGTACTTGGCCATCGCCTCGTGGTAGGTGATGCGCGGGATCGGCCGCGGGATCTCGTGCCCGATCAGCTTCCACAGCGCGGTGACGATGTCCTCGCCGACCTTGATGACGTCGTCCTGCTCGACGAAGCTCATCTCGATGTCGAGCTGGGTGAACTCCGGCTGGCGGTCGGCGCGGAAGTCCTCGTCCCGGTAGCAGCGCGCGATCTGGTAGTACCGCTCCATGCCGCCGACCATGAGCAGCTGCTTGAACAGCTGCGGCGACTGCGGCAGGGCGTACCAGGAGCCGGGCTTGAGCCGGGCCGGGATCACGAAGTCGCGGGCGCCTTCGGGGGTGGAGCGGGTCATCGTCGGGGTCTCGATCTCGACGAAGTCCTGGTTGTGCAGCACCTCGCGGGCGGCGCGGCTGACCTCGCTGCGCAGCCGCATGGCCGCGGCCGGGCCGCTGCGGCGCAGGTCCAGGTAGCGGTGCTTGAGGCGGATCTCCTCGCCGACGTCGACCCGGTCGTCGATCGGGAACGGCAGCGGCGCGGCCTCGGACAGCACCTCGAGCCCGGTCGCGAGGACCTCGATCTCGCCGGTGGGGATCTCGGCGTTCGCGTTGCCCTCGGGGCGCTTCGCGACCTCGCCGACGATCTTGACGCAGAATTCCGAGCGCAGCGCGTGGGCGCGCTCGGCCATCTCGCCTTCGCGGAAGACGACCTGGGCGACCCCGCTCGCGTCGCGGAGGTCGATGAAGATGACGCCGCCGTGATCTCGCCGCCGGGCCACCCATCCGGTGAGGGTGACGGTCTGTCCGGCCTGCTCGGCACGCAAGGTGCCGGCGTTGTGAGTGCGGAGCACTGCGACTGCTCTCCTTCGACATGGGCGGTTCTCGCTGCCCGGAAAGGCTAACGAACCGCCCAGTTCTTTCGGGGGTCCGGGTGGCAGAGCCCCCGGCTCGGGGCGAAGCCCCGCAGGTCACAGCCTACGACGTCGGCAGGCTTGGCTTGCTCCTCGGTCCCCGCGTCAAAGAACGAACTTCGGCCGGGCCTCCAGCGCGGCCACCAGCCGGTGGGCCTGGGCCAGGTAGGCGGCGACCTGGTAGATGCGGCCGCCGGGGTGCGCGACCAGCCAGTTCGCGGCCGCCGACGCGGACGCGAAGAACGGCTGCCCGGCGCACGCGACGGCTTCGACGTGGTCGAGGCCGAAGCCGAGGTCGATCGCGGCGACGACGGCGGAGGGCGGGTCGGCCTGCACGATGCCCCGCGACGTGAGCTCGATGCGGATGCGGGTGCCGGTGACCGGGCAGGTCGCGACGGCGTGCACCGGCTCGTTGGTCGCGAGGGCCAGCAGGAACATGTCGACCGAGCCGTCCGGGCCGGCGCCGAGGGTGCCTTCGGCCGGTTCGAGCCGGTGGTGGGCGCCGCGCGGCGTGGGGCCGGTCGAGACGAGGTCGCGGTGCAGGGTGAACCCGATCAGCTCGACGAGCCGCCGCGCTTCGGCGGGGGTGACACCGACGGTCCCGGCGAGGCGGTCGACGCCCACCGGGTGGCGGCCGGCCCGGGTCAGCTTGAGCGCGGCCCAGGCGAGCCGGGCCGCCGCGACACGGTCGGTCTGCGAGGTCGTCAACGTCCGGCTCCTTTCGGATCGATCCCTTCGACGTTAGGCGCCGACGAGGGGGGCCGACAACGACACGATCGGACATTTTCCCGCAAGCACCCGACTCCGCGCGCGCAAGTGCCGCCGGGTTACGGCGAACGGTGCAGCGGCGTGGTGTCCGGGGTGACGGCCTCACTCACACGGCCGCCCGGTGAGGGGATCACGTACTGAAATGGTGGCCCATAAAGGACAATCAAACCAACCGTGGCGGATCTGCGCCACGGGCGTCAGCCTAGCCGGAGTCGCCCCCCGCCCGGGTGGTCGTCCCGCTGGGTGGGCACCGGCGGCTCCCGGCCCGGTGGGTCCGGCCGCCCCGCGCCGGCACCGTCACAACAGTCGCAGCTGCTCGGCGGGCGCGACGTCGCCCCGCGGCGCGGGCGCCGGCGGTTCCGGAAGCCGCGGCTCGTACCCGGTCTTCGGGGCCAGCCCGTGCCGTCGCAGCAGCGGCGCCACGCGCTCCCCGAGCCGCTCGCGGTAGGCCTTCCGGACATAACTCCCCTTCGCGTACAGCTCCCGGTAGCGCGGGACCAGCGCCGGGTACGTCCCCGCCAGCCAGCGGCCGAACCACTCGCGGGCGCCGGGGCGCAGGTGCAGCGGGATGACCGTCACGCTCGACGCGCCCACCTCGGCCAGGCGCGCGAACAGCGCGTCGAGGGCCTCGGCGGAGTCGGTCAGCCACGGCAGCACCGGCGCCACCAGGACCGAGCACGGCAGCCCGGCCTCGCGGGCCTTGCGGACGAGCTCCAGCCGCGCCTGCGGGCTCGGCGTCCCCGGCTCGAGGCGGTGCTGCAGCTCGCGATCGAGCAGCGCGATCGACACGGCGAGGCCGACCGGGACGTCCGCCGCGACGCTCTGCAGCAGCGGCAGGTCCCTGGCCAGCACCGTGCCCTTCGTGAGCACCGACAACGGCGTGCCGGAGCGCGCGAGCGCCGTGATGATGCCCGGCATCAGCCCGTAGCGGCCCTCCGCGCGCTGGTACGGGTCGGTGTTGGTGCCCATCGCGACCGGCTCGCGCTGCCAGGACGGCCGTTTCAGCTGCCCGGCCAGCACCTGCGGGGCGTTGATCTTGACGACCACCTGGGTGTCGAAGTCGTGGCCGGCGTCGAAGTCGAGGTAGGTGTGGGTGTTCCGGGCGAAGCAGTTGTGCGACACCATGCCGTCGGCGATGAAGTCGCCGGTGCCGGTGGTGATGTCGAACAGCGGGAGCTGCAGGCCCAGCGCCTCGATCGCCTCGACGCGCCGCCTGCTGGCGCCGATCACCGAACCGTCGAGCGAGCGTTTCCAGCCGACCGCCGGGTTGCTCAGGTGCAGGAACCGGAGGACTTCGCCGGCGCCGCCGAGCAGCCGGACCTCCTGGCGCGTCGGGAACTTCGGCACTTCGTCGAGCTGGTGCGCGAAGTCGAAGGCGGTGAGCGCGGCCGCGAAGGCGTCGGTGATCTCCGGCTCGTCGTGCGCGACGGACAGCAGGCCGCGGCCGTGGCTGCCGGCGAGGTCGAAGACACCGGCGAGGAACCCGCGCCGCCAGTGCGCGTCCGGATCGGCGGGTACCTTGAGGAAGCCGACCGACGCCCCGAAGTCCGGCAGGTACTCCAGCGCCCGCGCGGCCGCGTCCGGCTCCGCGGCGAACCCGCCGGAGCGCAGCATCCCGCACAGGTAGCCGGCGCGGTACCCGAGCGTCTCGTC
This sequence comes from Amycolatopsis sp. NBC_00355, assembly GCF_036104975.1. Lineage (GTDB taxonomy): Bacteria > Actinomycetota > Actinomycetes > Mycobacteriales > Pseudonocardiaceae > Amycolatopsis. Next base: position 9,716,525 of record NZ_CP107982.1, on the reverse strand, counting down.
CGGCGTCGGCTCGAACCGGCCGACGCCGATCAGCTCCGCGCCGGGGGTCAGGTGCGGCCGCTGGGCGATGCCGAGTTTGCTGCCGGTGACGTGCTTCCAGCCCTTCGAGGTGAGGAACCGGTGATCGCCGCTCGCGACGAGCCGGGTGCCGTCGTCGAGGGTGACGCGGTAGGCGTCGCGCAGCGTCGTCCAGTGCGCGAGCACCTTGGTCGGCACCAGCCGCCGGGCCGCGCCGTGGCCGCGGGTGCCGTAGATCGCGTCGCCGGCCTTCAGCTCCGACAGCGCCCGCGTCCGGCCGTCGGCGAGCAGGATCCGGGTACCGCCCTCCAAGCAATACGTACAGGCGTGGGAGCAGCCGCGGTACGGGTTGACCGTCCAGCCGAACGGCACCCCGGAGCCCGCGGGCACCTTGTTCAGCACCGAGCGGGCGTTCACCTCGTGAAAGGTGACGCCGTCGAATTCCGGTGACCGCACGGAACGCACCAGGCCTTCCAGCCCGGGCAGTGCCGGCTCACCCTCCCCTGCTCGCTGCCGATCCCATCGCACTCCGGCAGTCGAACACATGTTCTATTCGGGTGTCAAACCGGTTCGCGCCGGGTGGGACGGGTGGTGCGGATGGGGCGTCAGGAGGTGAACCGGTCCAAGGCGCGGATCTTGTTGGTGGCGTCCAACGCGGCCACCTTGTACGCCTCCGAGAGCGTCGGGTAGTTGAACACCGCGTCGACGAGGTAGTCGACCGTGCCGCCGCAACCCATCACCGCCTGTCCGATGTGGACCAGGTCGGTCGCGCCCGTGCCGAACACGTGCACGCCCAGCAGTTTCCGGTCCTTCGTGGACACCAGCAGCTTCAGCATGCCGTAGCTGTCGCCGGTGATCTGGCCGCGCGCGAGCTCGCGGTAGCGGGCGATGCCGACCTCGTACGGCACCGACGACGACGTCAGCTGCGCCTCGGTGGCGCCGACGTACGAGATCTCCGGGATCGTGTAGATCCCGATCGGCTGCAGCGCGCCGAGGCCGTTCGCCGGTTCGCCGAAGGCGTGGTACGCCGCGAGCCGCCCCTGGTCCATCGACGTCGCCGCCAGCGCCGGGAAGCCGATCACGTCGCCGACCGCGTAGATGTGCGGGACCTCGGTGCGGTAGTGCTCGTCGACGACGAGCCGGCCGCGCTCGTCCGCGGCCAGCCCGGCTTGGTCCAGCGCGAGCGAGCCGGTCATACCCTGGCGGCCGGCGGAGTACATCACGCCGTCGGCCGGGATGCGCTTGCCGCTGACCAGGGTCGTGATCGTCGCGTCGTCGGACACCGCGACGTCGGCGACCTTCTCGCCGAACCGGAACGTGACGCCGAGGTCGCGCAGCTGGAACTTCAGCGACTCGACGATCTCGGGGTCGCAGAAGTCCAGCATCTGGTCGCGCTGCTCGACCACGGTGACCCGCGAGCCGAGCGCGGCGAACATCGACGCGTACTCGATGCCGATCACGCCCGCGCCGACCACGACGAGCGACGACGGGATCTGTTCGAGCCGCAGGATCTCGTCGGAGTCGAGCACGCGGGCGGCGTCGAAGTCGACGTGCCCGGGCCGCGCGGGCCGGGTGCCGGTGGCGATCACGACGTAGTCGCCGGTCAGCGTCCGGCGGTCGCCGGCGTGCTTGCCGTCGACGACGACGGTGTGCGGGTCGGCGAACGAGCCCATGCCGGCGATCAGGTCGACGTGGTTGCGCATCAGCTGGGCGCGCACCACCTGGACCTCGCGCCCGACCACGTGCTGGGTGCGCGCCAGCAGGTCGGCGATGGTGATGTCCTGCTTGACCCGGTAGCTGGCGCCGTACAGCTCGCGCTGGTTCATGCCGGTCAAGTAGAGCACCGCTTCGCGCAGGGTCTTGGACGGGATCGTGCCGGTGTTGACGCACACCCCGCCGACCATGTCGTGCCGGTCGACGACCGCCACCTTCTTGCCCAGTTTCGCGGCCGCGATGGCGGCCTTCTGCCCGCCCGGGCCGGAACCGATGACGATGAGGTCGTACTCGTGCTCGCTCACGGTGTCGAGCCTGCGCACCCGGAGCCCGCCGCGCAACCCCCAGCGGGTGAAGAGGGGTGCACGGTCAGGCCCGGAGGGCTCCCCGGCGCCGCTGCCAGCCGGTCACGGCGTCCAGACCGGACTCGATCTCCTCCGTGAGCAGCGCCGTCAGCTGCGCCGCGACGTCCACGCCGAGCAGCTTGCCGACCCGGCCGTCCGTGACCAGCGCCAGCGCCTCCCACGGTGACGTCGCCAGCGAGCCGGCCGAGACGCCCGGGGCCGGCGGTGTCAGGCCCTCCTCCAGCCCGAACCGCCCGGCCGCCAGCAGCGCCGCGAGGACCAGGTGGGGCTGGGCGTCCGCGCCCGGGAACCGGAACTCCAGGCGGCGGTTCTCCACGGGTCCCGCCACCCGGACCGACGCCGTCCGGTCGTCGTGGCCCCAGCGGACCTCACGCGGGGAGAACGGCGCCGTCCGCAGCCGGACGAAGCCGTTCCACGTCGGCGACCACACCGCCGTCAGCGCCCGCGCGTCGCGCAGGACGCCGGCCAGGAACCCGCCCAGCAGGTCCGGCGGCGAACCGTCCACTGTGGACAGCGACAGGTGCACGTGCCCCGAGTTCCCCTGTCCCGGCGCGGGCGCGGCCAGGTAATCCGCGGTGACGCCGTGGCGCGCCGCGACCCGGCGGACGATCAGCTGCTGCAGCAGGACGTCGTCGCAGGCGGCGAGGGCGTCGCGGTGGCGCAGCACGATCTCGTACTGGCCCGGGTGGCACTCCGCGCGCGCCGACTCGACGCCCAGCCCGGCCTCGTCGAGCGCCACGCGCAGGTCGCGCAGCAACGGCGCCAGGCGTTCGGTGCCGCCGACCGCGTAGTCGACGCCGTGCGCGGTGAGCGGCTCGCCGGCCGCGTCGCGGAACACCACCTCGTGCTCGATGCCGACCGACGGCACCAGCCCGAGCCCTTCGAGCGCTTCGAGCTGCCCGCGCAGCACTTCGCGCGGGGCCAGTTCCGCGACCGGCCCGGACGGCCACCCGGCGTCGCACACCACCGCCCACGTCCGGTCGCCGAGCGGGATCGCGCTCGCCGCGTCCGGCCGCATCCGCAGGTCGCCGTACCCCTCCAGGTAGCCATTCAGGTAGCCACCGAGCGCGCCGGACCCGGGCAGCGCCGCGCGCTCGGGCGTCCACGCGAAGACGTAGCTGCAGACGCCGTACCCGTCGGTGAGGACGTCGGCGGCGAACGGCGCGGCCAGCTCGACGGCGGCGAAGCGGGCGTGCGGATCGGGCACCAGCAGGAGCAGGCGCGCGCCGTCCTCGGCGAGCACCCCGCGCAGCACGGCTTCCCCGGTCACGGCCGCCGCGCGCCGGTCGGCCAGCGACCGCGGGCCGACCGGGCGCGCGAACGGCGTCACCACGCGCCGCCGGGATCCGCGGCGTGCAGCGGGTTCGGCACCCGGCCGAAGCGGACGTCGAACTCGTCGTCGCGCTCCACCTTGTCGAAGCCCTGCCCGGCGAAGTGCTCGCGGTTGAGCGTGACGCGCTCGACGTCCGGCGCGAACAGCCGGCACGCGTCGAACCGCGCGGCGACGTCCGGGTTCTCGTCGCGGTAGCGGCCGACGATCTCCCGCACCGGCGCCCAGAACTTCGCCCGCGGCAGGCCCAGCTCGTCGAGCAGCACCTCGGCCCAGAACCGGAACTGCCCGGAGAACACCGAGCTGAACAGCGACTGCGCGAGCAGGTGCGCGGGCCAGCGCAGCATGTCGGCGGCCGCCTCGGGCGGGAGGCTTTCGTAGCTCTCGAGCTGCTCGTCGAGCAGGTCGACGCCCTGGGCGAAGTCCTTGATCAGCGCCCGCTGCGGCACGCCGGCGGCGTCGACGACGAGGATCAGGTTCTGGCCGTGCGGGCAGAAGCCGACACCGTGGCGCAGCAGCCACTGCAGCAACGGCGTGAGCGTCAGGTCGAACAACCGCGTCAGCCACGCCTCCGGGTCGCCGCCGCCGATCAGGTGGGCGAGCACGGAGACGCCGTCGGGGCCGCGATAAGGCAGGGCGGCGAACGAAATCGCGCGCTCGCCGTCGCCGAGGTGCGCGGTGAGGGGCTCCCGCCACAGGGCGCCCAGGGTCTCGTGGAACCGGTAGGGCAGCTCCTCCAGGTGCCCGAACAGCGGGTGCTTGACCGACACGCTCGCGACCTCGCCGAGCAGCCCGAAGCGGTACTTCTCGGCCAGGAGCGGATCGCCGGCGCTGACCCGGCGCAGCCACGACGTCACGGACGGCCCGGCGAGCGTGGCCGCGGAGTTGAGCCCCCGGTAGACGAGTGTGTTCCGCACCGACACCGCGGTCTTGACGTCGTGCCGCCCGGGCGCGCTCACGTTCGCGAGCGTCCGGACCGTCTGGTGCGCGCGGTAGCCGTCGGCGCTCTCGCCGAGGTCGATCATGACGCCGGTGGCGAGCTCGGCGGCGTAGAGCGTGCCGAGGATTTCGTCGGCCTGCCACGGGTGCACCGGCACCCAGACGTAATTTTCGGGCGCACGCCCGGTGAACTCCGCCCGCAGGTCGCCGAGTTCGGCGTCCAGCAACGCGTCCCGGCTCAGTTCGCCGACACTGCGGAACTCGGCGTGGTCGGGGTGGACGGCGAACCACCGCAGCCGGACGTCGGCCCCGGCCTCCGGCGCGTAGCGGGCGCGGTCGGCCGCCGAGAAGCCGACGCGGCCCTTGTTGAGCACCAGTCGCGGGTGCCCCGTGAGGTGCCCGTCGGCGACGTTGTAGTCCAGTGTGGACAGCTCGGCGGCGGTCGGCGCGCGGCGCAGGCGGGCGGCCTCGTTGGCGACCGTCGCGGTCAGCTCGGCCAGCACGTCGGCCAGGCGCAACCCGCTGAGCCCCAACGTCTTCCGCGCGTCCACGACGAGCGCGCGCGGGTCGGTGACCGGCTCGCCGGACCGGTGCGCGCTGCCCGGCACGACCGTCCAGGCGTCGAACGCGCCGCGCCGAGCTTGGAATGTATAGACGACGTCGTCCGGCAGCTCCAGCCGGTAACCGTCGCCGCCGGTGACCGGCTCCAGCATGTGCTCGTACGACAGCTCGCCGAGCATCTTGTGCGTGATCAGGGCACCGGCCGCGCGCCAGGCGGCCGCCTCGTCGATGCTCACTGGTCCTCCAGGCCGAACGTGGTGAAAGCGGTGCGGTCGGGCAGCTCGTGCACGGTCTTGCCGCACACGGCGTTGAGGATCACGGCCGCCCGCCAGGCCCCCAGGCCGAGGTCGGGCGCGCCCGGCCCGTGCGTGTGCCGTTCCGCGTTCTGCACGAACAGCGGCCCCGGCACGTCGAGGGCGACCCGGTGGTCGGGGCCGACCACGAGCCGGCCCCGGTCGTCGCGGCGGACGGCGTCACCGAGGCCGGCGAGCAACGGCCCGGTCGGCGTTTCGCGATAGCCGGTGGCGGCCACGACGGCGGCGGTGCGCACGGTCCCGTCGCGGCCCTGCTGCGCGTGCCGCAGTCCCAAGTCGACATAGCCATCCACAGTGGACGCCGAGACGACCTCGACGCCCGGGCTCAGCACCGCGCCGGGCCAGCCGCCGCCGATGCTGCGGCGGTAGAGCTCGTCGTGGATCGCGGCGATCGTCTCGGCGTCGATCCCCTTGTACAGCTGCCACTGTGTGGGCAGCAGGCGGTCGCGGACCGCGCCCGGCAGGCCGTGGAAGTAGGCGGTGTAGTCCGGGGTGAACTGCTCCAGCCCCAGCTTCGAGTACTCCATCGGCGCGAACGCCGGGGTCCGCGCGAGCCAGCGCAAGCCGTCCACAGTGGATCGCGCGCGCAGCAGGTCGAGGACGACCTCGGCGCCCGACTGCCCGGACCCGACGACCGTGACGCTCTCGGCGGCCACCAGCGCGTCCCGGTGGGTGAGGTAGTCCGTGGCGTGCAGCGCGAGGGTGTCCGGGTCCGAGACCAGGTCCCGCAACGGTTCCGGCACCGACGGCACCGAGCCGACGCCGAGCACGACGGCGTCGGCGAGCACCGGTTCGGCGCCGGCGACCGTCAGCTCGAACGCCGCTTCGGCCGCGTCCCAGCGGACGCCGGTGACCTCGTGGCCGAACCGGCACGACGGCAGCCGCGCCGCGGCCCAGCGGCCGTAGTCGTCGTATTCGGCGCGCGGCAGGTGGAACCGCTCGGCGAAGTAGAACGGCAGCAGCCGGCCGCGGTCGCGCAGGTAGTTGAGGAACGACAACGGGTTCGTCGGGTCGACCAGCGTCACCAGGTCGGCGAGGAACGGCACCTGCAGGCTCGCGCCCTCGACCAGCAGGCCGGGGTGCCACCGGAACTCCGGGCGGGCGTCGAAGAACACCGCGTCCAGGCCGTCGACCGGGGCGGCGAGCGCCGCGAGCGAGAGGTTGAACGGCCCGATCCCGATGCCCGCCAGGTGGTGGCGCCTCACGAAGCGACCGGGCTTTCCCGGTTCGCGACGAGCTCGGCACCCGCGGTGGCGGCGATCCGGTCCAGCAGCGGGCGGTAGTCCTCGACGGTGGTGCCGGGGTGCAGCAGCGTCAGCTTGAGCCACAGCTGCGGCGCGCCGGCGGGGCCGGTCGGCAGCGCCGCCCGGCCGATCACCGCGGTGCCCGCCTCCAGCAGCGCGCGGCGCACCCGGGCGACGAGCTCGTCGGCTTCGGGGTCCGCGAGGTCGTCGGCGACGACCGGGCGCAGGACCACGGTGGACAGCTCCGGCGCGCCCCAGAGCCGCAGGCCGGGGTGGGCGTCGACGACCGCCGCGACGTCCTGGGCGGTGTCGCAGCAGTGCTCGACGAGCGCGCCGAGGCCGTCGGTGCCCAGCGCTCGCACGGTGACCGCCATCCGGAACGCGTCCGGGCGCCGCGACGTCCGGATCGAGCGGCCGAGCAGGTCCGGCAGGCCGGCCTCGGTGTCGTCGTCGGCGTTGAGGTACTCGGCCCGCACGGTCAGCGCGCCGAGGTCGGCGGCCTCACGGGCGGCGAAGAGACCCGCCGCGACCGGCTGCCAGCCGAACTTGTGCAGGTCGAGCGCGACGGAGTCGGCCAGCTCCAGCCCGGCGAGCCGCTCCCGCAGGCCGGCGCTGCACAGCACCATCCCGCCGTACGCGGCGTCGACGTGCAGGCGGGCCCCCGCCCGCCGGCAGACTTCGGCGATCTCCGGCAGCGGGTCGATCGTGCCGGTGTTGGTCGTCCCGGCGGTCGCGACGACGACGGCGGACGCGCCCAGCTCGCGGAGGGTCCCGGCGAGCGCCCCGGGCAGCAGGCGGTCACCCTCACAGGCGACGACGACCGGCGCGGGCAACCCGAGCAGCCAGGCCGCGCGGGCCACGCTGTGGTGGGCGTTGACGCCGCAGACGGGCCGGACGTGCGGGTCCCGCTCGCGGGCCAGCAGCAGGCCGAGCAGGTTCGATTCGGTGCCGCCGGTGGTCACGACGGCGTCCGGCGCGGCGGCGTCCGGGTAGCAGAGGCGGGCGATGCCGGTGGTGAACTCGCGTTCCAGCTCGCTGGCCACCGGCGCCTGGTCCCAGGAGTCCATCGACGGGTTGAGCGCGCTTGCCACCACGTCGGCGGCGACGGACACCGCGAGCGGCGGGCAGTGCAGGTGGGCCGCGCAGGCCGGATCGGCGGGATCGGCCGAGCCCGCCGCGAGCAGCCGGCTGAGCTCCTCGAGCGCGACCTCGGCGCCGACACCCCGGTGTGGCAGAGCGCCCCCTTCGGCGGCGAGCGCCGCGGCCACCGCCGCGGGTCCACCGGCCGGCACCGGCCCGCCGCGCTCGGCGACGCCGGCCGCCATGCCGCGCAGTGCCGCCGGGATCAGCTCCCCGAGCCGGTCCGCGCCGCCTTCGCCCCCGGCCAGCCCGTCTCCCCGCATGTACCCCGCCTTCCTTAGGGTTGCCTTGCCTACGCTGGGCAACAGTACGGCGACCGAAGGCTGCGTGTCACCCGGCCCCGTTCCAGCATGCGCGACCGACCGGCGGGAACGCGTCGGCCATCGGGAGTAGGTTCGGCCACGAAGGTGATCGACTGTGACGACGGGCTGCGAGTACGGATCGCCCGCCCGTGTCGGCCACTCCGGGCATCGTGTTGGCCGTTCGGGAACGGCCGGGCCGCCCGGCAACGGCCAACACAGTGACCGGAGTGGCCAACACGGCGACCGGAAAAGGCCGGGCTAGTCCGAGTCCGGGCGGCCGAGGCGCCGGCGGACGCGGTCGCGGGCCTCGATCAGGCGGGTCGCCCGGCCGTCTTCGCGGCCGGCGCGGCGGTCGAGCTTCCAGTCGAGGTAGTCGGCGAGCGCGCTGTCACCCCACTTGCGCTTCACCCGGCGACGCCGGAAAGCAGCCGTTGTTCCGCCGCCTCCGCGCGGACGTCGTCGGGGTTTCCGGTCGCCGCGCGCAGGGTGAGGCTTTCGTGCGCGCGGTTGGCCCGCCTCGCGAAAGCCTTGCTGCGCGGCAGGTTCTTGCGCGACGACTTGGCGTTCTCGCCGTAGTCGTCGCGCCGGTCCTTCAGGTAGCTGAGCCGCTTCTTCTCCTGCGGCGTCTTCCGTCTCACCCGCCCAGGGAACACCCGGTCACCGCCGTACGGCAACCGGGTTTCCCCGGGTCGTCAGCGGGTCAGCGCGGCGCCAGGGCCCGGACCTGTTCGAACGGGTCGCCGCCGGTGGGGAGCAGCGCGATGATCGGGGTGGTCAGGCCGTTGTCCACATAGGACTGGACCTGTTCGCGGCACGAGTCGAGGCTGCCGTGGACGATCAGGTCGTCCACCACCGCGTCCGGGATGACCTGGTTGGCCTTCTGCCGGTCGCCCGCCGCCCAGGCCTCGTGCATCGGGGCGAGCGCCTCGCCGCGGCCGAGCCACTCGTGGAACGCCGCGTACACCGGGACCGTCAGGTAGCTCGAGATCAGCATCCGGCCGAGACCCCGCGCCGCGGCGGCGTCCTCGGTGGGGCAGACGAAGATCCGGGCCGCCAGCTCGACGTCCGGGCCGATGACCGAACGCACCTTGGGCACGTCCGTGGGCGCCAGCCAGTTCGTGATGGCGCCGTCCGCCTCGCGGGCCGCCAGCTTCAGCATGCCGGGGCGCAAGGCGGCCAGCATGATCGACGGCGGCGGGTCGGCCGGGCGCTCCAGGCGGAACTTCGAAACGGCGAACGTGTCGTACTTCTCGCTGACCTTCTCCCCCGTCAGCGCCGAGCGCAGGAACCGCAGCGTGTCCCGCGACCGCGCGAACGGCTCTTCGAACGGAGCCGCGTTCCAGTTCTCCACGATCACCGGGGACGACGCGCCGATGCCGAGCACGAACCGGCCCGGCGCCAGCTCGGCGACGGTCGCCGCCTGCATCGCCAGCAGGCCCGGGCCGCGCGTGTAGACCGGCACGATCGCGGTGCCGAGCCGCAGCTGCGGTGCCCACTGCGACGCGAGCACGAGCGGCGTGAACGCGTCCGTGCCCGCGGTCTCCGCCGTCCACGCGTCGGTGTAGCCCAGGTCCGGCAGCTGCTCGACCAGCTCGCGGTGCGCCGTCAACGGCACCCCGGTCAGCGGGATCGTGAGGCCCCAGCGGCTCATGCGTTCTCCTTGTCCACGACGGAAAGCTCACGCAGGATCCAGTCGACCTGGGTGCGCATCAGGTTCTCCGCGACCTCTTCGGCCTGCGGCGTCATGTGGGTGGCCCCGGCCAGTGGCAGGAACACGTGCGAGCGGCCCTTCGCCAGCAGCGCCGAGGACAGCCGCAGCGAGTGGGCGACGAACACGTTGTCGTCGGCCAGCCCGTGCACGATCAGCAGTGCGCGGCTCAGCTCGCCGGCGCTCTCGATCAGCGAGTTGTGCGCGTAGCTTTCCGGATCATCCTGCGGTTTCCCGAGGTAGCGCTCGGTGTAGTGCGTGTCGTACAACGACCAGTCCGTGACGGGCGCGCCCGCGACCGCCGCGTGGAAGACGTCCGGGCGGCGCAGCACGGCCAGCGCGGACAGGTAACCGCCGTAGGACCAGCCGCGGATCGCGACGCGCTCGACGTCCAGCTCCGGGAACCGCGCGGCCGCGGCCTGCAGCGCGTCGACCTGGTCCTGCAGGGTGACGTCGGCGAGGCGCCCGTGGATCTCGCGCTCCCACACCGCGCCGCGCCCGGGCGTGCCGCGGCCGTCGGCGACGAGCACCGCGAAGCCCTGGTCGGCCAGCCACTGCGACGTCAGGAACGCGTTGCGGCTCTGCAGCACACGCTGGGCGTGCGGGCCGCCGTACGGGTCGAGCAGCACCGGCAGCCTGCCCTCGCTCGGCTCGTACCCGCGCGGCAGCAGCAGGGCGCCGCGCAGGCCGCGCTCCCCCAGCGTCAGCCAGGTCAGGTTCGGCACGATGTCCGGGTCCACAGTGGACGACTCGATCGACGCCACTTCCGCGCCGTCGCGCAGCACCGAGACGCGCGGGCCGCTGTGCTCCAGGCTCCACGACGACAACACCGTGACGCCGGCGTTTCCGGCACCGTGGTGCACGCCGTCCACAGTGGACAACCGGTGGATCGACCCGTCTCCGGTGCGGTAGACGTGGATCTGCGTCGAGTCTTCGTCCGACGCGCTGAAGAGCAGCTCGTCACCGACGTCGAGGACCGCGCGCAGCTGCAGCCCGTCCGGGGTGATCGCCTCGTCGCCGACGTAGAGCCGGTGGTCGCCGTCGACCATCCGCTCGGTGACCAGGCGCCCGTCGGGCGTCCACGCGGGGACGCCGCCGACGATGTCGATCCAGTGCTGGTCGGCGGCGGTGTGCACGACCGACGTCGAGCCGTCGGTGACGTCGAGGGCGAGCACGTCCAGCCGCGTCTGGTCGCGCGGCTCGACGGCCAGCAGCGGCGCGCCGCCCGCCGACCAGTGCACCGAGGCGAGGTACTCCCACTCCCCCGGCGCGACGTCGACGCGGGAGCCGTCCAGGCCGAGGATCGCCAGCGTGACGAGGGCGTTCGTGGTGCCCGCGGCCGGGTAGGCGACGACGTTGGCCGGGTTCTGCGGGTTGGCCGGGTCGGCGATGGTCCAGCGCGGCACCGGGCCGCGGTCGGCGCGCTCGGCCAGCAGGGCCGTGCCGTCCGGGGCCCACCAGTAACCCCGGTTGCGGTCCATCTCCTCGGCGGCGATGAACTCCGCGAGACCCCACGTGACGTCTTCGCTGTCCTCCCCGGCCAGCACCCGGTCGTCGCCGGTGGCCAGCTCGATGACGTGCAGCCGCCGGTCCTGCACGTACGCGACGTGCGTGCCGGCCGGGCTCGGCCGCGGGTCGATGACCGCACCGTCGACCCGCAGCGTCACCTCGCCGGACGCGAGGTCCAGGGTGTACAGCTTGCCCGAGAGTGTGAAGGCCGCGACCGTGAAGCCCGCGTCGACGCCGTAGTGGACGACCCCGCCGCCGGTCTCGCGGGCCCGTTCACGCCGCGCCCGCTCCTCGGCCGGCAGCTCCTCCTCGCCGGGCAGCAGCTCGGCGGCGTCGACGACCTTCGTCTCGGCGCCGCTCGCGAGGTCGGCCGACCAGAGGCTGTGCCGCGGGTCGGTACCCGACTCCGCCCGCAGGAACAGCACACGCGAACCGTCCGGGGCGACCCGGAACGCCTTCGGCGCGCCGAGGGTGAAGCGCTGGGTACGGGCCTGTTTGCGGAGGAACGGGAGATCGTCGACATCGGTCACGCCCGCACTCTTCCAGACGCTCAGGCCGGTACGCCAACACCCTTCAGCTTCGCCAGCTCGGCGTCGACGTCGTAGTCCGGCTGCGGGAACTTCGGGTCCAGCTCGGTGAGGGTCTCGATGAGCAGCTCGGCGACCGCCCAGTTCCGGTACCACTTGTGGTCGGCCGGCACGACGTGCCACGGCGCGTGGTCCGTCGACGTCTTCTTGAAGATGTCGGCGTAGGCCTTCTGGTAGGCGGGCCAGTGCGAACGCGCCTCGAGGTCGCCCGGGTTGTACTTCCAGTGCTTCTCGGGCGTCTCCAGCCGGGCCTTCAGCCGCTTGAGCTGCTCCTCGGGCGAGATGTGCAGGAAGACCTTGACCACGGTCGTGCCGGCGTCGGCCAGCTCCTGCTCGAACGCGTTGATCTCGCTGTAGCGGCGGCGCCGCTCCTCGGCGCTGAGCAGCCCGGACACCCGCGGCACGAGGATGTCCTCGTAGTGCGAGCGGTCGAACACGCCGATCTGGCCGGCCACCGGCAGCTGCTTGCGGATCCGCCAGAGGTAGTGGTGGCGGCGCTCGGCCGCGGTCGGCGCCTTGAACCCCGCGTAGTGGACGCCCATCGGGTTGACCAGGCCCAGCACGTGCGAGACCGTGCCGCCCTTGCCCGAGGTGTCCATGCCCTGCAGCACCAGCAGCACACTGCGGTTCCCGCCGCCGACGCCCTCGGCGTAGAGCGCCTCCTGCAGCGCGGACAGCCGCTCGCCCGCGGTGTCGAGCTTGGCGAGGGCCTTGGGCTTCTTGCCGGGCCCGACCGGCGCCGAGCCCGGCTCCGGCAGCTCCCCGGTGATCCGCAGCGCGTCCCGGACCCGGCTTCCCTCGTCCTTCTTCTTGGCCATCCCGCGAGGTTAACGACTCAGGCGGCGGCTTTCTCGGCGAAGCGCTTCAGCAGGCCGCCGTGTCCGCCGTCGGACGAGACGCCGTCACGGACCTTCGCCGCGGTCTCGCCGTGCCGTTCGAACCCGCGGTGCTCCAGCTCGACGCGCGTGCTGCGCGGCCCTTCCTCGACGAAGCGGACGTCGATCTCGCTGGCGTGCGCCGGGTCCGGGTCGATCTTCCAGTCGCCGTCGATCCGCCACGACAGAACCACTCGGGCGGGTGGCTCCCAGAGGAGGACCTCGCCCCAGTCGCACTCGGAGCCGTCGGTCAGCCGCTCGTACCAGCGTCCGCCCGGCTTCGGTTCGAGCACGGCTTCGGCGAGGCCCGCGGCGCCGAGGTGGTGCTCGCGCGGCCACCAGCTGTCGAAGGCCTCGGTGTAGGTCCTGAACGCGTGTTCGCGCGAGCACGCGACGGTGACCGTCTTGCGGATGGGCTCCAGCGTCATGGCTGCTCCTCGTGCCGGGACTCGGTGGCCTCCGCCAGGTCGGCGAAGGACTTCAGCGCGTCGGACCACATGCGGTCGAGGTAGGCGCGCACCGCGGCGATGCCGTCGGGTTCGAGGCGGTAGAGCCGCTTCGTGCCCGCCGCCCGGTCGGCGACCAGGCCGGCCTCCTTGAGCACCTTGAGGTGCTGGGAGACGGCCGGGCGGCTGATCGGCAGGTCCGCGGACAAGTCGCCGACCGCGCGCGGCCCGGCCCGGAGCGCTTCGACGATCGCGCGCCGCGACGGGTCGGCCAGCGCGGCCAGCTGGTCGCTTCCGTAAGTCGCCACGAACCGTAAGTTATCACTTACCAATGTGGACGTCCACCGAGCCGCAGCGATTCGGGGGTCCGAGCCGCGGATTGCGCAACGAACAACGGGTGAAAGCAACGATTCCCGGCTGAACTCCGCGTCCGCGGTCTCTAACCTGAACGCATGACGACGTTCGCCGGCCGGGAAACCGCCGCCCCCTCCGCCGCGACCTTCATCGAGCTCGACGAGCAATGGAGCACGCACAACTACCACCCGCTGCCCGTCGTGATCGCCGAAGCCTCCGGCGCGACGGTCACCGACGTCGAAGGCCGGTCCTACCTGGACTTCCTGTCCGGCTACTCGGCCTTGAACTTCGGCCACCGCCACCCGGACCTGATCAACGCCGCCGTCGCGCAGCTCGGCCGCGTCACGCTCACGTCGCGGGCGTTCCACCACGACCAGCTGGGCCTGTTCTGCCGCGAGCTGGCCGAGCTGACCGGCACCGAGATGGTGCTGCCGATGAACTCGGGCGCCGAGGCCGTCGAGTCCGCCGTCAAGCTCGCCCGCAAGTGGGCGCACAAGGTCAAGGGCGTGCCGGACGGCACGGCCGAGATCATCGTGGCCGGCTCCAACTTCCACGGCCGGACCACCACGATCGTGTCTTTCTCGACCGACGAGACCGCGCGTGCCGACTTCGGCCCGTTCACCCCGGGCTTCGTCACGGTGAAGTACGGCGACGCCGCCGCGTTGCGCGACGCGATCACCCCGCGCACGGCCGCCGTGCTGCTCGAGCCGGTGCAGGGCGAGGCCGGCGTCATCGTGCCGCCGGAGGGCTACTTCGCCGACGTCCGCGCGGCGTGCGACGAGCACAACGTCCTGCTGATCGCCGACGAGATCCAGTCCGGCCTGGCCCGCACCGGCACCGTGCTGGCGCTGGACCACGAAGGCGTCCGGGCCGACGTCTACACCCTGGGCAAGGCCCTCGGCGGCGGCATCCTGCCGGTGTCCGCGGTCGTCGGCAGCCGGGACGTCCTGGGTGTGCTGAAGCCCGGCGAGCACGGCTCGACGTTCGGCGGCAACCCCCTGGCCTGCGCGATCGGGCGCGCGGTGGTCAAGCTCCTGCGGACCGGCGAGTTCCAGCAGCGCTCGGCGGAACTGGGCGCCCACCTGCACGCACGGCTGACCGAGCTGGTCGGGAGCGGGCTGTCCGAGGTCCGCGGCCGCGGCCTGTGGGCGGGCATCGACATCGCCCCCGGCGGCCCGTCGGGACGCGAGGCGTCGCAGGCCCTGGCCGCTCGCGGTGTGCTGTGCAAGGAAACGCACGACCACACGCTGCGCGTCGCCCCGCCACTGGTGATCACCCGCGAAGAGCTGGACCGCGGCGTCGACGCGATCGCCGAGGTGATCCGCCCCGCCTGACCCGCTCGACTGTCCGTGAAGGCCTCCTTGAGGGACTCTATGTCCGTGAAGGGGGCCTTCACGGCGTTCGGGAGCGTTTGCCCGGGATGGGGCGTTGGGTGGGTATGGGATCAGGGGAATGGGTGGAGCGGCCGCTGGCCGGCGCGGACAGCGTGACGCCGGCCGAGCTGTACGAGCGGGGGAAACGGCTCCGGGAGAAGACGCCGGTCACCGCGCACGATCACGACGTCGCCGCGGACGACCGGCCGACGCCCGCGCGGTACTTCGAGGCCAGCAACGCCGGGCGGCTGCCCGAGCTGGCCGAGCTGCGCCGGGAACGCATGCTCGCCTCGCCGTTCACCTTCTTCCGCGGCGCCGCGGGGCTGATGGGCGCCGACCTCGCCGGCACGCCGGACTCCGGGCTCACCGCGCAGCTCTGCGGCGACGCGCACGCCGCGAACTTCGGGCTCTACGGCACGCCCGAGGGCAAGATCGTGATGGACATCAACGACTTCGACGAGACCGTGCCCGGCCCGTGGGAGTGGGACCTCAAGCGGCTCGCCGCGAGCCTGGTGCTCGCCGGGCGCGAGGGCGGCATCGGCGAGTCCGGCTGCCGGGAAGCCGCCGAGGACGCGGCGAAGTCGTACCGGCGGACCATCCGCGCGCTCGCCGAGCTGCCGTTCCTGCGCAGCTGGAACGCGCTGCCGGACTCGTCGGTGCTGTCGAAGGCCCGCGCGGACGAGCTGATCGACGACTTCGCCGACGCCGCCGAGAAGGCCCGCAAGAACGACAGCGCGAAGGTCGTCGCGAAGTGGACCGAACGCGTCGACGACCACCGGACCGGCTTGGCACGGCACCGGTTCGTCGAAGACCCGCCGTTGCTGACGCACGTCGGCGAGGCGACCGCGGAAGCCGTCGCCGCCGGCCTGACGTCCTATGTGGACACCCTGCGCGAGTCGCGGCGGACGCTGATCTCGCGCTACCGCATCGCCGACGTCGCCTTCCGCGTGGTCGGCACCGGCAGCGTCGGGCTCCGCAGCTACGTCGCGCTGCTGCACGGCAACGACGACGAGGACCTGGTCCTGCAGGTGAAACAGGCGGCGTCACCCGCGCTCGGGCCGTACCTCGGCCTGCCCGCCGCCGAGCACGAAGGCCGCCGGATCGTCGACGGCGCCCGGCTGGTGCAGGCCGAGACCGACATCCTGCTCGGCTGGACCACGATCGACGGCGTCCCGTACATCGTCCGCCAGTTCCGCAACCTCAAGGGCGACATCGACCCGGCGGAGCTGGAGAAGGACCACCTCGACGACTACGGCCGGCTCGCCGGCGCGCTGCTCGCCCGCGCCCACACGCGGTCGCTGCACCCGCAACTGCTGTCCGGCTACTTCGCCGACGACTCCGAGCTGGACGAGGCGATCGGCGCGTACGCCGTGCGTTATGCCGACCGCACGGAGGCCGACCACGCGGCGTTCTCGGGCTCGACCACATCCGGATGACGCCGCCGACGGCGACGCGGCATCACCGAAGTCATCGAACCCGCCGGTCACGGCTACCCTCGCACGGGTGAGGACGATGTGGGTGCTCGCCGCGGTCTGCGGCCTGCTGGCCCTGCTACTGGGGCTCCCGTTCGCCGGTGGGGACACGCCCGGCGCGCTCGACTCGGCCGCCGCGGCCGCCGTCGCGCACCTGGGGCCGGGCGCGGCCGCGGTACTGGTGCTGCCGACCGAGCCGTACGTGGTGTTCGCACTGGCCGCCGTCGCCGTCTTCTGCTGCCTGCGCGCCGGGCGGCGGCTGGACGCCGCACTGGCGCTGGGCGGGCCGGTGCTGGCCATCCTGCTCAACACCTGGCTGCTCAAGCCGCTGTACGACCGGTGGAAGAACGACACGCTGGTCTACCCGAGCGGCCACACCGTCGGCCTGGTCTCGGTGCTGACCGTGCTGGTGCTTCTCACGCGCAAGACCTACGTCGTCGTGCTGAGCGCCCTCGCGTTGCTGGCGGCCACGGCCGGCCTGATCGGCATGGGCTACCACTACCTCACCGACGTCGTCGGCGGCACGCTCTTCGCGGTCGCCGTCGTGCTCGTCACGTGGTCTGTGCCGCGTCGCGTGCCAGTGCCGTCAAGCGGCTGATCGCGCGCAGGTACTTCTTGCGGTAGCCGCCTTCGATCATCTCTTCGGTGAACAGGGACGGCAGCGGGTCGCCCGAGACGACGACCGGGATCGCGCGGTCGTAGAGGCGGTCGGCCAGGGCCACCAGCCGCAGCGCGACGTTCTGGTCCGGCGCCGGGTGGATACCGCGCAGGTGCACCCGCGTCACGCCGTCCAGCAGCCGCCCGTAGCGCGACGGGTGCAGCTCGCCCAGGTGCTCGCACAGCGCGTCGAAGTCGTCCACAGTGGACCCTTCGTGGGCCGCGACGGACTCCTCGAGTTCTTCGGGCGAGACGGGCGGCGGCGCGTCCGGCAGGCCGCGGTGGCGGTAGTCCGGGCCGTCGACGCGCACCACGCCGAACCGGGCCGACAGCGACTGGATCTCGCGCAGGAAGTCCTCGGCGGCGAAGCGGCCTTCGCCGAGCTTCTCCGGCAGGGTGTTCGACGTCGCCGCGATGTGCACCCCGGCGTCCATCAGCTCCTGCAGCAGCCGGGTGACCAGGGTGGTGTCGCCCGGGTCGTCCAGCTCGAACTCGTCGATGGCCAGGATCCGGTGCTCCGAGAGCCGCCGGACGGCCTCGGGGAAGCCGAGCGCGCCGACCAGGTGGGTCAGCTCGACGAACGTGCCGTACGCCTTCGGGGACGGCGCCGCGTGCCACGCCGAGGCCAGCAGGTGGGTCTTGCCGACGCCGAAGCCGCCGTCGAGGTAGAGCCCCATCGGCCCGGACGGCGCGGGCGAGCCGCCGAAGAGCCGGAACTTCTTCTTCTCCGGTCGCGCGCCGATGCGCTCCGCGAACGCCGAGCAGGCCTCGACCGCGGCGGCCTGGCTGGGCTCGTCCGGGTTCGGGAGGTACGTGTCGAACCGCACCGCGCCGAAACGCGGCGGCGGCACCAGCGCCGTGATCAGCTCGTCGGCGCCGAGCACGGGACGGCGGTCGGTCAGGTGCGCGGGCATGGTCGCAGAGCCTATCCGCCGCCCCGGTGGCCCAGGATCACCGGTGAGTAGCCATATCCCCCGGTGGAGAACGGGTTCCGGGGCGTGCTGGGATGGTCGGGTGCGGAGTGTGTGGCCACCATCACCGGGCGAGCTGACCGGGGCCGACCTGGAGGCGATCTACGCCTACCCGGCGACCCTCGAGCGCGCCTGGGTGCAGGTCAACTTCGTCGCCTCCGCCGACGGCGCGGTCGAGGTCGACACGACGTCCGCGGGCCTCTCGCACGCCGCCGACCGCGAGGTCTTCCTGCTCGGGCGCGACCTCTGCGACGTCGTCCTGGTCGGCGCCGGCACCGCTCGCGCCGAGAACTACCGCGGGGTCCGGGCGAGCGCGAAACGGCTGGAGCGGCGTCGCCGGCTCGGGCTGGCGGACGTCCCGCCGATCGCCGTCGTGACCCGCACCGCGGACCTCGACCCGCACTCTCCGTTGTTCACCGACACGGTCGTGGCCCCGATCGTGGTCACCACGACCGGCGCCGACACCGCGCACCTCGACGGCACCGAGGTCGTGCGCGCCGGCGACGACGACGTCGACCTCGCGCTCGCCCTGCGCCTGCTGGCCGAACGCGGCCTGCGCCGTGTCGACTGCGAAGGCGGGCCGCGCCTGTTCGCCGGGCTGATCGCCGCCGACCTCGTCGACCAGCTCTGCCTGACCGTCGCGCCGCTGCTCGTGGCGGGCGGCGCCGGGCGCATCGCCGCGGGCCCGGCGCCGGCCGCACCGCGGGCGCTGGCGCTGGCCTCCGTGCTCGTCGAGGACGGCTTCACGCTCCTGCGTTACCGCCGGGGTGCCGGATGAGCGACGACGTCACGCTGGTCGAACGGGCCGCGGGCGGCGACGAAGCCGCGTTCGGCGCCCTGGTCCGGCGGCACACGCCCCGGATGTACCGGGTGGCGCTGCGGATCACCGGGAGCGCCGCCGAGGCCGAGGACGTCGTGCAGGAGGCGTGGCTCGCCGCGTGGCGCTCGCTGGGCGGGTTCCGGCACGAGTCGGCCGTCTCGACCTGGCTCTACCGCGTCGTCACCAACGGCGCGCTCGCGATCCTGCGCCGCCGGAAGCCGACGATCTCCCTGGACTCCCCCGAACCCGAGGGGAAGTCCACTCTGGACAGTGCGCTGCTGGCGGCGGCCGAGCCCGGGCCGGAGGGCCGCGTCGTGCGCGCCGAGGAGGTCGACGCGGTGCTGCGCGCGATCGGCCGGCTGGAGCTGTCCCAGCGGGTGCCGCTGGTGCTGCGCGAACTCGAAGGGCTGAGTTACGAAGAGGTCGCCGAAGTGCTCGACGTGAACGTCGGCGCCTTGCGCTCCCGCCTGCACCGGGCCAGGGTGGCGCTGCTCGCCGAGCTGAGGGAGCGGTGATGGACCCGGAACAGGACCCCCGCTGGGACGCCGTGCGCGCGGCCGCCCGCCGCCGGGTGCCGACGCCGCCCGGCCTGGTCGAACGCGTGCTGCGCACGGTGGCCCGCGGCCGCCGGACGGCGGTGGACGTGCCCGGCGAGGAAGGCAGCCTGCGCGTGACCGAGCGGGTCGTCGGCCGCCTGGCCTCGGCGATCGCCGAGGCGCGGGCGCCGGCGGGCGTGCGGATCTCGGCCGTCGCGGTCGAGGACGAGGTGGTCCAGGTGCTGGTGTCGGTCCGCTTCGGCATCACCGCCGACGAAGCCGCCGAGACGCTCCGGCGGGAGATCACCGCGGAGCTGTCGCGGCAGCTGGGCGTGGCGACGGCGGTGAACGTGCACGTCGTCGACGTCCATGACGACTGACCTATTCCCCCGAATGGGTGACCTTGCGTGAGAGCCCCGTGGTCGCGGGCATCGTAGGGACGACAAGACCGCTCGAGAGGAGCTTGCAGGCATGCATCCGGAACGGACCGAAAGCCCCGGCACGGTGACCCCGCTCAACGAGGAGGGCGCCGCCGGCCGCACCACGATCTCGTCGCTCGTGGTGCAGAAGGTCGCCGGGATGGCCACCCGCGAGGTCACCGGGGTGTACGCGCTGGGTGGCGGCATGTCACGGGCGTTCAGCGCCCTGCGCGAGCGCATCCCCGGCTCCGGCACGGTCACCACGTCCGGCGTGTCGGTGGAGGTCGGCGAGAAGCAGACCGCGATCGACCTCGACGTCGTCGTCGAGTACGGCGCGCGCATCGCCGACGTCGCCCGCGCGGTGCGGCGCAACGTGATCACCGCCGTCGAGCAGATCACCGGCCTCGAGGTGATCGAGGTCAACATCGCCGTCAACGACATCCACCTGCCGGGCGAGGACGAGCCCGAACTCCCGTCGCGGGTGGAGTGACCGCGCGGGGGGCGCGGGAGGACCCGGAGGCCCGCGCGGCCTTCCGGGAGTTCGTGCGCACCCACCACCCCGACGTCGGCGGTGATCCGGCCGAGTTCGCCGCGGGGCTGGCCCGGTTCCGCGCCGGAAAGTCCGCAGTGGACGAAACCCGGTTCGACGCGCCGATCCGCTTCGTGGTGAACCGCCGCGGGGTGGCCGCCGTGCTCGCGAAGTTGCGCAAGCGCCGCCGCCCGCCCCGCGTGCAATGACTCCCGCAGTGCCATCCGGGGCCTGGCCCCGGGCCGGAGGCTCCGCCACCCGGACCCCGTAAGAAGGGGTTTCTCCCCCGCCTGTCCTAGGAGGACGAAGTGAACGCAACGCAGACCGGGCTCCTGGCCGGGCTCATCCTCGGCCTGGCCGCGACCCAGGGGTTCACCGCGTTCCTGGTGACCCTGGCCGTCGGGATCATCGGGCTGGTCGCCGGCCGGGTGCTCGACGGCGAGCTCGACCTCGGCGAGCTGTTCGGGAAGGGCCGCGACAAGTGAGCCGGCTCCTCGACGTGCCGCGCGAGCTCGCCGAACCGGCCGAGCGCGGCACCCTCACCATCGGCCACTCGGTGGTGCGCAAGGTCGCGCAGCACGCGGCCGATCAGGTGCCCGGTACCGCGCGGGCCGGCAAGAAGGGCGCGAACGCGCGGGTCGGCGGCCACGACGACGAGGTGGATCTGGCGCTGGAGCTCGCCCTGAACTACCCGGTGGCGGTGCGCGCGGTCGTCGGCGCCGTCCGCGAGCGGGTCGTCGAAGAGGTCGAGCGGATCACCTCCTACCAGGTGCGGGCCCTGGCCGTGACGGTGTCGGCGCTGCTGCCCGACGTCGCGCCGAGGGTGCGGTAGCCGTGCGCCCGATCGTCCGCCTCCTGTCCACCCTGCTCGGCCTGGCCTTCGCCGCCGCCGGGGCGCTGCTCGCGCTCGAGGTCGGCTGGCACTGGTGGCGCCCGGGGTCCGGGCCGCTGCTGGTGCCGTGGCCGCGCTGGCAGGCCGAACTCACGGCCCTGGGCTGGGACGCCTACACCGTGCGCGTCGGCGCCGTCGTGCTCGCCGTCGCGGGCCTGGTGCTGCTCCTGTGCGCGCTGGCCGCCGGCAACCGCGCGGTCCGGCTGACCGACCCGGCCGACGACGTCAGCGTCTCGACGTCTCCGCGGTCGCTGGCCCGGCTCGTCGGGCTCGTCGTGCGGGCGCAGGACAACGTCGCCGGCGCGACGGTCACCGCCAGCGCCCGCCGGGTCCGGGTCCGCGCGACCAGCAGGCTCGAGACCGAGGGTGAGCTGCGGCCGCGCCTGCTGGAGACCGTGGCCACGCTGCTCGACGACGTCCCCCTGGCCCGGCGGCCGAAGGTCAGCGTCGTCGTCGACTCGCCGAAGGACCGCCGATGAGCAAGTCCGGCAACTCCACTGCCACGAAGGCGCTTTCCCGGTCGTACGCGGGCGAACGCGCGCTGACGTTCCTCGTCGGGCTGCTGGCCCTGCTCGGCGGCGCGCTGGCGCTGGTCGTCGGCGCCGGCTGGCTCGGCGAGTTCCGCGGCCGCCGGCCGCTGCTCGACCCGATCGCCGTCGGCTGGCTGGGCGAGCACGCCACCCCCGCCCGCATCGCCGCGATCGTGCTCGGCGTGCTCCTGCTCGTGCTGGGCCTGCGCTGGGCGCTGCGGTCGTTGCGCCCGGAACCGCGGCCCGACCTGGCCCTCGACGACGCGGTGGGTGCCGAACTCGTCGTCACGGCGGGCGCGATCTCGGGCGCCGTCCAGGCCGACGCGGAGCAACTCGACGGCGTCAGCCGCGCCCGGGTCCGCGCGGTCGGCTCCCGGACTTCTCCCGCGTTGCGCATCACCCTGTACCTGCACGAGGGCACCGACCTCAAGCGTGTCTGGGAAGACCTCGACCTGCGCGTGCTGACCAGGGCGCGCGAGTCGCTCGGCCTCGACGTCCTGCCCACCGCCGTGCGCCTCGAACTCGACACGAGCCAGGCCAAACGCGTGCGCTGAGCGGCGTCGTTCCGCAGAATGCCGTCATGCCCCTACCGCTGCAGCCGCCGCTGAAGCCGATGCTCGCCAAGCCCGCCAAGGCCATCCCGGACTCCGGCGGGCTGCTGTTCGAGCCCAAGTGGGACGGCTTCCGCTGCATCGTCTTCCGCGACGGCGACGAGCTGTACCTGCAGTCCCGCGCGGAGAAGCCGCTGAACCGGTACTTCCCGGAGGCGGTCGCGCGGCTGCTCGAGATCCTGCCGCCGAAGGTCGTGCTCGACGGCGAGCTCGTCGTCGCGCGGGACGGGCGGCTCGACTTCGACGCGCTCACCGAGCGGATCCACCCCGCCGAAAGCCGCGTCACGCTGCTGTCGGCCGAGCAGCCGGCCGAGTTCGTCGCGTTCGACCTGCTCGCCCTCGGCGACGAATCCTTCCTGGACGAACCGACGTCGGCCCGCCGCGAACGGCTCGAGAAGCTGGCCGACGGCCGGATCTCGCTCACCCCGGCCACCACCGACGCCGACACCGCGCGGCACTGGTTCGAGCTGTTCGAGGGCGCCGGCCTCGACGGCGTCATCGGCAAGCCGCTGGAGGAGCCCTACTCCCCCGGCAAGCGGGTGCTGCTCAAGTACAAGCACCTGCGCACGGCCGACTGCGTGCTGGCCGGGCTGCGCTGGCACGTCGACGGCGGCCCGGGCGACCTCGTCGGCTCGTTCCTGCTCGGCCTGCACGACGAGGCCGGCGTGCTGCACCACGTCGGCACCATCGGGTCGTTCCCGAAGGAACGCCGTCGCGAGCTGGCCGAAGAGCTGGCGCCGCTGATCACCGACGGCGAAGACCACCCGTGGGGCGGCAAGGCCACCGGCGAGGCGCAGCGGATCCCCGGCGGGATCACCCGCTGGCGCGCCACCGAGCACGAATGGGTGCCGTTGCGGCCCGAGCGCGTCGTCGAGGTGGCCTACGAGAACACCGAGGGCGGTATGCCGTCGCGGTTCCGGCACAACGCGCGGTTCGTGCGGTGGCGCCCGGACCGCGAGCCCGCGTCGTGCGACTACAGCCAGCTCGACGAGCCGGCCCGCTACGACCTCGACGCGGTGTTCCGCGGCCAGGTGGTGCGCACCCGCTAACCCGCGTCCCACACCGGACGTGGAAAGCTCACGGTGTTCCGGCCTTGATCTACGTGAGGACTTCGCCCGTGCGCCGCCGTTCCCGTCTCCTGGTCGCGCTGCTCGCCCTGGCCTCCGCCGCGGGCTGCGCCGCGGGGCCGTCGGTGCGCCCGGCCCTGGTCGAGAACGACGGCCCGGCGAAGTCGACCGCGCCCGGCGCCACGCCGTCGGTGCCGCTGCCGCCGCTGGGCGAGCCGCAGTCGTCGTCGCTGAAGTGGTCCGACTGCGACGACGACACCCGCCAGCGGATCGGCACCCCGCCCGTCCCGGACACCCTGCACTTCACCTGCGCCCGCGTGCCGACCCCGGTCGACGCGCCGGACGAGCCGCGCCGCTCGGTCATGCGCCTGCTGGCGCTCAAGGTCGGCGCCGGGCCGGTGCCGCTGGTCGTGGTCAACGACGTCGACGGCGAACCGGGCACGATCTACGCCGCCCGCCTCGCCGCCACGCTGCCGCCGGCGTTCCTGGAGAAGTTCTCGCTGATCGGCCTGGACCGGCGCGGCACCGGGATGTCGGGCGCGGTGCAGTGCGTGCCGGCCGAGATCCGGCACGACCTGATCGACGCCGACCCGGCGCAGGGCGGCCTCGCCGACGTCCTGGACGCCGCGCGCAAGGCCGGTCAGCAGTGCGCCATCGAGCTGGACGACACGCAGACGGCGCTGGACAGCTGGCGCGCCGCGGGCGACCTCGACGAGCTGCGCAAGCAGCTGGGCATGGAGCGGCTCGACGCGCTCGGCCGCGGCGACGGCTCGAAGGTGCTGTCGGAGTACGCGGTGCGCTTCCCCGGCCAGGTCGGCCGGATGGTGCTCGACGGCGTGCCCGACCCGGGCCCGGACACCGCCGCGGTGCTCGACGCCGTCGCGGCCGGCGCACAGTCCACTTTGGACGCTTTCGCGGCCGACTGCACGGCGCGCGGGTGCTCGCTCGGCGACCCGAAGGCCGCCCTCGCCACCCTGACCGACCAGCTGCGCGCCGCGCCGCCGTCGACCGACGACGGGACCGCGTTCGGCCCGGGCGTCGCGATGTTCGCCGTCTACTCGGGACTGGCGCAGCGCTCGCGCTGGCCCGAGCTGGCCGACGCGATCACGGCGGCCAAGGGCGGGACCATCGCGCCGCTCGCCGCGTTCGCCACGCCGGCGTTGCACGACTCGCGGGCCCAGCCGTCACGGCTCGACTCCGCCATCGCGACGCACTGCAACGACAGCCAGACGCGCCTCTCGGCCGACCAGCTCGACCAGATCGTCGCCGGGATGCGCGCCAAGTACCCGCAGTTCGGCGCGGTCGTGGCCCAGCAGCTGGCGTGGTGCGGCCCGTGGCCGGTGCGGACCGAGCCGCTGCCCCCGGCGGGCGCCCCGGGCGCGCCGCCGATCCTGGTCACGGCCACCGCGGCCGACCCGGTCACCCCGCAGGTCGGCACCACCCGCGCGGCCGACCAGATGCCGTCCGCGGTCACGCTGACCTGGCAGGGCGCGGGCCACGGCGCCCTGGGCGCGTCCCCCTGCGTCACGGACGCGGCCCGCGGCTTCCTCATCGACGGCAAGATCCCCGCCGACGGCACCCTCTGCCCCGCCTGACCCCCGTACCCGGAGAGTCGGCCCGCGTACCCGGACAGTCGGCTCACGTACCCAGACAGTCGGTTCACGTACCCAGACAGTCGGCTCACGTACCCAGACAGTCGGCTCACGAGCCGACCCTCCAGGTACGCGAACCGACCCTCCAGGTACGCGAGCCGACCCTCTGGGTACGTCGTTACTGGCGGTAGGACTCGACCTCGGAGACCGGGCGGGCCTGGGCGTCTTCCGGGTTCTCGTGGAACTCGGTCTTCGCGCGGCGCTGCCGGAGCAGGTCCCAGCACTGGTCCAGCTGTTGCTCGACCGAGGTGAGCCGGTCCTTGTCGGCGCCGGCCAGGCCCACGCCCACCGAACGCGAGCGGAGCTCGTGCTCCTCCGCGATCAGCTCGTCGATCCGGCCCAGGATCTCCCTGTCGGCCATGTGTCCTCCTCGGGTCACGCGGGGTTTCGCTCGTGCAGACGCTACCGCGCGCCCGGGAATTCCCGCCGGGCCCGAGTCGTTGACCTGGTCATGAGCACCGTTGAGCTGACCGCCGAGAACTTCGACCAGACCCTCAATGACCACGAGTTCGTCCTCATCGACTTCTGGGCGAGCTGGTGCGGCCCGTGCCGTCAGTTCGCGCCGGTGTACGAGAAGGCGTCGGAGAAGCACGACGACATCGTGTTCGCGAGCGTCGACACGGAGGCGCAGCAGCAGCTCGCGGCCGCCTTCGACGTCCGCTCGATCCCGACGCTGGCGATCATCCGCGACAAGACGCTGATCTACTCCCAGCCCGGCGCGCTCCCGGAGCCCGCCCTGGAGGACCTGATCAAGCAGGCGCGCGACATCGACATGGCCGAGGTCAAGCGCAAGGCCGCCGAAGCCGAGGCTTCCGAGCAGGCGTAACGCCGAAAGCCGTGAAGGCCTCCTTACCGGCCGTAAGAGCCGGTAAGGAGGCCTTCACGGCTTTTCAGGACCGGGTGGCCAGGCCGCGCAGGAAGAACCCGAGGTTGGCCGGGCGTTCCGCGAGACGGCGCATGAAGTAGCCGTACCACTCGTCGCCGTAGGGCACGTAGACGCGCATCCGCGAGCCCGACGCCGCGATCCGGGCCTGCTCCTCCGGCCGGATGCCGTAGAGCATCTGGAACTCGTGGTCATCCGACGACCGGGTGTTCTCGATCGCCAGCGCGGCGGCGATCTCGATCATCCGCGGGTCGTGCGAAGCCACCATCGGGTAACCCTGCCCGGCCATCAGGACGCGCAGGCAGCGCACGTACGACTTGTCGACGTCGCCCTTGTCCTGGAAGGCGGCCGACTCCGGCTCGGCGTAGGCGCCCTTGCACAGCCGCACCCGCGAACCCGGGCCGGACAGGTCGCGGCAGTCCTGCTCGGTGCGCCGCAGGTACGCCTGCAGCACCGCGCCCACCCACGGGTACTCGCCGCGCAGCTCGCGCAGGATGCCGAGCGTCGAGTCCGTGGTGGTGTGGTCCTCCATGTCGAGCGTCACCGTCGCGCCGACCGCGTCCGCCGCGGCGCAGATCTTCCGGGCGTTCTCCAGCGCGACGTCCTCGCCGTTCGACGGCAGGAACTGCCCGACGGCCGACAGCTTCACCGACACGTCCGCTCCCGAGGCGAGCCCCTCGGACGCCAGGGCCGACAGCACGGCTTCGTAGGCCGCGACCGTCGCCGCCGCCTGGGCGGCGTCGGTGGTGTCCTCACCCAGGTGGTCGAGGGTGATCCGCCGGCCGTCAACGGCCAGTTCCCCGGCGACGCGGACGGCGTCGGCGGTCTCGGACCCGGCGACGAAGCGGCGCACCACGGATCGCGTGGCGGGCACCGCTTCGACGAGCCGCCGGATGCCCTTCGAGCGGGCGGCGGCGAGCAACGGGGCACGCAGCATGACGGTCTCCCTCTCAGCCCTGGTGCGGGTAGCGGACGCTGGTCGGCGGGACGAAGGTCTCCTTGATCGACCGCGGGCTCGTCCAGCGCTGCAGGTTGAAGATCGAGCCGGCCTTGTCGTTGGTGCCCGAGGCCCGCGCGCCGCCGAACGGCTGCTGGCCGACGACCGCGCCGGTCGGCTTGTCGTTGACGTAGAAGTTGCCGGCGGCGAACCGCAGCGCCTCGGACGCCTTCGCCACGGCCGTGCGGTCGTTCGCGATGATCGCGCCGGTCAGCGCGTAGGACGCCGTCTCGTCGACCAGCTTCAGCACGGCGTCGAAATCGCCGTCCTCGTAGACGTGCACCGACAGGATCGGGCCGAAGTACTCGGTCGAGAAGATCTCGTGCTTCGGGTTGTCCGAGACGAGGATCGTCGGCTGGACGAAGAAGCCGTCGGTGTCGTCGGCGGTGCCGCCGGTGAGGATCTCCACCGAGGCGTCCCCCTTGACGCGGTCGAACAGCGAAGCGTGCTTGTCGAACGCGCGCTGGTCGATCACCGCGCCGCCGAAGTGCGACAGGTCGGTGACGTCGCCGTAGGACAGGGCCTCGGTCTCCGCGACGAGACCGTCCTTCACCCGGTTCCATACGCTGCGCGGGATGTAGGCCCGCGAAGCCGCGGAGCACTTCTGGCCCTGGTACTCGAAAGCACCGCGGACCATCGCGGTGCGCAGGACGTCGACGTCGGCCGACGGGTGCGCGACGATGAAGTCCTTGCCGCCGGTCTCGCCGACCAGCCGCGGGTAGGAGCGGTAGCCGGCGATGTTCGCGCCGATCGTGCCCCAGAGGTGCTGGAACGTCGCGGTCGAGCCGGTGAAGTGGACGCCGGCCAGGTCGCGGTGGGTCAGGGCGACCTCGGAGACGGCCTTGCCGTCACCCGGCAGCAGGTTGATGACGCCCGCCGGCAGGCCGGCCTCTTCGAGCAGCCGCATGGTCAGGTGCGCGGCGAACGACTGCGTCGGCGACGGCTTCCACAGCACGGTGTTGCCCATCAGCGCGGGCGCGGTCGGCAGGTTGCCGGCGATCGCGGTGAAGTTGAACGGCGTGATCGCGTAGACGAAGCCTTCGAGCGGCCGGTGCTCCAGGCGGTTCCACACGCCCGGCGAGCTGATCGGCTGCTCGGTGAGCACGCGGCGGCCGAACTCGACGTTGAAGCGCCAGAAGTCGGCGAGCTCGCAGGCGGAGTCGATCTCGGCCTGGGTCGCGGTCTTGGACTGGCCGAGCATGGTCGCGGCGTTGATCGTCGCGCGCCACGGGCCGGTCAGCAGGTCGGCCGCGCGCAGCAGGATGGCGGCGCGGTCGTCGTAGGACAGCGCGCGCCACTCCGGCGCGACCTGCGCGGCCGCGGTGATGGCGTCGGTGGTGTCCTGCTGGGTGGCGCTGTGGATGGTGCCCAGCACGTGGCGGCGGTTGTGCGGCTGGACGACGTCGATCTTCTCGCCGCCGCCGGGACGCTGCTCACCTCCGACGGTGACCGTGAGGTCGACGGGTTCCGCCTGGCCCAGCCGCTTGAGCGCACCCTCGAGTTCCGCGCGCTCGGCGCTGCCCGGCGCGTACGTCAGCACCGTCTCGTTCTTCGGGGCGGGGGTCTGGGTCACGGCGTCCACGGCGGCTCCTCTGCAGCGCTGCTCTAAGTCCTGATGCCCCGAACGGTAACCCCGGACACGTGTTCTGGGTTTGTCCGGACGGCTAAAATCACCGACATGAGCTTGTCCGATCGGCTGACCCGCAGGTGACGGCCGGGACGTCGCTGCGGCACGTGCTCGCGACCCTCGGCGAACCGCTGGTCGAGGTCGTCGTGGCCCCGCACGGCCTTGGCGTGCCGGTCTCGGACGTCGTCATCCTCGACCCCGAGGACCCGCTCGAAGCGAGCCCCGGCGACCTCGTGCTGGTCATCGGCGCGCGCGGGCGGGCCGCGGCGCCCGCGATCCGCGCGGCCGGCCGCGGCGGGGCGGCGGCCGTGGCGGTCAAGGGCACCGGCGCAGGGAGCGCCGAGGTCGCCGCCGACGCCGGCGTCGCCCTGCTCACCGTCGGCGCCGAAGCCCGCTGGGAGCAAGTGGAGTCACTCGCCCGTGGTGTCGTCGAGGCCGCCCGCGCGGGCGGCGAGGCGGCGAGCGGCGAGGTGCTCGGTGACCTGTTCGCCCTGGCGCAGACGATTGCGACCCTCACCGGCGGGCTCGTCAGCATCGAGGACACGGCGAGCCGCGTGCTCGCCTACTCCCGCGCCGGCGACGAGGTCGACGAACTGCGGCGGCTGTCGATCCTCGGCCGCGAAGGCCCGGAACGCTACCTCGCCCTGCTCCGCGAATGGGGCGTCTACCAGCGGCTTCGCGCCGGTGAGGGGATCGTGCGGATCGACGAGCGCCCGGAGCTCGGCATCCGGCGGCGCATCGCGGCGGGCATCCACGCCGGCACGCAGCCGCTCGGCACGATCTGGGTCCAGGAGGGCGCCCAGCCGCTCACCGAGCAGGCCGAGCTGGCGCTGCTCGGCGCGAGCCGCGCGCTCGCCCCGCAGCTGATCCGCGCCCGCACCCTGCCCAGCCCCGAGCTGCGGCTGCGGGAAGACCTCCTGGCGAGCCTGCTGGAAGGCAAGCTGGACGCCGAGTCGGTCGCCGACGACATCGGCGCCGACCCGTCGCGGCCGGCCCAGGTGCTGGCGTTCGCGTTGAGCCGGGCGGAGAACCGTCAGCTGCGCCGCGCCGAGCTCGTCCACCTGATCGCCGTGCACACCGCCGCCTACCGCCGCAGTGCGCTGGTCAGCGTGATCGGCGGCCGCGTCTACGCCCTGCTGCCGGACCTGCCCGAGCACTCGGACGCCGCCGTCCTGGCGCTGGCCCGCGAGATCGTCGGCGCGGCGCGGCGGCACCTCGAAGTCCCGGTGCGGGCCGCGCTCGGCGGCGTCGTGCCGCGGCTGTCCGACGCCGTCGCCTCCCGCGGTGACGCCGATCGCGTCCTGGCCACGATGGCGCGCGGGCACTGGCCGTCCGACGTCGCGTCGCTGGCCGACGTCCGCGCCGAGGTGCTGCTGTCGGAGGTGCTGGCCTACCTCGGCGACCAGCCGCGGATCCGCGACCCGCGGCTGACGGCGCTGGTGGAGCACGACGCCGAGCACGGCGGCATCCTGGTGCCCGCCGTGCTGGCGTGGCTCGACGCGTTCGGCGACGTCCGCGCCGCCGCGTCGGCGTTGAACATCCACCCCAACACCGTGCGGTACCGCGTCCGGCGCGCCGCCGAAGTGTCCGGTGTGGACTTCGGCGATCCGGCCCAGCGCATCCTTACCCAGCTGCAGCTGAGGCTCTGAATCGCTACCTTGGCCGTCGTGGATCTCTTCTCGCGTTCGTGGACGGCGTTGCTCGCGGCGGTCGCCGCCCTGCCGGACGAGGACTTCGCGAAACCGTCGGGCTGCCGGGGCTGGCTGGTGCGGGACCTGGTGTGCCACTTGGTGATCGACGCGCAGGACGTGCTGATCACCCTCGTCACACCGGCCGAAGCCGAGCCCACGGCCGACGCGATCACCTCCTGGAAGGTCGCCGAAACCCCGCCGGCCGGCGACGATCCCCTGGACGCGTTGATCGTCCGGCTGGCCGCCGCGTACGAAGACCCGGCGCTGCTGAAGTTCCACCTCGACGACGTGGGCTCGGCGGCGGGCCGTGCCGCCGGCCGCGCCGATCCCGGGGTGCGCGTCGCGACCCAGGACATGGTCCTCACCGCGGGCGACTACCTCTCGGCCTACGTACTGGAGTGGACGTTGCACCACCTGGACCTGGTCGCCGGGGCCCGGCCGCCCGGCCTCGCCCGCACACGCGAGATGCTGGAGAAGATCGCCGGAGCGCCGTTCCCGGCGTCGTTCTCCGACACCGACGCCCTGCTGGTCGGCACCGGCCGCCGCGCCCCGAGCGACGCGGAAACGGCGGCACTGGGCGACCTCGCGGCCCGGTTGCCCCTGGTCCTCGGGTGATCGCCGCGCAGACCGGGCCGGGCGCCCGGCCCGGTCCGCTTCCGGCTAGGCCCTCACCAGGCTGAACCGGCGGTGTGCGACGTCGATCCGCTCGACACGGACCGGAAGCCGGGTGCCGGCTTCCGGCGCGCCGGTGGTCACCAGCAGGCCGTGGAGCCCGGGCCCGACCTCGACGAACGCACCGAACGGCAGCACCTTCACGACCACGCCGTCGAGCACGTCGCCCTCGGCGAGGCCGGACAGGCTCTCTTCGTCACGGGACATGCGATTTCACCTCCTTCCCGCGCACGTTCCGATGGACGGAAGACGTGCGGGAGGCGGGCCACGCGCCCGCCCGGAGGTCAGGACGTGGCCGGGGAACCCGTCTGCTCACGGCTCATGGCCGACCCGGCAGTCATGCGAGAACGGTACCGCCGAATCGTCGCGGCACACACCGGAAATAATTCGACGCGTTATATCGGCACCCGGATATTGATTCACCGACGTGAAGTCCGGCGAATTGGTCGGCGGGTCACGGAAATTCAGGCCGGAACGCGAAGATCGGCCAACTCGGCGAGAGCCGCGAACGAATCCAGCCGCGCGGACTGGTCGTAGGCCGCCGTCGTCGCGAGGACTTCGTCGGCTCCGGTGGTCTCGACCAGTGCCCCCAGCCGATCGCCGACCTCGGCCGGCGTCCCGGAGATCTGGCCGTCCAGGGTCTCCTCGAGCCGCCGGCGCTCGCGGTCGGTCATCGGCAGGGCCAGGACCTCCGCGGGCGGCGACAGGGGCGGGAAGACGCCGTGGGAGCGCGAATACACCGTCGCCCAGGCCTCCGGGACGAGCAGGCGCCGCGCCGCCTCCGCCGGCTCCGCGACAGCGATGGCCGTCGAGACCACGACGTACGGCTCCCCCGCCCACTCCGACGGCCGGAACCCGTCGCGATAGCGCGTCACGGCTTCCTTCAGCGCCTGTTCCCCGCGTACGGGCGCGATCACCAGCGGCAGCCCGAGCTCGGCGGCGAGGTCCGCGCCGGAGCCGGTGGCCAGCAGGAACGGCGGCACGCGCAGACCCTCGGCCGGATACGCGTGGACGCCCGGGTAAGCGTGGTCGCCGGTGAAGAACCCGAGCAGCTCCCGCACCTGCGCGCCGAAGTCGTCGGCGGCTTCCTTGCCGTGGCCCAGCGCCTCCCGGACCCCGCCGGTGAACCCGACGGAACGGCCCAGCCCCAGGTCGATCCGGCCGGGGTGGAGCGCTTCGAGGACCCCGAACTGCTCGGCGACGACCAGCGGCCGGTGGTTCGGCAGCATCACCCCGCCGGTGCCGACGCGGATCTTCGACGTCGCCCCGGCGACGGCCGCGGCCAGCACGGTCGGCGCGGACCCGGCGACCCCGGGCACGCTGTGGTGCTCGGACACCCAGAACCGGTGGTAGCCCAGCCGTTCGACGCCGGCGGCGAAGGCGACGGTGTCCCGCAGCGCCCGCGCCGGGGTGCTGCCGCGCCGCACGGGCGAACGGTCGAGCACGGAAAGCTTCACACCGGGTGCAACGCCCGGCGCGCGACGGGATTCCCGTCAGGGGCGCCAGCGCTCGCTGTAGTCCGAGTGATCGGCGTAGGGCAGTGCCAGCAGGCGCAGGGTGAGGCACCAGTTCGAGCCGGCCTCGTCGGCGGGCACGTGGCAGGTCTCACACCAGTATTCGCTGCCGTAGAGCGGAAACCCGGGGACCTTCTCGGACACCGTCGTGCGGTGGGCGAGCAGGATCCGGCGCGTCGCCTCGATCTCGTTGATCATCTGGTTGACCACGTCGAGCTCGAGGTCGACCAGCCCGCGCACCCGCTGCTCCACGGCGACCTTCGTCTCCCCGCGGTTCATCGTCTCGCCGGCCTTGGCCTTGTTGACGGCCTGCATGATCAACGCCTGCCGCGCGCCCACGCGCGCGGCGAGGAATGCGATCAGGTCGTCCACGAAGGGCCTCCCTCTGGTCGAGCCCGCCCCCGGCATTGTCCCGGGGAGTCGTCGATTCGGGACCGCACGTTACGCCGTTCGAGTCCATGATCGTGACGCTGAACTCGGCCGTGCAACATTTGTGACCCTATAGGCGACACCGCGCGCTTGGGTGATCACTCCGCGTTCTTTTCGGGCGGGAAACCGATAAAGGTTTTGACCACTTTCGCCGAGCGCGAGTGGCGCCCGGCACGCCTGTGGCGATGGTTACAACCCCGCGCGAGACGCCGCGAGTGCCGAAGCCGCCGCGCAAGACGGGGCGTCGCCGCGCTGGTCGCCCTGCCGCTGCTGGTGGCCGGCATCGTCGTGGTGATCGTGGTCGTGGTCGTGGTCGCGGTCGGCAAGGCCGCGTCCGGTCCGTGCCTGGACAAGTCCCAGCAGGTGCCGTGTGCCGGCCCCGGCGGAACGTGGGCGTCGGCCGACGGGCAGGTGCGCCCACGTGACGCCACCGCGCCCGCCACCACCAGCCCGTCGATCCCCGAACCGGTCGCACCGACCACCACCGGACCACTGCTGCCGGAGCCGACCGCGAAGGATTACTCCGTCGCGCTCAGCGTCGTGTCCAAGCAGTGCTTCGGCACGGCCGGCTGCAACGTCGTCGTCGAACCGAAGCTCAGCGTGCTCGGCGCGAGCACCCTGCTCTGGGACTACGACATCACCTACGACATCCCGGGGGACGACTCCGGCGAACTGATCGAGACCGCGTACTCCGAGGGCGGCTCTTCCTACCGCGTCGACCGCACGGTCACGTCCACCAAGAGCACCAAGGTCGTGCCGAAGGCGGCCGTGACCGCCGTCAGCTGCCGGAAACCGTGAGTCAGGCTTCCGGCTCCGGGCGGGCCTTGCTGGGCTGGACCCGCTTCGGTTCCCCCGGCATCTTCGGGTAGTCCGGCGGGTACGGCAGGTCCCCGAGCCCGTGGTCGCGCAGATCACGCTCGTACCACTCCAGCGCCGTCTCCAGGCCGAACGCCTTGTCGTCCATGCGGGCGTGCAGGTCGCCGTGTTCGGTGAGGAAGGCCGGGACCGTCAGGACGTCGAAGTCGTCCGCGTCGACCTCGGGCAGCAGGTCCCACGTCAGCGGGGTGGAGACCGTCGCGCGCGGGGTGCCGCGGACCGACCAGCTCGAGGCCACCGTGCGGTCGCGGGCCGCCTGGTTGTAGTCGAGGAAGACGCGGCCGCCGCGTTCCTCCTTCCACCACGAGATCGTCGCCCGGTCCGGGATCCGGCGCTCGACCTCGCGGCCCAGCGCGATCACCGCGTGGCGCACCTGGACGAAGTCCCACTCCGGGCGGATCCGGACCAGCACGTGCACGCCGCGGCCACCCGACGTCTTCGGGTAGCCGGTCAGCCCGGCGGCCTCCAGCACCTCGCGGACGACCTGGGCGACCGCGACCGCGTCGGCGAACCCGGCGCGGTCCGGCGGGTCGACGTCGATCCGCAGCTCGTCCGGGTGATCGACGTCGGGACGCCGCACCGGCCACGGGTGGAAGTCGAACGTGCCGAGGTTGGCCGCCCACGCGAACACGGCCGGCTCGGTCGGGCACACCTCCGCGGCCTTGCGGCCCGACGGGAAGGTGATCTCGGCGGTCTCGACCCAGTCCGGCGCGCCCTTCGGCAGGCGTTTGGCGTAGAACCAGTCGCCTTCGACGCCGTCGACGTAGCGCTTCAGCGTCGTCGGCCGCTCGCCGATCGCGCGCAGCAGCGGCTCGCCGACCGCCAGGTAGTACTCGACGACCTGCCGCTTGGTGATGCCGCGCTGCGGGAAGTACACCTTGTCCGGGCTCGAGACGCGGACGTTGCGCCCGCCGACGTCGTAGGTCACCGGGTCACCGTGCTTGGGCATGCGGCCACGCTAGCGGTGATCGCGCCGCCCGGCTCCCGCGAGAATGCCGTCACCCTCGGGAGAAAGCCGACCGGGAAACCGACGCTGTAGCGTTGAGCGGGTGTCCGGCCGCACCAAGATGATCGTCGCGCTCGCCGTGCTCGCCCTGTTCGCGGCGGCCGCGGTGCTGCTGCCGATCCCGGGTCCGGCCGACCTGCGGGCCTGGGCGGCGGCCACCGGCCCGGCCACGCCGCTCGTCCTGTTCGTCGCGTACTCGCTGCTCACGGTGATCCCGATCCCGCGGACGGTGTTCAACCTCGCCGCCGGCCTGCTGGTCGGCACCGCGGCCGGGATCGCGATCGGCCTGGTCGCCACGACCATCGCGGCCGGCCTGTCGTTCGGGCTGGCGCGCCTGCTCGGCCGGGACCTCGTCACCCGGCACCTGCACCGCACGTCGGTGCGGGCGGTCAACGACCGGCTCTCCGACGGTGGCGTCCTGGCCATCACGTCGCTGCGGCTCATACCCGTAGTGCCGTTCGCGCCCTTCAGTTACCTCTGCGGGGTGTCGTCCGTACGGCTGACCCCGTATCTGGCGGGTACGCTGCTGGGAAGCGTGCCCGGCACCGTCGCGGTGGTCGTGCTCGGGGACGTCCTGACCGGCGACACGCCGCCCGCGCTGCTCGCCTGTTACGGCGTCTTCGCGCTGGCCGGGGCGATCGGGCTGGTCAGGGTGTTCCGGAAACGGTCGCCGGTGGCACCGGTACCCGAACCGGAGCCCGCCGGTCCGGCTGGCTGACGCGAACAGCACCCGGCCGCCCGCTACACTCGATCGGGTGCGCGAAGCGGATACGCGCTGAGCAGGGTCACCACCACCGGGAATTTCGTCAGGAGCAGTCGCCATCGACACCGGTCAGCTGATCGCGGGGCACTACCGCCTCGTCGAGCACATCGGAAGCGGTGCCATGGGAGTCGTGTGGCGCGCGACCGACGTGCGCCTCGAGCGCACCGTGGCGATCAAGCAGATCCTGCCCCAGCCGGGCGTCTCCGAGACCGAGCGCGACAACATGCGCCAGCGCGCGATGCGCGAGGCGAAGAATGCCGCCCGGTTCCAGCACCCGAACGCCATCGTGGTGTTCGACATCGCCGAGCACAACGGCGACCCGTGCCTGGTGATGGAGTACCTCAACGGGCCGAGCCTCTCCACCATCCTCTCCGAGGAGGGCACGCTGCCCCTCGGCCGGATCGCGCGGATCGGCGAGCAGGTGGCGTCGGCGCTGGTCGCCGCGCACCGCGCCGGGATCGTCCACCGCGACGTCAAGCCCGGCAACATCCTCATCGACGAGACCGGCACCGCGAAGATCACCGACTTCGGCATCTCGCGCGCGGCCGGCGACATGACGCTGACGGCGACGGGCCTGATCGGCGGCACGCCCGCGTACCTGGCTCCCGAGCTGGCGCGCGGCGCCGACCCGGTGCCCAGCTCCGACGTCTTCGCCCTCGGCGCGACCCTCTACCAGGCCATCGAGGGCACCACGCCCTACGGCAACACGACCAACCAGCTCGCGCTGCTCTACGCGGCGGCGAACGGCCAGATCAACCCGCCGGTGCAGGCGGGCGGGGCCACCGCGCTGCTGATGAGCCTCCTGCGCAGCGAGCCGGGCGAGCGGCCGTCCATGGCCGAGGCCCGCGAGCGGCTGGCCGCGCTGGCCCGGACCGAACCGGGCGGCATGTCGGCGTCACCGCCGCTGCTCTCGGGTGGCGGGGGCCGCAAGCCCGCCGCGCCCCCCGCGGACAGCGGCGACCGCCCGCCGTGGCAGCGCTCCGAGCAGCAGGCGCCCTCGTCGCCGCCGGCCGGCACGCCGGTGGGCGCGGGCAAGGCGCCGTCGAACCCGCCGCGCCCGACCGCCGCTTTCATGCCGATGCGGTCCCCGGCCGCGCCGCCGAACACCCCGCCCAGACCGGTGCCCGCGGCTTCGGCCCCGTCGGCGAGGGCGCCGCAGTACTCGACGGGCACGGCCAAGCCGGACAACAAGCGCAAGTACGCGATCTTCGCCGGCGCGGGTGCCGCGGTCGTCGTGGTCGCCGTGATCGTCTTCCTGATGGCGAACTCCAGCGGCGGCGGCACGGGCGGCGACCAGACCGCCCAGTCCCCGGGCGCGGCGACCAGCGCCCCCGGTACCGCGCCGAAGAGCAGCAGCAGCGGCGCGCAGAGTGCCACGAACGTCCCCGCGGATCTGGGCAAGACCGCGCCGGAAGGCAAGATCAGCGACTACGGCGCCGCCGGCCGCGCGCTCACCGCGTTCTACGACAGCCCGTCGAGCGGCTGGTCGAAGCTCACCCCGGCCGCGCAGCAGGTGTACGGCAGCGAGCAGGCCTTCACCGACTACTGGGCGAGCAACAAGGCCCCCAGCTACAGCACGGCCCGCGCCGACAGCGGCGGCGCCAACTCCGACGGCTCGATCACGATGAACCTGACGGTCAACGGGGTCCGCGGCGGTTACCGGATCGTCACGGTCGGCGGTCAGATGCTCATCGACGCCGACACCAGGCTCCCCGGCTCGGCCTCCCGCCAGTGAGACTTAACGCGCCGCTGGTGGGCTGAGCGGGTCCGATGGCCTACCGTGGTGGTATGGCCGAGAGCGGAGCTTCGCCGCCGGGCGGGAACCCTCGCTTCCACGAGGACCTGGTCGGGCTGGACCCGTTTGACCCGGAGGCGCGCGCGTTCGCCGAGCACCTCGACCGGATCGAGCGATCCGGTCCGAACTACACCATCGAAGCCGCTCTCGACGGCGTCGCCGACTTCGCCGATTCCAGCAACCGCCTCGGCGGGCTGCGCTACTGGGTGTCGGCCTTGATCGTGGTCCTCATCGTGCTCGGCGTGATAGTCGCCGCATGGGACATCGTGGTGCACGCCCTCGCGTGGCTCGCGGCGTAACGTGGATCGGGTGAAAGGTATGAAACCCGTTGTCGGCGCCACCCCTCGCGTAGTGAAGTCCGAGCAGGAATGGCGGGCGGAGCTGGGCCCGGAGGAGTACGCCGTACTCCGCCAGGCCGGCACCGAACGGCCGTTCACCGGCGAGTACACCGACACCAAGACGACCGGCGTCTACGCATGCCGCGCCTGTGGTGCCGAGCTGTTCCGCAGTGACACGAAGTTCGAGAGCCACTGCGGCTGGCCGTCGTTCTACGACCCGGCGGACTCCGACGCCGTCCTGCTCCGCGAAGACCGGGCCATGGGCATGAAGCGGATCGAGGTGCTCTGCGGCTCCTGCCACAGCCACCTCGGGCACGTCTTCGAAGGCGAGGGGTACGCGACCCCGACCGACCAGCGCTACTGCATCAACTCGATCTCGCTCAAGCTGGTGCCGCAGTCCTGAAATCGCCGTCCTGAAATCGCCGTCCTAAATCCTCCTTAAGCCGGCAACCCTCCGCCCTTCCTCGAACGTAGTCTCCGCACACGGATGAGGGAGGGCGGAGTCATGACCGACACGTGGGGCATTCCCGGACCGCTGTTCACGGGCCTCTACCTGGGCCTGCTTCTCATTCCCCTGCTCTACGCCGTGGTGCGCACCAGTGTGCTGGCGCGCGGCCACGCGGGCGGGGCACCGCAGAGCGTCGAAGAGCTGGCCCTGTTGGCGGGCGGGCCCGACCGCGTCGGCGAAGTCGTCGTCGCGGGGCTGCTGGACCAGCAGCTCGTCCGGATGGACGGCACCGGCCGGCTGCACCGCGTCAAGGGCCGGCCGGCGGACGAACTGGGCCGCATCGCGGTCGACCGCGTCGGCAAGACCGGCAGCTCGGTCGACCGGGTGCGCACAGCCGTCTCCCAGCACCGGTCGGTGACCGAGCTGGCGGCCGGGCTGGTCGGCCGCGGCCTGCTCGCCGACACGCGGAAACTGCGGCTGACCTGGACCACCACGTCGATTGCGTACTGGGTGCTGATCGCGCTCGGCATCGCGCGGCTGGTCGCCGGGGCGAGCACCGGCCACGCCGTCGGCTACCTGCTCGGTCTGCTCGTGCTGAACGTGGTCGCGGTGGTCGCGGTCACCGTGCGGGCCGCGAACGCGCCGGAGGCGAAGGCCACCGTCGCCGGGCGGACGGCCGTCGAAGAGGCCCGCCGGGCCGGGACGCTGCTCTCCGGCGCGACCGGCGCCGTCGCGAGCGGCGGCCTCGCCGCCCACCCGGACCAGGACGTCCGCGCGGCCGTCACCCAGGCCGCGCACGCCGCCGCCAAGACGTACGACCGCCGGGCGGCCCGCTCACGCTGGACGAGCGCCGGGGGCGGCGCGGCCGTCGGCTACTACGGCGGCAGCTCCTGCGGCGGGGGCGGCAGCTCGTGCGGCGGCGGTGGGGGTGGCAGCTCCTGCGGCGGCGGTGGCGGCGGGGGCTGCGGCGGTTGAAACGCCGACGCGACCTGCTGCGTCTCACAGCTACGGTAACCGGCATCAACTGAGGGGAGACGAGCGATGGACGACCCGTGGGGCATCTCCGGACCCGATTTCGTGGTCCTGTACATCGCGCTGCTCGGCGCGGTCCTGCTGATCCGGCTCGTCGTGTCCGGCGTCATGGCCAGCCGGGCGATGCGCGCCGACAACGCCCGGCCCGGCCCGACACCGAGCGTCTACCAGCTCGCGTTCCTGGCCGGCGGCCCGGACCGCGCGACCGACGCGGCGATCGCGGCGCTGGTCGAACGCGGTCAGCTGCGCGTCAACAGCTACCGGCAGATCAGCCAGGCCGGCGCCCGGCCGGTCGAGCCGCTGGAGCGGGCGGTCGCCGACGTCGCGCAGCTGAAGACGACCGCGACGATCCGGGCGAAGGTCCGCGGCTCCGCGGCGATGAAGGCCCTGGAGGACGGCCTCGACCAGCGGGGGTTGCTGACGTCCGCCGCGGCACGGCGCCAGGCCCGCACGTTCGGCCTGGTCCTGCAGCTGGCCGTGCTCGCGCTCGGCGTGATCCGGCTGCTCAACGGCATCTCACTGGGCCGGCCGGTCGGTGTCCTGGTGTTCCTGGTGCTGATCGCGGCCGTGCTGACGATCGTGGCCGCGGTCCGGCGCACCAAGGCCGGGATGCGGCAGCCGTCGGCCGCGGGGAACCGCCTGCTCGGCCAGGCGCGCGCGGCGGCGTCCGGGCCGGTGCCGGCCGGGGCCCTCGCGGGTGGTGTACTGCTCGGCGGCGCGGTCGCCGCGGTCGCCCTCGGCGGCCTGGCGATGTACCCGGACGAGGAACTGAGCGCGGCCCTGATGCCGCCCCCGGGCTCGTTCGGCGGCGGTGGGTCGTCGGGTGGGTCGTCGTGTTCGAGTTCGTCGTCGTGCAGCAGCGGTTCTTCGTGCGGTGGCGGCGGTGGCTGCGGCGGCGGGGGCTGCGGTGGGTGAGCTCGGCATCGGGATCGGCTGGCGGCACGAGCTCGACCTGTCCATCGCCCGGCTCCCGGGTGTGGACTGGGTCGAGGTCGTGGCCGAGAACCTGCACCACGACAACCTCCCGGAGACGCTCGTCGCGCTGCGGAAACGTGGTCTGCCGGTGCTGCCGCACGCCGTCTCGCTCTCGCTCGGCGGGGCCGAGCCGCTCGACACCGGGCGCGTCCAGCACCTCGCGGAGGTCGCGCGGGCGCTGGACGCGCCGCTGGTCAGCGACCACGTCTGCTTCGTGCGCGCGGGCGGCCTCGACTCCGGGCACCTGATGCCGCTGCCCCGCACCCGCGAGGCATTGGACGTGCTGGTCGCGAACGTCCGGCTCGCGCAGTCCATTGTGGACGTCCCGTTCGCGCTGGAGAACATCGCGGCGGTGCTGGAGTGGCCCGGCGGTGAGCTGACCGAACAGCAGTTCCTCACCGAGCTGACCGAGCGGACGGACTGCCGGCTGATCATCGACGTCGCCAACCTGTACGCCAACGCCCGCAACATCGGTACCGACCCGGCGGCGTTCCTCGACGGCATCCCGTGGGAGCGCTTGGCGTACGTGCACATGGCGGGCGGCATCGAGCGCGACGGCGTCTACCACGACACGCACGCGCACCCGGTGCTGCCGGAGGTCCTGGCACTGTTGTCGGAACTCCGCCGCCGGACGGACCCGCCGGGAGTCCTGCTGGAACGCGACGACGACTACCCGAGCGACGCCGAGCTGGCGGCGGAGCTGGCCGCGCTGCGGGCGGCGGTGACGGTGTGAGCCGCGAGGAGCTGGCGCGGCGGCAGGCCGAACTGCTGCACGCCCTCTTGGCCGGCGGCGAGCCCCCGCCGGGTTTCGACCCTTCACGGTTGAAGGTGGAGGCGAACGTGTTGCGCCGCAAGCACGGCAAGGTGCTGGCGTACCAGCGCCCGGAGCTGGCGGAGGCGCTGGGCGAGCGGTACGGGCCGTTGTTCGCGGAGTTCGCGGCGGGCCGCCCGAAGAAGGCCAAGGAGCATTCGCACGCTTACGCGGACGAGTTCGTCACGTGGCTGATCGAGGCGGGCCACCTGCCGAAACCCAAGCGGGGCTTGGTTTCCCGCCTCCGTCGCCGCTGAGCCCGAGCGTCTCGATGCGGCGTTGGGTGCATCCCACGCACCCAATGGCGTTCGGTGCATCCAACGCACCCAATGGCGTTCGGTGCGTCTCACGCACCCAATGTGGCGTTCGGTGCGTCCACCGCACCCAACGCCACTTTGGGGCGCTGGGTCCGAACCCGGTTGTCCACAGCTCGGCCGTGATGTGGACAACCCGGCCCGGACCAGGCTTTTTGTCGGACCACGCCGGTAAACTGGTTGCGGGGGCATCCCCCGGGGAGGGCGGGCTCTGCCGTCAGGTCAAGGGGTCCAGGTCGGTTTGTCGACACCCGGCAGGCGGGTCCCGAAGTCCCAGTGGGGTTCCGCGCCCGGCAGGCCGCCCGCCATGCGGACCCGGGTCAGCCGGCCGTAGCCGCTGTCCGTTTCCTCCAGCAGGTCGGTGAAGTCGGTGTCCGCCGCGGCAGGGTCCTTGCGTCCCAGGGAATCCAGCCAGTGTCCGGTGCCCGCCAGCGACAGCCGGACGCGCCAGGTGCCGCCGTCGGTGACCTGGCGGCGCACCGCCGTCATGATCGCCGCCGCGGCCAGCCAGCCCGTTCCGTGATCCAGTGCCTGGACCGGGAGCGGCGACGGCTCTTCCGCACCCCACGCGATGCCGTTCGACATCTGGACCAGGCTGTCGAAGCCGCGCCGGCGGGCCCACGGGCCTTCCCAGCCGTACGCGCTCAGGTCGGCGATCACCAAGCCCGGCCGCAGCTCGGCCAGCTCCGCCGCGCCGAACCCGATGCGCTCGAGGGCGCCCGGGCGGAACGACTGCACGAGCACATCGGCCCGGCTGATCAGCTTCTTGAGCCGCGCGCGGCCGCCCTCGGTGTCGAGGGCGACGAACGCGGACTTCTTGCCCTGTCCGGTGTCCCGCACGAGCGTCTCGACGCGCGGCAGGTGCGCGGCCCCGACGTGCAGGACGTCCGCGCCGTGCGCGGCGAGCACCCGCCCGGCCACCGGGCCGGCCAGCACGTGGGTCAGCTCCAGCACGCGGACGCCGCCCAGCGGACGGTCCGAGTAGAACAACGTCCGCTTCGGCGCTTCGCCGATCGGCGCCAGGTCCACCAGCGGCAGCGAAGCCACCGCTTCGCCCTGCGGGTGCGCGGCCCAGTCTTCGGGCGAGCGCAGCTCCGCGGCCGCTCCCCCGGCGCTGACGACGGCGTGTTCGACCTCGCGCGCGATGCGGCCGGCGACCGTCTTCGTCACGACGTCCCGGCTGCCGGGGACGCCGAGTCCCCAGCACACCGCGGCTTCGTGGCGCGGGTAGTTGCAGTGCAGGCGCACCCAGCCGTCGGTCGTGCGGTAGTTGCCCGACAGCGGCGCCCACACGGACTCCGGCTCGGCGCCTTCGACGCGCGAGAACGCTTCGCTTGCGAACGCCGCCGCCGCGTGGCGGGTGTCCGCCGTGACGACGCCGGGGTCGATCTCGCGCAGCTTCAGCAGTTCGCCGGCGGCCAGGGTCGCGGCGGCGACGGACGCCGTCGCGGCCGCCGCCACCCGGTACGGGCCGGGCAGCACGTCTTCGGCGCCGGTCAGCTCGACCGGTCCCGGCGTCTCCCCGGTGAGGGTGTGCCAGACGCCGTCCAGGATCTCGGTCACTAGGGCAGCGCCGCGACGAGCTCGGCGGGCGGCACGCGGGTGCCGGTGTAGAACGGGATCTCTTCGCGCACGTGCAGCCGCGCCTCGGTGCCGCGCAGGTGGCGCATGAGGTCGACGATCCGGTGCAGCTCGTCGGCCTCGAAGGCGAGGATCCACTCGTAGTCGCCCAGCGCGAACGACGCGACGGTGTTGGCCCGCACGTCCGGGTAGTCGCGGGCTTCCTTGCCGTGGTCGGCGAGCATCTTGCGGCGCTCGTTCTCCGGCAGCAGGTACCACTCGTAGGAGCGGACGAACGGGTAGACGCAGATGAACTTGCGGGCCTCTTCCCCGGCGAGGAACGCCGGGATGTGGCTCTTGTTGAACTCGGCGGGCCGGTGCAGCGCGGTCTGGCTCCAGACCGGCGTCGAAGCGCGCCCGAGCGGCGTCCGGCGGAACCCGGCGTAGGCGGCCTGGACCTGCTCGATCTCCTCGGCGTGCCACCAGATCATGTAGTCGGCGTCGGCCCGCAGGGCGGAGAGGTCGTACACCCCGCGGACGACGACGCCCTTGGCCTCGAGCCCG
The DNA here is from genome assembly GCF_036104975.1 of Amycolatopsis sp. NBC_00355. Taxonomy (GTDB): domain Bacteria; phylum Actinomycetota; class Actinomycetes; order Mycobacteriales; family Pseudonocardiaceae; genus Amycolatopsis. The sequence continues at coordinate 9,673,296 of NZ_CP107982.1, read as the reverse complement.
TCGAGGTACTCCGTGGTCTCGCGACCGGCGGTCCCGCGGTCCTCACCCAGCCTGCCGGGCTCGATCCGGAAGACCGACCAGGTGGTGTACCGGATGGTGTCGTTGAGCTCGTTGAAGTTGACCCGCGCCATACGTCCATCCTGTCACCGCGCCCCGCGGGCCGCCCCCACGGGTCGGGGTGAGAGCACTCACGCGGAAAGGTGCGCCGCCACCCGGTGTGCGGCCGCTTCGGCGGTCGCCACGCAGGCCGGCAAGCCGACGCCGTGCAGCGTCGCGCCCGCGACGGCCAGCCCCGGCACCTCGGCGATCGCCTTCTCGATGCGCTCGACCCGCTCCAGGTGCCCGGTGCCGTACTGCGGCAGGCCGCCGCCCCAGCGCGTCACCAGCGTTTCGACCGGCTCGGCCGTGATACCCGTCAGCCGCGCGAGGTCGTCGCGGACCACGCGGACCAGCTCGACGTCGTCCGCCTTCAGCGCGCCCAAGTCGCCGAAGCGGCCGACCGAGCCGCGGACCAGGACCGGGCCCGCGCCGAAGTGTGCCCATTTGCGCGAAGAGAAGGTGAAGGCCTTCGCCGCGTACGGCACGCCCGCCGCGTCACGCTCGCCCTGGCCGATCAGGATCCCCGACGCCGGGGGCAGCTCCGTGCCGGGCGGCAGCGCCAGCGCGACCACCGCCATCGACGCCAGCTCGACCTCGCCGAACGCCGCCGACGCCGCGGGCACCAGGTCCGCGAGCAGGCGGCGGGCCGACGGCGCGGGCACCGCGAGCACCACCGCGTCGGCGTCGACCGTGTTCTCCGCGGGCGCGTGCGCGGTCGGCGCCGCGCCGATCCGCAGCCGCCAGCGGCCGGCGCCGTGGCGTTCGATGTCGCAGACCGGGAGCCCGGCGCGCAGGTCGGCGCCGGACAACTCGGTCAGCCGGTCGATCACCGTGCCCAGACCGCCGGGGACCGTCCCGAACACCGGCGCCGAGCTGGGTGACGCCGGCAGCTGGGACGCGGCCGCCGCGGTCAGCGAACCCGCCCCGGCGGCCACCGCCGCGGCCAGGCCCGGCATGGTCGCGCGCAGGCCGAGACCGTCGGCTCCGCCCGCGTAGACGCCACCGAGCAGCGGGTCGACCAGGCGGTCCACCAGCTCGTCGCCGAACCGTTCGCGCAGCAGCGGCCCCAGCGGCACGTCCCCGCCCGGGAGCCGCAGCTCCGGCAGCGACGTCTCGGCTTCGACCGCGCGGCGCCCCGCGTCCGACAGCACGCCGGCCACCGACTCCGCCGACGCCGGGACGCCCATCACGGTGCCCGGCGGGAGCCCGGTCACGGCCCCGCCGGCGTGGATCTTCGCGCGGGCGCCGGTCGGGTGGACGACGTCGAGGCCCAGCTCGCGGACCAGCCCGAGCATCTCGGGCCGGCGGGCGAGGAACGCCTCGGCGCCGACGTCGTAGGGCACCCCGGCGAGCTCCGCCGTGCGCAGCTTGCCGCCCGGGGTCCGGGTCTTTTCGAACACGACGATCTCGACGTCGGCGCCGAGCAGCCGCCGCAGGCGGTACGCCGCGGTCAGCCCGGAGACGCCGGCCCCGACGACGGCGACCCGCTTCACAGCTCGTGCACCAGCCCGACCACGCGGGTCAGGACGTCCGGGTCGACGCCCGGGAGCACGCCGTGGCCCAGGTTGAAGATGTGGCCGTCGGCGGCTCGCCCTTCTTCGACGATGCGGCGCACTTCGGCCTCGAGCACCGGCCAGGACGCGTACAGCAGCGCCGGGTCCAGGTTGCCCTGCACCACCGCGTGCCCGCCGAGGCGGCGGACGGCCTCGTCGAGCGGGATCCGCCAGTCGACGCCGACGACGTCCGCGCCCGCGTCGCGCATCGCGGGCAGCAGCTCGCCGGTGCCGACGCCGAAGTGGATCCGGGGGACGCCGTAGCCGGCGACGCCGTCGAGGACCTTCGCCGAGTGCGGCAGCACGAACTCGCGGTAGTCCCGCTCGGACAGGGCGCCCGCCCAGGAGTCGAACAGCTGGATCGCGTCGACGCCGGCGTCGAGCTGCGCGCGCAGGAAGGTCAGCGCGATGTCGGCCAGCCGCCCGGCCAGCTCGTGCCACACCGCCGGCTCGGAGTGCATGAGCGCCTTGGTGTGCTCGTGGTTGCGGCTCGGGCCGCCCTCGATGAGGTAGCTGGCCAGGGTGAACGGCGCGCCGGCGAAGCCGATCAGCGGCGTCTCGCCGAGCCGGCCGACCAGCAGCCGGATGCCGTCGGCGACCCGCTCGACCTGGTCCGGCGTCAGTTCCGGCAGGGCCTTCACGGCGGCGAGGTCGCGCACCGGCGTCCCGACCACCGGGCCGGTGCCCGGGACGATGTCGAGGTCGACCCCGGCGGCCTTGAGCGGCACCACGATGTCGCTGTACAGGACGGCCGCGTCGACGCCGTGCCGCCGGACCGGCTGCAGCGTGATCTCGGCGAGCATCTCGGGGTCGAAGCAGGAGTCGAGCATCGCCACGCCCTCGCGCAGGGCGCGGTACTCGGGCAGCGATCGCCCGGCCTGGCGCATGAACCAGACGGGCGGGTGCGCCGGGCGTTCGCCGCGCGCGGCGGCCAGGAACGGGGCTTCGGGCAGCTCGCGGCGGGCGGACGCGGGGGTCCGCTGCGGCAGAGGCGTGGTGGGAGACATCGTCTTCAATCGTGCCACGAGCCCGGTGGGGCTCTTCTCTCGGCGCGCCTCCGCCCGCAACAGGGCGTGCCCGCCCTAAAGTCGATGCGTGACCGCGACGACTCCAGTGCCCGAGCTCTTCCGCGAAGCCGTCGCGGCGCTGCAGTCCGTCCGGCCCCGCCGAGAGGTGCAGCTGGAGCCGATGCGGGCGCCGCAGCGGCTCGCACCTTTCTCCTACGCGGTGAGCTGTGAGGTCGCCGGTCCCGCCGATGTGCTGGCTTCGGGCCGGCTGGTCCTGCTGCACGACCCGGACGGGCAGGAAGGCTGGGACGGGGTCCTGCGCCTCGTCATGTACGTGCGCGCGGAGCTGGACCGCGAGCTGGCGATCGACCCGTTCCTGCCCGAGGTCGGCTGGTCGTGGCTGACCGACGCGCTCGAAGTCTCCGGCGCGAGCTGGAAGGCGCTGGGCGGCACGGTCACCGAGACGTCGTCGGCCCGCTTCGGCGCCATCTCCGGGTCGGCCCGCACCGACGACCTCGAGGTCCGGGCGTCCTGGACGCCCACCGACGGCGCGCTGCTGCCGCACGGGCAGGCGTTCTGCCAGGTGATGGCGAGCGTGGTCGGCCTGCCGCCGGTCGGCGTGACGCTCTTCGGGCAGCGGCAGAACTCCTGAGCCCCGCCGGACACGGCCGTCCGGGCGATAGTCACCGGCAGGGCGGCGACGGCCGGCCTCGTACCGGGGTCCCGCGGCCCACGCCTTGTCCGAATGTGAGCAAAATTCGCATCCGCCGAACCGTGTCCAACCCGGGGCCGGTCCACGGACGGCCCACGGACGGCCCACGGACGACCGCCGAGCGGGCCGTCGGGCGCCGTGAATGGTCCGGACAACACCGGACCCCGGAGGACCACCCCGGGCTGTTCCTGAGGCCATTTCACGTCTCGCGCGGTGCCCCCGTTAGTGAGTCGACGCCGTCACGCAGCGCTACAAGATCAACTGGGGCTCGCGGTCGCCGTCGGCGCCGGGAGCACGCCGCGCGCGATACACACAGTGACCACGGCCGGCTTCCGAAGCACTCCTGAAGCCGTTTCACGAAGTTGATCATGCCCCGGCCGAGACCGGTTTCCGGGGCACTCGGACCCCTGCGGAGCCCCCGGTCGGCGGACGCACCGGAAGGTGCACGGCCCATCTGCACGGCCATTTGGGCGCCGGTAACTTCTTTGCATCGTGTTCGCTGGGCTATCCGTTAGCAACCGGCCGTGTACTAGCCCGATCGTGTTACCACGAACCCCCTGAGTGACTGTTCGTTTGAGATAGATACCCATTCGATCCCCCCGCAGCGGCCTCAGGGCGGCTACAGTGCCTTCGACGACACCACTTTCGGTCTAAAGCTGGCGCGGCTGAACGGCCGAAGGTCCCGGTGCCGGTCGGGGGGCACGACCGACTCCAGGGAGGTAGTGACGTGGCTACCGTCGGCATTTCTCAGGCCGTCCGATCCACGCCAGCCGGTGCATTGCCGGCGAGCATGGTTCCGCACCCGCGGGAAGAGCTTTTTTCCGTGTTGGTGGTCGATGACCACCCGCTGTTGAGGGAGGCAATCGCAGCAAGACTCGCACAGATGGGTGCGGGTACCGTTCACGAAGCCGCCACGGTGGCCGAAGCGAGGGCGCGAGCACAGGCCACTGGGCCTTGTGACCTGGCGATCCTCGATCTCGGACTGCCGGACGGCAGCGGCATCGAACTGGTTACGGAACTCCGTAGCCACGGGTGGCCGCGCGTGGTGGTCCTCGCATCCTCGGACGACCCGTACGCGGTCCGCTCGGCCTTCCAGGCCGGGGCCCAGGCGTACCTGCTGAAGTCCGCGTCGCCGGTCGTAGTGACCGATGGCGTGCGGCGTGTGCTCGAAGGCGGCGTTTACGCCGACCCGAGCGTGGCTCCGGTGCTCGCCACCGGGACCCGCGTCGCCGGCACCGACAACACCCCGCGCGAGCTTTCCGCTCGTGAGGTGGAGGTGCTCCAGCTGGTCGCCGACGGACAGTCCAACAAGGAGATCGGCGAGGAACTTTCCCTCTCCGCTCTCACCGTCAAGTCCCACCTGTCTCGGATCGGGCGCAAGCTCGGCACGGGCGACCGGGCTCAGATGGTTGCGCTGGCCATGCGAGCCGGCGTCATCCGCTGACGGATAGACGAACCTCCCCACGGGGCGGGCGCACCAGGCGCGGTACGCCCGTCCCGTAGGGTCGTCAACCATGGAAAGCGCAGAAGCCGAGGACGCCGGGATGGAGATCGAGTCCGCAGGCGGACCCGTGCTGCTACGCGAACCCGCCGAGGGCACGCCCCCGGTGGTCACCGACCGGGCCGCACTGCTCGAAGCCTGCGAGCGGCTCGCCGCGGGCACCGGCGCGGTCGCCGTCGACACCGAACGTGCGTCCGGCTACCGGTACTGGCCCAAGGCCTACCTCGTCCAGCTGCGACGCGAGGGTTCCGGCACGGTCCTGATCGACCCGACCGAGCTCGACGACCTCACGCCGCTGAAGAACGTCCTCAACTCCCTGGAGTGGGTGCTGCACGCCGCTTCCCAGGACCTCCCCTGTCTCGCCGAGCTCGACCTGCACCCGGCGGCGCTGTTCGACACCGAACTGGCCGGCCGCCTGGCGGGCTACGAGCGCGTCGCGCTCGGGACGCTCGTCGAGCTGCTGCTCGGCTACACCCTCGAGAAGGGGCACAGCGCGGCCGACTGGTCGAAGCGGCCCCTGCCGGTCGACTGGCTGAACTACGCCGCCCTCGACGTCGAGCTGCTCATCCAGCTGCGCGAAAAGCTGGAAGCGGAGCTGGGCGCCCAGGGCAAGCTGGAGTGGGCGCAGCAGGAGTTCGAAGCCGTCCGCACCGCGCCGCCGCCCGCCCCGCGGGCCGAGCCGTGGCGCCGGACGTCCGGGGTGCACAAGATCCGCAACCCCCGGGGTCTCGCCGTGGTGCGCGAGCTGTGGCAGGCGCGCGACGAGCTGGCCCGCAAGCGCGACCGCGCACCGAGCCGGATCCTCCCGGACAGCGCGATCATCAACGCCGTCACGGCCGACCCGAAGACCGTCAAAGAGCTGCAGGCGCTGCCGGTGTTCAGCGGCCGCGTCCAGCGCAAGTACACCGCGAGCTGGCTGCGGCACCTGCAGGCGGCCAAGGCGCTGCCGGCGAGCGAACTGCCCTCGCCGTCGCAGCCCACGGACGGCCCGCCCCCGGTGAACCGCTGGGCGGACAAGGACCCGGACGCCGCGGCAAGGCTGTCCGCGGCCCGCGCGGCCCTGTCGGCGATCGCGGAGGACCGCCGGCTGCCGGTGGAGAACCTGCTGCTGCCGGACCTGGTCCGCCGCACGTGCTGGCGTCCCCCGGCCCAGCTGGACGAAGACACGGTGGCCGACGTCCTGCGCGCGGGCGGAGCACGCCCCTGGCAGGTCGAGCTGACGGCGTCGGCGCTGAGCAAGGCCCTGCACGCCGCCGCGGCGACCTGACGCCGGTTCAGCCCATCGCTTCGCGGGCCGTGGCCAGGGCGTCGGCCATCTTCAGCGTCTCCAGGTGGCCGGGGCCCAGCACCAGTTCGAAGCCTTCGACGGCGTACTCGTACGCGGTCACGGCGTCGGCCCACTCGCCGCGGCGAAGGTGCACCCGGGCCACGACGCTTTGGGCCCGCAGCAACGCCGGATGGCCCGGCGGGAACGGCGCCGCCGCCAGCACCGCCCGCGCGTAGTGGTCCGCGTCGGCGAGGCGATCCGTCTCGGCCAGCACCCGGCTCAGCAGCAGCCGGGACTCCCACGTGGACCAGTCCTCGGGACCGGGAAAGACCAGGCGCGTCCGCAGCACGGATTCCGCCAGCAACGCGGCTTCGGCGAACTCGCCGTTCAGGAACAGGGCGTAGGCCAGTTCGGCACGCACCTTCACCGGGTCGCCGGGATCTTCGGGCTGCTCGCGCAGGGCCTCGATCCACGGACCCGGCGCGCCCAGCTCGGCCTGGATCTCGCGGCGGACGGCCTGCACCTGCTCGTGCAGCGCGGGCCCGGTTTCGCGCAGTGTCTGTTCGGCCTCGTCGAACCGGCCCAGATCCGCCTGCGCTCTGGCGATCCACACCCGGGATTCCGGGTGCCGGTCGAGCAAGGCCCGGCAGGCGTCGATCGCCGCCGCGTACCGGCCCGCGCGGTGCAGCGTGGCCGCCACCGCGAGGCGGCACTCGCGGACCACTTCGTGTTCCTGGCCCATGACGTAGACGTACGTCCCCTCCAACCAGGAAAACAACGCCAGCGCTTCGTCGACCCGACCGGACTCCGCGCAGCGCAAGGCGATGCCGTACCAGGACGCCAGCGTGCTCCGGTGCCGCGCGCCGAACACCCGGCCCTGGTCCGCGACCAGTTCGCGCAGCCACACCTCGGTGGCCGGATCGCGGAGGTCGAGCAGCCGTTCCCCGATCTGCCGCCGCAGGTCCAGCGCCTCTTCGCTGTCACGCTTGCGTTTGCGGTCCAGTTTCGCGGTCAGCCACGTGATCTCGCCGCGAAGCCGCTGTACGTCCACTATTCGGTCGACGTCGCCAGGAGGGCGTGACCCCGCGCCCGCAGCTCTTCGGTCGGCTCCGGCAGCCCGGCCAGCCGGACGACGCCGTCGGCGCCTTCGCGGGTGTGGGCCTCGACGTCCAGTTCCGGGTCGTCGCGGCGGATCACCGCGATGCTCTCCACCAGGCCGAAAACGAGGTCCGTGCGGACGGCCGCCGGGACCACCCCCGCCGCCGCGAGCAGGTCGCCGTAGGCCGCCTTCAGTTCCGCGCGCTCGGCGCGGAACCGGGCCAGGTTGGCCGAACCGACCTCGGGCAGCAGGTACAGCGCGCCCAGGTTGTGCCGGGCGCCGCCGAGCAGGCCGATGTCCGCGTAGGCCAGGGCCCACAGCCGGACGGCCACCGGCGCGTCCCCCGCGACCAGCCGCGCGGCCAGGACCAGCGACGGCCGGACGGTGCCGGCCAGCAGCGCGGCGAGGATGTCCTCCTTCGCCGGGAAGTGGTAGTAGAGCGACGCTTGGCGCAGCCCGGCGCGTTCGGCGATCGCGCGGGTCGTCGTCGCCGCGTAGCCGGCTCCGGTGAACAGTTCCCCCGCCGCGTCGAGCACGGCCTGCCGCGCGTCCGGGCGGCTCGCCGCGGCACCGTTCGCCCTGGGTCTGCCGACCCCCGCCCCTTTGACCACGGTGCCGATCCTGCCAGGTCCCCCTCCCGCTCCCGCGCACCGAGGTGGCGTTACCTCCGGGTGTCGCCGTTGACGGGTGGTCGCCGGATCGGTTAACCGAGCGGCAACACCGCGGAGATCATCACGTCGTGCCGCCGCCTTAATTTCTGTCATGCGATCGAAACCACGGCGGCTCGAACCACAACCCTGGGAGCGTCCATGACCGACGATCTGGCCGGCTTCGGCTACCGCCAGGAGCTCCGGCGCTCCCTCGGCGGCTTCTCCGCCTTCGCGGCGGGCTTCTCGTTCGTCTCGATCCTCACGACCGTCTTCCAGCTCTTCGGTTTCGGCTTCACCTTCGGCGGCCCGCGGTTCTTCTGGACGTGGCCGGTCGTGCTCGCCGGCCAGCTGCTCGTCGCGCTGGTGTTCGCCGAACTCGCCGCCCGCTTCCCGCTGGCCGGATCCGTGTACCAGTGGGCGAAACAGCTGACGCGCGGCTTCCTCGGCTGGCTCGCCGGCTGGATGATGCTGCTCGGCTGCGTCGTCGCCCTCGCGGCCGCCGCGATCGCGCTGCAGGTGGTACTGCCCTCGGTCTGGGACGGCTTCCAGGTCGTCGGCGGCGATCCCGCGGTGACGTCGCCGACCGGCGCGGCCAACGCCGTCCTGCTCGGCACCCTGCTGCTCCTGTTCACCACCGCAGTCAACGTCGGCGGCGTGCGGCTGATGGCCCGGATCAACGACGTCGGCGTGGCGGCCGAACTGCTCGGCGTCGTGGTGCTGGTGACCGGGCTCGGCCTGTTCGCCGTTCGCGGCCCGCAGGTCGTGCTGCACGACGCCGCCGGCAGCGCGCCCGGGATCAGCGGCGTGCTCGCGTCGGCGCTCATGGCGGCGTACGTCCTCTACGGCTTCGACACCGCGGCGTCCGTCGCCGAGGAGACGAAGGACGCGCGAAGGGCGGCTCCGCGGGCGGTCCTGCGCGCTGTGCTCGTCTCCGGCGTCGGCGGGCTGGCCGTGGTGCTCACCGCGCTGATGGCCGCGCCGAGCCTCACCGACGGGCAGCTCGCCGGCCACGGCCTGCCGTACGTGATCACCGCCGTCTTCGGCGACACCCTCGGCCGGATCTTCCTGGCCGACGTCGCGATCGCCGTCGTCGTCTGCACCCTGACCATCCAGACCGGTACGGTCCGGCTGATCTACGCGATGGCCCGCGACGGCGCGCTCCCCGGCTCGGCGCGGCTGGCCGGGGTGAGCGCCCGGACCGGGGCGCCGGTCGCGCCCGCGCTGCTGTCCGGCGCGCTCGCGATCGGGCTGCTGCTGCTCAACGTCGGCAACCCGGCGCTGTTCAGCACGATCACCGGGACGTCGGTCGTGGTCGTCTACCTGGCGTACCTGCTGGTCACCGGGCCGCTGCTGGTCCACCGGCTGCGCGGGCGCTTCCCCGCCGAGCCCGGCCGGTTCTCCCTCGGCCGCTGGGGTGTCCTGGTGAACGGGGCGGCCGTCGCCTACGGCACGACGATGGTCGTGAACATCGCCTGGCCACGTGCGGAGATCTACGACGTCGCCGGTTCGGGCGCATCCTGGATGCTCTTGTTCCCGCTAGAGTTCGTCGGCGGCGCGCTGGTGATCGGCGCGCTCTGCTGGCTGCGGCTACGCCCCGCCCCCGCCCTCGAACCGGCCACCTGAGAGGACGTCCGATGAGCACGACCGCGACCACCTACGGCGCGCGTGACCACGCCCGGGCCCAAGCGGGCACCGTCGTCGACACGATGCCGTCGATCCCGGCGAGCACGTGGTCGTCCCCGCCACCGGGGGTCGCGCCCGAGGCGCTGACCTGGGCCGAGACGATCGCCGGCGGCGGGTACACGCACAAGGTGCTGGCCCGCGGCACCCGGCTGCGGCTCACCGACGTCGAGGGTGACGCGTGCGCGCACCTGCTGCTGTTCAACGCCGATCAGCCCTGGGAGCGGCTGAACGTCGCCGACACGGTGAAGGTGCAGTGGAACGCCTACCTCGGCAGGTCCGTGGCGCTGCTGTCGGACCAGGCCCGGGTGCTCGCGACGATCGTCGAAGACTCCAGCGGCCGCCACGACGCGCTGTGCGGGACGTCCACTGTGGACGGCAACACCGAGCACTACGGCGACGGCGCCCCGCAGGGCCTCTCCCCCGCCGGGATCCCGCTGTTCACCTTGGCCGCGGCGAAGAACGGGCTCGGCCCGCGCGACCTGCCGCCGAGCCTGTCGTTCTTCCAGGGCGTGCGCGTGGGTGCCGCGGGTGAGCTGGAGTTCACCGGCTCCGCGAGCGCCGGGAAGTCCGTGGACCTGCGGATCGAGATCCCGTCGATCGTGCTGCTCGCGAACGTGCCGCACCCGGTCGACCCGCGGCCGGGCTACACGGCGACCAGGCTCGAAGTTCTCGCCTGGCGGGACCATCCGTCCACTCCGGACAGTCCCGAATGGACGCACACACCCGAGGCGCGGCGCGCCTTCGAGAACACCGCCGACTACCTGACCGCGAGGGGGATCGCGTGATCACCGCCTACGAGTCCCAGCCGGAGCTGACCTTCGACGTCCCCGCGCGGGCGCCGTTCTCCCTCGTGCTGCGCCAGGGCCAGGAGCTGTCGATCATCGACCTCGGTGGCAACCAGGCCGTCGACTTCCTCTGCTACGACGCGAACGACACCGCGAAACGCTACAGCGCGGCGGCGACGATCGCCGAGCAGCGCAACATCTTCCTGACCACGGGCAGTGTGCTGCGCACCCAGGAAGGCGCGCCGCTGCTGACCGTCGTCGCCGACACCTGCGGGCGGCACGACACGCTCGGCGGCGCGTGCAGCAAGGAGTCCAACAGCCTGCGTTACGGCCAGCACACGCGATTCCAGCACGCGTGCGTCGAAAACTTCCTCTACGAGGGCGCGAAGTGGGGTCTCGGCAAGCGCGACCTCGTCAGCAACGTCAACTGGTACATGAACGTGCCGGTCGAGGCGGACGGCACCCTCGGCATCGTCGACGGGATCTCCGCGCCGGGCCTGGAGGTCCGGCTGCGCGCCGAGACCGACGTCCTGGTCCTGGTGTCGAACTGCCCGCAGATCAACAACCCGTGCAACGGGTTCGACCCGACACCGGTCCGGCTGGTCGTGACGGCTCCCGGAGGCGAGGCGTGAGACTGCTCGTCGCCAACCGCGGCGAGATCGCCGTCCGGATCCTGCGCAGCGCCAGGGAACTGGGCCTCGAGACCGTGGCGGTGTACTCCGACGCCGACCGCCTGGCCCCGCACGTCCGGCTCGCCGACCGGGCCGTCCGGCTCGGCCCGGCACCCGCGGCGGAGAGCTACCTGCGGGCCGACGCGATCATCGCGGCCGCGATCGAAACCAGCTGTGACACCGTCCACCCGGGCTACGGCTTCCTGTCCGAGGACGCGGCGTTCGCGCGGGCCTGCGAAGACGCCGAGCTCGCGTTCGCCGGCCCGTCCCCCGAGCACCTGGAGGTGTTCGGCAGCAAGCACACCGCGCGTGCGGCGGCGATCGCGGCGGGTGTCCCGCTGCTGCCCGGCACCGGGCTGCTGTCCGATGTGGACGAAGCGGTGGCCCGCGCGGCGGAAATCGGGTACCCGGTGATGCTCAAGGCCACCGGGGGCGGCGGCGGGATCGGGATGCGCGCGTGCGCCACGCCCGAGGAGCTGCGGTCCGCCTGGGACGGCGTGCGCGGCATCGCGGCCAAGAGTTTCGCCAGTTCCGGGGTGTTCCTGGAACGGCTGGTGCGCCACGCGCGGCACGTCGAGGTCCAGGTGTTCGGCGACGGCTTCGGCGAGGTCCTCGCGCTCGGCACGCGTGACTGCTCCCTGCAGCGCCGCAACCAGAAGGTCGTCGAGGAATGCCCGGCGCCGGACCTGCCCGACGCCGTCCGCCGGCACCTCGTCGACTCGGCGATCGCGCTGTGCTCGTCGGTGCGGTACCGCTCGGCGGGCACGGTCGAGTACGTCTACGACCCCGAGCGCGGCGAGGCGGCGTTCCTCGAGGTCAACACGCGCTTGCAGGTCGAGCACCCGGTCACCGAGGCGGTGTACGGCGTCGACCTGGTCGCCTGGATGCTGCGGCTCGCCCAGGGCGACCGCGCGATGTTCCGGGCCGTGCCGATCGCGCGCGGGCACGCCGTCGAGGCGCGGGTGTACGCCGAGGACCCGAGCGCCGGCCACCGCCCGAGCGCGGGCCTCGTCACGCGGTTCACGCGGCCCGCCGGCGCCCGGGTGGACACCTGGGTCGAACCGGGCACGACCGTCACCACGCACTACGACCCGTTGCTGGCCAAGGTGATCTGCACCGGCACCGACCGCGCGGACGCCCTGGCGAACCTGCGGACGGCCCTTTCCGCGACGCGCGTCGACGGCGTCCGGACCAACCTCGGGCAGCTGCGCGCGGCCGCCGCCGACCCGGCGTTCGGTGCCGCGGCCCATGACACGTCCACTTTGGACTTCGTCGAGGACACTGAGCCGAGGATCGACGTCGTGCGCGGCGGGACGATGACGACCGTGCAGGACTGGCCGGGCCGTACCGGCTACTGGCACGTCGGCGTGCCGCCGAGCGGCCCGATGGACGACCGTTCGCTGCGGCTGGGCAACCTCGCGCTGGGCAACCCCGAGGGCGCGCCCGGCCTGGAGTGCACGGTGGACGGCGTCACGCTGCGCTTCTCCCACACCACCGACGTGTGCGTCACCGGTGCGCCGGCTTCGGTCTTCGTCGACGGTGCCGAAGTTCCCCTGTGGACACCCGTAGAGGTGCCCGCGGGCGCGTCCCTCGACGTCCGGGCGTGCACGGCGGGGCTGCGCAGCTACGTGCTGATACGCGGCGGCATCGACGTGCCGGAGTTCCTCGGCAGCGCGGCGACGTTCACCCTGGGCCGCTTCGGCGGGCACGGCGGCCGCGCGCTGGCCGCGGGCGACGTCCTGGCACCCGGGCCGGTGCCCGCGGACCCGGTCGTCGGCCCGGTGACCGACCGCCCGGAGTTCACGTCGCACTGGACGATCGGCGCGCTCGAAGGACCGCACGCGGCCCCGGAGTTCTTCACCCCCGAAGACGTCGACACGTTCTACGCCACCGATTGGCAGGTCCACTTCAACTCGGCACGCACCGGCGTCCGGCTCGTCGGGCCGCGGCCGAAGTGGGCGCGCGCGGACGGCGGCGAGGCGGGGCTGCACCCGTCGAACATCCACGACACGCCGTACGCGATCGGGGCCGTCGACTACACCGGTGACCTGCCGATCCTGCTCGGCCCGGACGGCCCCAGCCTCGGCGGGTTCGTCTGCCCGGCGACGGTCGCCACCGGCGAACGCTGGAAGCTCGGGCAGCTGCGTCCCGGCGACACCGTGCGGTTCATCCCGGTCGACGCCGACCACGCGGCGGCCCTGCGCACACGGCCCGCGGCGGCGGTGACGCCCAGCCGCGCGGCCCGGGACGACGGCGGCGTCCTCACGCGACTGTCCTCTTCGGACGACGAGCCGTCCGTGACCTACCGGCGCAGCGGCGACGACAACCTGCTGATCGAGTACGGCGAGATGCACCTCGACCTGGCGCTGCGGATGCGGGTGCACGCGCTCGCCGAACGGCTCGCGGCCGAGGGGGTGCCGGGAATCGTCGACCTGACGCCGGGCATCCGGTCGCTGCAAGTGCACGTCGACCCGGACGCGCTGCCGGTCGGCAAGGCGCTCGGGCTGGTGCGGGAGCTGGAACGCGACCTGCCGCCGACGGCGGATCTCGTGGTGCCGAGCCGCAGCGTCCGGCTCCCGCTGTCGTGGGACGACCCGGCGACGCGCGAGGCGATCGAGCGGTACATGACGGGCGTGCGCGACGACGCGCCGTGGTGCCCGTGGAACATCGAGTTCATCCGGCGCGTCAACGGGCTGTCCAGTGTGGACGACGTCTATCGCACGGTGTTCGACGCGGAGTACCTGGTGCTCGGGCTCGGCGACGTCTACCTGGGCGCACCGGTCGCGACGCCGCTCGACCCGCGCCACCGCCTGGTCACGACCAAGTACAACCCGGCGCGGACGTGGACGGCGGAGAACTCGGTCGGCATCGGCGGCGCGTACCTCTGCATCTACGGGATGGAGGGACCGGGCGGGTACCAGTTCGTCGGGCGGACCGTGCCGGTGTGGAACAGCTGGCGTGGTGCGGAACAGCCGTGGCTGCTGCGGTTCTTCGACCGGATCTCCTGGTACCCCGTGTCCGCCGACGAGCTGCTGGACCTGCGGGCGCGCTCGTCGGCCGGCCAGCTGGAGCTCGACGTCACCGACGGCTCGTTCGTCCTGGCGGACTACCAGAAGTTCCTTTCCGACAACGCTTCCGGCATCGCCGATTTCCGGGCGACGCAGGCGGCGGCGTTCGAGGCCGAGCGGCAGGCGTGGGCGGCGGCGGGCGAGTTCGACCCGAAACCGGAACCGGTGACACGCCCACCAGCGCGCGTCGAGGCCCCTCCGGGCGGCCACGTCGTCGAGGCACCGTTCGCGGCGACCGTGTGGCGGGTGGACGTCACAGTGGGCCAGCGCGTCGAGGACGCCCAGTCGCTGGTGACCCTGGAGGCGATGAAGACGGAGGCGCGGATCCCGGCGCCGTCCGGTGGGAAGGTGGTCGAGGTGCTCGTGTCCCCCGGTGACCAGGTGGCGCCCGGCACGCCGCTGGTGGTGCTCGGATGAGCGTGCTGGAACGCGTGCGCGCGGCGTACCGGCGCATCGAGCAGGTCGACCGGCCGGAGATCTGGATCGACCTGCGACCGGAGGCCGACGTCCTGGCCGAGGCGGCCGGTCTGGAGGAACGCGGACTGCCGCTCCACGGGAAGCTCGTCGCGGTGAAGGGCAACATCGACGTCGCCGGCCTGCCGACGACGGCGGGCTGCCCGGCGTACGCGTACCAGCCGGACGCGGACGCCCCCGTCGTCGCCCGGCTACGAGCGGCCGGGGCACTGGTGCTCGGCACGACGAACCTGGACCAGTTCGCCACGGGGCTGGTCGGCACGCGCAGCCCGTACGGCGCGGTCCGCAACGCCGTCGACCCGGCGTACGTCTCGGGCGGATCCAGTTCCGGCTCCGCGGTCGCGGTCGCCCTGGGGATCGTCGACTTGGCCTTGGGCACCGACACGGCCGGTTCGGGACGGGTGCCGGCGGCGTTCAACGGAATCGTCGGCCTCAAGCCGACGCCGGGCCTGCTGCCCACGGAAGGTGTCGTGCCGGCGTGCCGCAGCATCGACTGCGTCTCGATCTTCGCCCGGACGGTCGAGGAGGCGGCGTTCGCACTGACCTGCCTGGCGGAACCCGCCGAAGTCCACACCGGACGCTTCCGCATCGGCGTCCCCGCGGACCTCGGCCCGCTCGCGCCCGGCTGGGCGGAGGCGTTCGCCGCGGCAGCCGAGGACTACGCGGCGGCAGGCGCCGAGGTGACCACTGTGGACATCTCGGCGTTCCTTTCAGCGGCCGGACTCCTCTACGGCGGCGCGTTCGTGGCCGAACGCTACGCGGCGGTGGGCGAATTCCTGGACGCGCACCCGGACGACTGCGACCCGGTGGTCCACGGCATCATCACCGGAGCCCGCGACATCCGCGCGCACCACCTGTTCGCCGACCAGGAAACCTTGGCCGGCCTGCGATCCGAGGCCCTGGCCGTAGTGGCCGGCGTCGACGCGATCCTCCTCCCGACGACCACCGAGCACCCCACCCTCGCCGAAGTCGCCGCAGACCCGGTCGCCGTCAACGCGCGCCTCGGCCGATTCACCAACTCCACCAACCTGTTCGGGCTGTCGGCGTTGGCGGTCCCAGCCGGGACGGTGTCCGGACGCCCGTTCGGCGTCATGCTGGTCGGCGCTGCCCACAACGACCTGAAGCTGGCCGCACTGGCGTCCCTACCGGGCCCCCGAGTGCCCCTGGTCGTCGTCGGCGCTCATCTTCGAGGTCAGCCTTTGAACCACGAACTGACCTCCCGTGGCGGGCGGTTCGTCTCCGAAGTCTCCACCTCTCCTGCTTACCGGTTGTACGCGTTGGACACTGTCCCGCCCAAGCCCGGTCTGGTGCGGGTCGCGTCCGAGGGCGTTTCGGTGGCCGCGGAGGTGTGGTCCCTTCCCTTGCTGGGCTTCGGCGAGTTCGTCTCGCGAATCCCGTCCCCGTTGACCGTCGGCAAGGTCGAACTGGCGGACGGCCGCGAGGTGCCGGGCTTCTTGTGCGAACCATCGGCAACGGAGAGCGCAAAAGACATCTCACACACCGGCGGCTGGCTCGGCTACCTGCAGAGCTGAGCCCGTCGCCGGATTCCAGGTGGGCTGCGTGCCGGGCTCTTTTTCGAGTGCGTGCCAGCCTTGATCGGCTCTATGCCGATCTCTCGGCCGACTCTGCGGCGAACTTTCGCCCGGCCTTCAACTGAGCCGTCGTCCGACTCTGCACCAGACTCCCGCCCGGCGCTCAACCGAGCCGTCGTTCAACTCTGCGGCGAACTTCCCCGCCGGCCCTCGGCCGAGCCGTCATCTGACTCTGCACCCGACTCCCGCCCGACGCTCAACCGAGCCGCCATCCGACTCCGCACCCGACTCCCACCCGGTCCTCAACCGAGGTCCCACTCAGCCTTCTGCCGAGCCTCATCCATCTCCGTGCTGGGCTGCCAGTTCACCCCTGTCCCGAACCCTCGTCCGACTCTTACCGGGCCCTCGTCCAGCCCGGCGCCGGACTCCAGTTCGACTCCGCGCCGACCTCTCGTCCAGCCCTGACGGAGCCCTCGCCCAGCCTGTGCCAGAACCCCGTTCGACTCCGCGCCGACCTCTCGTCCAGCCCTTACCGAGCCCTCGCCCAACCATGTGCCAGAACCCCGCTCGACTCCACGCCGACCCCTCGTCCAGCACCCGCCGAGCCGTCGCCCGGCACCGTGCCGCACTCCGTTCGACTCCAAGTTGACTCTCGTCCGCCCCCTTACTGAGCCCTCGCCCTGGCACTTGCCGGACTTCCATTCAACTCCGCGCTGAGCTCTTGTCCGACCTCTACGGAGCCCTCGCCCAACTCCGCACCGGAGCGTCGCTCGACTCTTACTTAGACTCGCGTTCGACTCTCGCCGAGTTCCCTTCCAGCGCAACTGGATTCCCGTTCGAATCAACCCTGAAGTCTCGCCCTACTGCACTGAATTCCCGCCCGACCCCTATCGAGCCCTCGCCCAACTCCCTACCGGACCGCCGCTCAACTCCACAATCGAACTCTCGCCCGCCGCATACCAACGTCCCGCACTGGATTCCCGATCGACTCCGCGCTGAACTCTCGCCCGCCTGCACCAGATTCCCGCCGACTCTCTACCAATCTCTCGCCCAACTCTCTACTGACCGCCGCCCAACTCCTCAGTTGAAGTCTCGCCCGAATCATGCCCAGCCCGTCGGCCACTGCACCGAATCCCGCGCAGCTCAGCCCGAAACTCCCGCCCAGCCTCTGTCGAACTCTCACCCGGCTCAACCCTGAACCCCCGGCCCGCTCCTCTACCCAACTCGCGTTGCGGCTCACCGTGGCGGACCCGCACCGACGATCGCAAAGACAGGTCGCCCTTGGAAGGGCCGAATCCCTCGCCCTACCCATGACTACCGTGCCCAGGGTTCAAGATGCGGCTTCGCCGCCCACGTAGGAAATCACCGCCTCCCGTGGTGCCGTCCTGAGATGCTCGGCAGGCGGAGATTCCCCACGCATCGACCTCTCCACTCCCGTTTTGTCGGTGGCCACCAGTACCCTTGATATCGGGGGCTTCTCACGTCCGATTGTCCCCCCTTTCCTTATCCTGCAACAGAAGCAGCACTTCTCACATCCACTTCCGATTCACTCTTTTCGGTGATGACCTTCGCTCAGGTGTTCGGTACTGTCGGTTGTGTGAGTACCGCGATCCTTCATCCCGCCGATCAGCAGCTGGCCTCCGCCGCGCTCGATCGTTACTGCGAGCTGGAACGCGCCATCTCTCACCTTCAAGCTCAGCAAACCCGTGTGCTCGCCGAGCTTTCCCGCTATGGCAGCACCGTTTCCGTTGCCGCCGAGGTCGCGCTCGCGGTTCATGCCGACGAGCGTTACGTCGCCACCAAAGTCGCCGATGCTCGCGCTCTCACCACCCGGCTCCCTCGTACCTTGGCCGCTCTCGATCGCGGAGACATCGACGGGTACAAGGCCCACACCGTCGCCGAACTCACCCGGACCCTCTCCGATGACCTGGCCCGCGAGGCCGATCTGGTCCTCGACGGGCGGCTGCTCAAGAAGCCCGCCAACCTGCGCCAGGCCGTCAACCGCGTCATCCACAACCTCGATCCCGAAGGCTACGAACGAAGATCCCGGCAGCGCCGGCGTGCCCGCACCGTGTCGCTGCTCCACCAGGACCACACCATGAGCACCCTGATCGCCGACCTCCCTTGCGAAGCCGCGTCCGCGATCTACGCGTCCCTCACCGCCGCGGCGAAGGGGCTTCGGCGACTCGACAAGACCCGCACGCTCGACCAGCTACGCGCCGACATCCTCACCGACCGGCTCCTCAACGCCGCCAACGGTGACAGCAGCATCAAGACCCACGTCTACGTGTACGTCGACCTGCTCACCCTCACCGGCCTCAACAACGACGCCGCCTACCTGCCCGGCCACGGCCCCATCCCCGCGTGGCTCGCCCGCGACCTCGCCACGGCACCCAACTCGACGTGGTCCCGCCTGATCACCGACCCCGACACCGGCCAGCTCCTCAGCGTCGGCCGCACCAAGTACAAGCCACCCGCCGACCTCGACGACTACATCCGCGTCCGCGCCCGCACCTGCCAAACCCCCGGCTGCAACAACCCCGCCCAGTTCGGCGACATCGACCACACCACCGACTGGCAGCACCGCGGCGAAACCAGCGAAGAGGACCTACGAGGCAAATGCCGACACCATCACAGACTCAAAGACGAACCCGGCTGGACGTACATCGCGGGCCCCGGCGGCACATCCATCATCAAGACCCCCGCCGGACGCATCTACACCAGCGAGCCGGAACCCTTCCACGAACCCAGGAGACCACCCGAAGACCCACCGCCACCCTGATCACGCGGGCCGAGACCCGAGCGCGTCGCCGGAGCACCGGCAGCACCCGAAAGGATCGCGAAGCCCGACGGCCCTACATTCCCCGTCACGCCACAACCCATAACAGTCAACGGCGAATCCCGGCATCCACCTGGTAACGACCCTCAAACCCCGCCGCCGGCACGCCGATGAATCACGTAGCGACCCTCCGGAGGCGGCCATGACGACGGCGACCACATCCCCGCAGACCACGCTCGTCCACTCCTACCTCTTCCTGCGGCGCGCGATCGGCCTGATCGGGCTCGCGTTGCCGTTCGTGCTGATCCTCGGCAAACAGCTCGCCCAGGGCGGCGACCTCATCGGCTCGCTCAGCGGCTACTACTACAGTGACCTGCGGGACGTGTTCGTCGGCGCGATGTGCGCCGTCGGGGTGTTCTTGCTCGCCTACTACGGCCACGACTACGTCGACAACATCGCGAGCACCGTGGCCGGGCTCGGCGCGATCGGGCTGGCGCTCTTCCCCACCACGCCCGGCGCGGCCGCGACGACCTGGGACCGGACCTCCGGCGTCCTGCACCTGTCGTTCGCGGTGGTGTTCTTCCTGAGCTTGGCCTACTTCTGCCTGCGCCTGTTCCCGCACGACGGCGAGCAGGCACCCGGCACGAGCGTGGTCTACCGCACCTGCGGCGGCGTGATCCTGGCCTGCCTGGTGCTCATCGCCCTCACGAGCTACCTCGGGCTCGTGCCGGCGGTGCACCCGGCGCTGTGGCTGGAGAGCGTCGCGGTGTGGGCGTTCGGGGTCGCCTGGCTGATGAAGGGGCAGACGATGAACCCGTGAGTGTGCCTTAGCCCACTCGACCGGGCCACACCACTGGTTACCCGTGGGTAACAAGGGCTATCGTGCGGTCAACACCGTCTACTTTCTGGAGCATTCGTGGCCGCACCAGCAACGCCGCTTGCGCCGAACGCGCGAGGGGTACGCAACGTCGCCTTCGTCGAGGGGGTACGGACCCCCTTCGGCAAGGCCGGCGACAAGGGCATCTACGCCGGGACCCGGGCCGACGACCTGGTCGTCAACGCCATCCGGGAGCTGCTGCGGCGGCATCCGGAGCTGCCGCCCGAGCGCGTCGACGAGGTGGCCATCGCCGCCACCACGCAGATCGGCGACCAGGGCCTGACCATCGGCCGGACCGCCGCGCTGCTCGCCGGGCTGCCGAAGTCGGTGCCCGGCTTCGCCCTCGACCGGATGTGCGCCGGCGCCATGACGGCCGTCACGACCACCGCGTCCGGCATCGGCTTCGGCGCCTACGACATCGCGATCGCCGGCGGCGTCGAGCACATGGGCCGGCACCCGATGGGCGAGGGCGTCGACCCGAACCCGCGGATCATCGCCGACAAGCTGGTCGACCCGACCGCGCTCGTCATGGGCCAGACCGCCGAGAACCTGCACGACCGGTTCCCGGACATCACCAAGCTGCGCACCGACACCTACGCCGCGCGCAGCCAGGAGCGTTACGCCGAAGCGGTCAAGACCGGCAAGATCGGCCCCGAGCTGGTCCCCGTCGCCACCCGTTCGAAGGAGCTGGGCTGGGGCCTGGCCACCGAGGACGAGCCGCCGCGGCCCGGCACCACACTGGAGACGCTCGCCGGGCTGAAGACGCCGTTCCGCCCGCACGGCCGGATCACCGCCGGCAACGCCGCGGGCCTCAACGACGGCGCGACCGCGTCGCTGCTGGCCGACGAGGACACCGCCCGCGAGCTGGGCCTGCCGGTCGCGATGCGGCTGGTCGGTTACTCCTTCGCGGGTGTCGAACCCGAGGTCATGGGCATCGGCCCGGTGCCGGCCACCGAGAAGCTGTTCAAGCGCACCGGCCTGAGCATCGACGACATCGGCCTGTTCGAGATCAACGAGGCCTTCGCCGTGCAGGTGCTGGCCTTCCTCGACCACTTCGGCATCGCCGACGACGACCCGCGCGTGAACCAGTGGGGCGGCGCGATCGCGTGCGGCCACCCGCTGGCCTCGTCCGGCGTCCGGCTGATGACGCAGCTCGCGCGTCAGTTCGCCGAGCGGCCCGACGTGCAGTACGGCATCACCACGATGTGCATCGGCATCGGCATGGGCGGCACCGTGATCTGGGAGAACCCGGCCTTCGAGGGGGCGAAGTAATGACTTTCACCGCTGAAGAAGCGAAGGCCGCGTTCCCCGACGAGGTTGTCACGAACGCCGTGACGCGGCTGGTCAAGGTGCCCGGGCTCGACAAACCGGTCGCGCTGATCACGCTCGACAACGGCCACGACCACACCCGGCCCAACACGTTCGGCCCGCAGGGTCTCGTCTCCCTGAACTCGGCGCTGGACAAGGCGTTCGAGGCCGAGCCGGCCGCGATCGCCGTCACCGGCAAGCCGTTCATCTTCGCCGTCGGCGCGGACCTCTCCGGTGTCGAATCCGTGGGCGACCCGAAGCTGGCGCGCGAGATCGCCCAGACCGGGCACGACGTGTTCCGCCGCCTCACCGAGACGAAGATCCCGACGTTCGGGTTCATCAACGGCGCGGTCATGGGCGGCGGGCTCGAGCTCGCGCTGTCGTGTCACTACCGGACGCTCTCGGAGAACACCGCCGCGATCGCGTTCCCCGAGGTCTTCCTCGGCCTGTTCCCGGGCTGGGGCGGCACGCAGCTGCTGCCGAACCTCATCGGCCCGGACGCCGCCGTCACCGTGATCATCGAGAACGCGCTGGCGCAGAACAAGATGCTCAACGTCAAGAAGACGGCCGAGCTGGGCATCGTCGACGCCGTCTTCGGCTCGGCGGACTACCTCGAGCAGTCGCTGCTGTGGATGGCGAAGGTCGTCAACGGCGAGATCACCCCGGCCCGCCGCGAGATCGACCGCGGCGCCGAGTGGGACAACGCCATCGCCCGCGCGAAGTCCCTTGTGGACGGCCGGACGCACGGCGCCTCCCCGGGCGCGACCAAGGCCGTCGAGCTGCTGGAGCTGGCCCGCGAGAACGACTTGGACCGTGGCTACGCGGCTGAGACGGACGGCCTGGCCGAGCTGCTCATGTCCGACGTCCTGCGCGCCGGGCTGTACTCGTTCAACCTGGTCAACAAGCGCGCCAAGCGCCCGGCCGGCGCGCCGGACAGGAACCTGGCGCGCAAGGTGAACAAGGTCGGCATCGTCGGCGCCGGCCTGATGGCCAGCCAGCTCGCGCTGCTGTTCGTGCGACGGCTGAAGGTGCCGGTCGTGCTGACCGACGTCGACCAGGCGCGCGTCGACAAGGGCGTCGGGTACGTCCACGACGAGATCGACAAGCTCCTGGCCAAGAAGCGCGTCTCCCCGGACGGCGCCAACCGGCTCAAGGCGCTCGTCTCCGGCTCGCTCGACAAGGCCGCGTTCTCCGACGCCGACTTCGTCATCGAGGCGGTGTTCGAGGAGCTGGGCGTCAAGCAGCAGGTGTTCGCCGAGCTGGAGCAGCACGTCTCCCCCGAGGCGATCCTGGCGACCAACACGTCGTCGCTGTCGATCACCGCGATGGCGTCGAAGCTGCAGCACCCCGAGCGCGTGGTCGGCTTCCACTTCTTCAACCCGGTGGCCGTGCTGCCGCTGCTGGAGATCGTCCGCGGCGAGCAGACCGACGACGCGTCGCTCGCGACGGCGTTCTCGGTCGGCAAGCAGCTGAAGAAGTCCAGCGTGCTGGTGAAGGACGCTAGCGCGTTCGTCGTCAACCGGCTCCTGCTGCGCTTCCTCGGCGAGGTGCTGGTGGCGGTCGACGAGGGCACGCCGTTCGAGGTCGCCGACGGCGCGCTCGAGCCACTCGGCCTGCCGATGTCGCCGCTGACGCTGATGCAGCTCGTCGGCCCGGCCATCGCGCTGCACGTCGGCGAGACGCTGCACGAGGCGTTCCCGGACCGGTTCACGGTCAGCGACAACCTCGCCAAGTTCGTCAAGGCGGGCAAGAAGGGCGTCTGGGTCTGGGACGACAAGGGCAACCAGTCGCCCGACCCCGAGGTCGTCGAGCTGTGGACGCAGGGCGACAAGCCGTCCACCTCGGAGCAGGTGCGTGAGCGCGCGCTCTCGGCCATCGCCGAGGAGATCCGGATCATGCTCGACGAGGGCGTGGTCGCCGAGGCGCAGGACATCGACCTGTGCCTGATCCTCGGCGCCGGCTGGCCGTTCTGGAACGGCGGCATCACGCCGTACCTGGACCGCTCCGGTGTGTCCGAGCGCGTGAACGGCAAGCCGTTCCTCGCCCCGGGCGTCGCGTCGGTCCCGGCTTCCTGACGGATCAGTATTCGCCCTCGCGAGGGCACTTCGGCGGCGGCGCGGTGACTTTCAGCTGCGCCGCCGCCGCGTTCAGGTCGTTGACCTGCACCTGATCGGCGTTCGTGATGCGGGCGTGCAGCTCCCGCGCCCAGGCGTCCAGGTCCGTGCCCGGAACCGCGAGCAGCGACACCGACGCGGGCAACGCGTCGGGCTGGGTCGCCTGCAGCAACTCGGGCTGGTCCTTGAAGACGTCCTTGAACCGGGCGAACGCCTCCGCTTTGGTCTGGACGAACACCCGCCGCGCCTTCGGGTCGTCGTGGAAGGTGTCCGCGGCCGTGCGCATCTCCGCGTCGGTCCGGAAGTACACCGCGACCGACGCGCACAGGTTGTGCCCGGCCAGCGGAACGGGGTTTGTGTCCACCGGCAGATCGGGCGGCCGCAGCAGTGCCGCGACGAAGAACGCGAGCCCCACTCCGGCGCCCAGGGCCGCCGCGACGACCGGGACCACGATCCGGACCAGCGACCTCGGTTTCTCCACCACACCGAGGATCACAGCACACCCCGGCCGTCTTCGGCCGCCGGACACGGTCCGTTCACCGGCACGGCGCAGCGTGAAGAGCGACTGCCGAGGTGCGGGCGGGTGCTCACGTGCAGCGAACTGCCTGCGACAACAAGGATCCGGTGGCGACGGGCTGACCGCTAGCCGACCGGCAGGTGCACCGTCACCGCGAGCCCGCCGCCGACGATCGGCTCCGCCGTCACGCTGCCGCCGTGGGCGTGGACCGCCGCGCGGACGATCGACAACCCCAGGCCCGCGCCGAAGCGGGCCGTGCGGGCCACGCCCGCACGGCGGAACGGCTCGAACAGTTCCGGCACCACGGCCGGGTCCACGAGACCGCCCGACGAGCGGACGCGCAGCACCGACCACTGCGGGCCCGGCTGGGTCACAACGTCCAGCCAGCCGTTGTCGACGTTGTGGCGGACGGCGTTCTCCAGCAGGTTGCCCGCGATCCGTTCCAGCAGCGCGGGATCGCCGAACGTAGGCGCCGGCGCCATCGTGAACGCGGCCCGGATCCCGCGCTGCTCGGCCTCGACGCGGGCCGAGCGCCAGGCCCGGTCGACGACCACCGCCAGGTCCACCGGCTCGCGGACCCCGAGGCCCGCGCCGTCCGTGCGGGCCAGCAGCAGCAACGAGTTCACGAGCAGGCCGGCGCGTTCGGTCGCGTCGCGGACCACCCCGCCCATCCGGCGCAGCTCGGCCACGTCGGCGTCTTCGTCGGCGAGCGTGACGTCCAGTTCCGTGCGGATCACCGACAACGGCGTCCGGAGCTCGTGGCTCGCGTTCGCGACGAAGTGCCGCTGCGCGTCGAACGCGGCCTGCAGCCGGTCGAGCATGTCGTCGAACGTGCCGGCCAGCTCGGCCAGCTCGTCGCGCGGGCGGACCTCGCCGATCCGCTCCCCCATCGACTCGATCGACAGCCGCCGTGCCGTGCCGGTGATCTCGCGCAGCGGGAGCAGCACGCGGGAGGTGAACGTCCAGGCGAGGATCGCCGCGGCCGCCACCACCAGCAGGAACGAGATCGAGCCGAACAGCAGCATCCGGTTGCGGGCGTGCACGCGCAGGTGCTCCGCGAGCGTCGAGGCGTCCACCTGGACGCCGTCGACGACCACGGTGCTGCCCGGCGGCATCTGCGGGACCGCGTCGAGCGAGTCCCGCACCAGCGTCCAGGCCAGCCAGAGCAGCAGCAGGCTGACGGCGGCGACCAGCACGGTCGCCAGCAGGGTGATCCGGGCGCGGAGGCTGCGGGTGCCCGGCAGGTTCACGCGCGCGGCGTGCCGGGCTCCGGCACCCGGTACCCGGAGCCGACGACGGTCTCGATGATCCCCGGCTCGCCGAGCTTCTTGCGCAGCGTCATGACGGTGACCCGGACGGTCGTGGTGAACGGGTCGGCGTTCTCGTCCCAGACCCGTTCGAGCAGCTCTTCGCTGCTGACGACCGAACCGGCGGCCGAGAGCAGCACCTCGAGGACGCCGAATTCCTTGCGGGTCAGCTCGACCGGCCCGCTGGCGCGGCGCACGGTGCGCTTCGCCGGGTCCAGCTCGACGTCCCCGGCCGTCAGCAGCGGCGGCGCGGCCGGCGTGGCCCGGCGGCCCAGGGCCCGGACCCGGGCGACCAGCTCGGGGAAGGCGAACGGTTTCGCGAGGTAGTCGTCGGCGCCGAGCGACAGCCCCTCGACCCGGTCCGACACCGAACTGCTCGCGGTCAGCATCAGCACCCGCGTCAGCTCGCCGGACGCGACGATCTCGCGGCACAGCTCGTCACCGGACATCCCGGGCAGGTCCCGGTCCAGCAACACGACGTCGTACCGCGTGACGGCGGCCTTCTCGTGACCGTCGTCGCCCGTGAGCGCGACGTCCACCGCCATGCCTTCGCGGCGCAGGCCACGGGCGATCGCGTCGGCCAGGGGTTCTTCGTCCTCGACTACCAAAACTCGCACCGGACCACAATCCCATATTTTCCTGAGAGTGCCCTTTAAGGACTATGTGTGTCCGGTGTGGCCCAGCGCAGCGCGAACCACAGCCGCATCCGGGTCTCCGGGTCCGCCAGGTCCACGTCGAGCGCGCGCTCCGCCTGCGCGATCCGGTGCCGGACGCTGTTGCGGTGCACGCCCAGGGCCGTCGCGGTCGCCTCCCAGCCGCCGTGGTGGGCCAGCCACGTGCGCAACGTCGGCACCAGTTCCCGGTCCCCCGCCCGGTCCAGGGTCAGCAGCGGCTGCAGGGCCCGGGCCGCGAACTCCCGGGACGCGCCCGGCGCCACCAGCGCGTCGAAGTCGAGCGGGCCGCGGCCGGCCAGCACCGGACGGCCGAGGGCCACCGCCCGCTCCAGCAGCAGGTCCACCTCGGCGACGGCGTCGGCCAAGCGCTCGGCCGGGACCGGGGAGCCGGCCGCCGCGAGCCAGCCGTGCGCACGCAGGTCCTCCAGGTCACCCGGCGAAGGGCCGGTGATCGCGACGAACCGCGGGCCGGGCCGAACCTCGACCAGTGGCGTGTCCAGCCGCGCGCGCAACCAGTCGGGACGCAGGGCCACCTCGCCGGGTCCGCGGCGGTACGGCGCCCCGGCGACCAGCCGGCAGGTGCCGGACCCCAGCACCGCCCGCGCGACGCCTTCGGCCGACGCTTGTCCGAGCAGCAGCCCGGTGGCCGCCGCGCCCAGCTCGGCCGCGTCGGAACCGGCGCGCCCGACCAGGCCGAGCAAGGCCGCGCCGACGGCGAGGATCGCGCGGTCGGCGCTGTCGAACCGGCGGGTGCGGCCGGTGACCACCAGGTGCGACGCCGTCGCCTGCGGGTACACCGGCTGGACCACGACGACCTCGCCGCCGGCCAGCTCGGTCGTCGCGCTGCGGATCCCGCTGCCGGACCGCACGGTGGCGACCAGCTCGCGCACCTCGGGTGGCAATGGCGTGGGCGCGTCGTGGGCCGAGGCCAGCACGTCCCCGGCGCCGACCAGCGCGACCCAGGAGCGCAGCCGGTCCGCAAGCGCTTCCGTCAGCTCGCCGAGCCCGCCGCCGGCGGCCCGTGTCAACGCCTCCCGGGCCGCGGTGATCCGCCGTTGCTCCCGCTGGCCCGCCTCGGTCAGCGCGACCGAGACGGCCCGGTTGATCGCCAGGAACGGCGTCCGCGGTGGCACCACCAGCAGCGGCAGCCCG
The DNA here is from genome assembly GCF_036104975.1 of Amycolatopsis sp. NBC_00355. Lineage (GTDB taxonomy): Bacteria > Actinomycetota > Actinomycetes > Mycobacteriales > Pseudonocardiaceae > Amycolatopsis. Next base: position 9,646,467 of record NZ_CP107982.1, on the reverse strand, counting down.
TGCCGCGCACAGGCCCGGCGCAGCGGTTCCGGCAGTGTCTCCGAGACCGTCGGGGTGAGCCCGAAGCCGAGGGCCGTCACGCCGGCTTCGCGCAGACCGCGCACGTACCGGTCGACGTCCTCGGGCAGGTTCACCCCGGCGGTGAGGATCAGCTCCTCGCCGATCAGGTACGGCGCGGGGTCGCGCAGCTCGCTGACGTGCGCCCAGCGCACCGGGGCGTCGAGCGCTCCCGGCCGCAGCGTCTCGGGGACGACGTCGAGCGCGAGCTCCCGGTTGCCGACGACGTCCCGTAACGGGACATTCACTTCGGTGGACCACGGATCCGCGTTCTGGGTCATTACGTCCTCAATTAGAGCAAGCGAAGGATGGATCATCCCATGCCGGAGGGGTGGCCCGCGAACCTACGGTGACCCGAACACCACCGAAGAGGTAAGGAGGACCACCGTGACCGGGGACTACGTGGTGATCGCGCTCTACATCGCGGGGATGCTCGGGGTCGGCTGGTACGGCCTCCGGCTCGCGAAGACGAAGTCCGACTACCTCGTCGCCGGGCGGCGGCTGGGCTGGTTCATGTACTCCGGCACGATGTCGGCCGTCGTGCTCGGCGGCGCGTCCACCGTCGGCGGCGTGAAGCTCGGCTACACCTACGGCATCTCCGGCGCCTGGCTGGTGCTCACCATCGGCGTCGGCATCCTGGTGCTGCACGCGGTGTTCGCGCGCCGGCTGGTGCGGCTCAAGGTCTACACCGTCGGCGAGATGCTCGACCTGCGCTACGGCGGCAACACCAGCGCCGTGTCCGGCATCGTGATGTGGGGTTACACCCTGATGCTCACGGTGACCTCGACGCTGGCGTTCGCCACCATCTTCAAGGTGCTGTTCGACCTGCCGAACTGGGCCGGCATCGCCATCGGCGGCGCGATCGTGGTGCTCTACTCGGTGCTCGGCGGCATGTGGTCGATCACGCTCACCGACATCGCCCAGTTCGTCATCAAGACCATCGGCATCCTGGCGATCCTGCTGCCGGTCGCGATCAGCTCCGCCGGCGGCTTCAGCGGGATGAGCGAGAAGCTCGACGCGAGCTTCTTCAGCTTCACCTCGATCGGCACGGACACGATCGTCACGTACTTCGTGATCTACACCTTCGGCCTGCTGATCGGCCAGGACATCTGGCAGCGCGTGTTCACCGCCCGCACGCCCGCGATCGCGACGTCCGGCGGCATCACCTCCGGCGTCTACTGCCTGGTCTACGGCGTCGCCGGCGCGCTGATCGGGATGGCCGCCCACGCGCTCTACCCGGACCTCGGCAGCGCGCAGGACGCCTTCGCGACGATCGTCGAGCGCTTGCTCCCGACCGGCGTCCGCGGGCTGGTGCTGGCCGCCGCGCTCTCGGCGATGATGTCGACCGCCAGCGGCGCGCTGATCGCCTGCGCCACCACCACGACGTCCGACCTGCTGACCAAGCTGGGCCTGAAGAACAGCGAAACCGGCGAAGTGCGCCGCAACCGGATCACCACGCTCGTGCTCGGCCTGGTCGCGATCGGCATCGCGATGATCGTCGACGACGTCGTCAACGCGCTCACCATCGCCTACGACATCCTGGTCGGCGGCCTGCTGGTGGCGATCGTCGGCGCGCTGTTCTGGAAGCGCGGCACCCGCCAGGGCGCGTACGCCTCGATGATCGCCGGCACGGTGTCCGTGGTGACGTTCATGATCATCGACGGCGTCGAGGCCAACACCCCGATCTACTGGGGTCTGGGCGCGAGCCTGCTGGTCTACCTGGCCGTCAGCTTCGCCACACCCCGCACGTCCGACTCGATCCTCGCCGTGTGGACCTCCCGCCTGAACGGCGGAGACACCCCCACGCCGATCCCGGAACAGGAGCCCAGCAGTGCCTAACATCGGCCCCCTCGACTCGTCGCGGATCCCCCGGTTCGCCGGCTTCGCCACCTTCGCGCGGCTGCCGCGGATCGACCAGGTCCCGCACGCCGACGTCGCCGTCGTCGGGGTGCCCTTCGACTCCGGGGTGTCCTACCGGCCCGGCGCGCGGTTCGGCCCGGCCGCCGTCCGCGAGGCGAGCCGGCTGCTGCGGCCCTACCACCCGGAGCTGGACGTCTCGCCGTTCGCCGAGATGCAGGTCGTGGACGCGGGCGACATCGCCGTCAACCCGTTCAACATCGGCGAAGCGATCGAGACACTGCAGCAGGAAGCCGAGGCGCTGCAGGCGAACGGGACGCGGCTGGTGACCGTCGGCGGCGACCACACGATCGCCCTCCCGTTGCTGCGGGCGGCGGCGAAGAAGCACGGACCCGTGGCGTTGCTGCACTTCGACGCGCACCTCGACACCTGGGACACCTACTTCGGCGAGCCGTACACCCACGGCACCCCGTTCCGGCGGGCGTCGGAGGAGGGCATCCTCGACACGAGCGCGCTGTCGCACGTCGGCACGCGCGGGCCGCTGTACGGCAAGCGGGACCTCGAAGAGGACCGCCGGCTCGGCTTCGGCATCGTGACGTCGGGCGACGTGATGCGCCGCGGTGTCGGCGAGACCGTGGACGCGCTGCGGCAGCGGATCGGCGACCGGCCGCTGTACGTCTCCGTCGACATCGACGTCCTCGACCCGGCCCACGCGCCGGGCACCGGCACCCCCGAAGCCGGCGGGATGACCAGTCGCGAGCTGCTGGAGATCCTGCGCGGCCTGCGTGACCTCAACCTGATCGGGGCCGACGTCGTCGAATTGGCCCCCGCTTACGACCACGCCGAGATCACCGCCATCGCGGCCTCCCACGTCGCCTACGACCTGGTGAGCCTGCTGACCTTGGGGAAGAGCGCATGACGGACACCGAACGCATCGGCGGCGACGTCGTCGTCGAAACGCTGCGCGCCTTGGGCGCCGACACGGTATTCGGACTGCCGGGCCAGCACGCCCTCGGCCTGTTCGAGGCCCTGCGGCGCGCCGACGACCTGCGTCTGATCAGTGCGCGCGTCGAGAACAATCTCGCCTTCGCCGCCGACGGGCACGCCCGCGCGCGGCTCGCGGCGAACCCGGACGGCCCGGTCCCGGTCACGCCCCTCGTGGTCTCCACCGGCCCCGGGGCGTTGCTGACGTTGGCTTCCCTGCAGGAATCCCGCGCCGCGTCGGTGCCGGTGCTCGGGATCTCCAGCCAGATCCCGGTCGCCGGCCTCGGCGGCGGCCGGCACGGGTACCTGCACGAGCTGCCGGACCAGCAGGCCAGCTTCGCGGGCGTCGTGAAGTCGGTGCACGTCGTGCGCAGCGCGAGCCAGATCCCGACCGCGCTGCGCGAGGCCTGGACGTCGGCGTCGACCGCGCCGTACGGCCCGGTGTGGGTCGAGATCCCCCAGGACGTGCTGCTCGGCCCGGCCGGCGTCCCGCCGATCACGTCGGTCTCGGCCGCGCCCGCTCCCCTGGCGCCGCTGCCCGAGCTGGTCACCGCGGCGGCGGACCTGCTGGCCGCGGCGGCGAACCCGGTCATCCTCGCCGGCGGCGGCGCGCTGCGGTCCGGCGCCCACGCCGAGCTGACGGCACTCGCCGAAGCGTTGCGCGCGCCCGTGCTGTCCACCTTCGGCGGCAAGGGGGTCTTCGGCTGGGACCACGAGCTGTCCGGGCAGTCGTGGCTGGAGGACTGGCACAGCACGGAGTTCCTGGCGGACGCCGACGTCCTGCTGGTGCTGGGCTCCGGGCTCGGCGAGCTGTCCAGCAACTACCGCGAGTTCGCGCCGCGCGGGCGTGTCATCCAGGTCGAGGCCGACCTGGGCAAGCTCGAGTCGAACTACCCGGGCCTGGGCATCCACGCCGATGTCCGGCTCACGCTGCAGGCCCTTCTGGAGTGGGTGCCGATGCGGCGTTCGGACGGCCGGGCCGAGGCGGCGGTCTCCGGGCTTCTGGCGCGCGTCGAGTCGCGTTTGGACGGTCAGGATCTGGCTGTCGAACGCCGGCTCGTCGACGACGTCCGCGCGGCCGTCCCCGACGGCACGCAAACGTTCTGGGACATGACGATCGCCGCGTACTGGGCCTGGTCGGTGTGGAACCCCGAGGGCGCGCCGATCCACACCTCCCAGGGTGCGGGCGGGCTGGGCTACGGCCTGCCCGGCGCGCTCGGCGGCGCCGCGGCGACCGGCGGGCCCACGCTGGCCGTGTCCGGCGACGGCGGCGCGATGTACGGCGTCGCCGAGCTGGCCACCGCCGTCCAGCACGGCCTGGACGTCACGTGGCTGATCGTCGACGACGGCGGGTACGGCATCCTCCGCGAGTACCTCACCGGCGCCTTCGGCCAGTCGACGGCCACCGAGCTGGCCCGGCCGGACTTCGTGGCGCTGGCGCGGTCGTTCGGCGTCTCCGCGAAGCTGTCCACTTTGGACACAGTCGGCGCCGATCTCGCCGAGGCGTTGCGCACGCCAGGACCGTCCGTCGTGGTCCTGCCCGCCCTGCTGAAGATGTTCGAGCCGACCCACCTGGAGAAGTCATGACGCTCGACCTGACCGACCCGGCGACCGGCGAAGTGTTCAGCACCAGCCCGATCGCCGATCAGTCCGATGTGGACACCGCGCTCGAATCGGCCGCGCGGGCGTTCACGGTGTGGCGGCGCAGCACCCCGGCGCAGCGGCAGCTCGCGCTGCTGAAGATCGCCGACGCCCTGGAGGCCCGCGCGGCGGAGTTCGCCGACCGGGAAGTGCGGGAGACCGGCAAGATCCGGTCCGTCGTGCTGGACGAGGAGATCCCGGAGTGCGTCAGCGCGCTGCGGTTCTTCGCCGGGGCGGCGCGGCACCTGGAAGGCACCGCGGCCGGGGAGTACGCGCCGGGTCACACGTCGGTGATCCGCCGCGAGCCGGTCGGCGTCTGCGCGCAGATCGCGCCGTGGAACTACCCGTTGATGATGGCGATCTGGAAGATCGCGCCGGCCCTGGCCGCCGGGAACACGGTGGTCCTCAAGCCGGCCGAGACGACCCCGTCGACCGCCGTGCTGCTGGCCGAGGTCGCCGCCGAGTTCCTGCCCGAAGGCGCTTTCACCGTCCTGACCGGCGATCGCGACACCGGCCGCGCCCTGGTCAGGCACCCGATCACGGCTCTGGTCTCGATCACCGGGTCGACGCGGGCGGGCATCGACGTCGCCACCGTGGCGGCCGCCGACCTCAAGCGCACCCACCTCGAGCTGGGCGGCAACGCGCCGCTGCTGGTCTTCCCCGACGTCGACCTCGCCTCGACGGCCGAAGGCATCGTGGGCGCCGCGTTCTACAACGCCGGGCAGGACTGCACCGCGGGCAGCCGGGTGCTGGTGCACGCCTCGATCCACGACGACTTCGTCGCGGAGCTGACCAAGACCGCCGCCGCGCAGACCCCGGGCGTCGACTTCGGGCCGCTCAACAGCCGCGCGCAGTTCGACCGCGTCCAGGGCCTGATCGAGCGGCTCCCGTCGCACGCCCGCGTCGAGACCGGCGGAGTCCGGCACGGCGACCGTGGGTTCTACTTCTCCCCCACGGTGATTTCGGGGCTGCGCCAGGACGACGAGATCGTCCAGGAGGAGATCTTCGGGCCGGTCGTCACCGTCCAGTCCTTTTCGGACGAAGACGAGGGGGTCGCGCTGGCCAACGGCGTCCCGTACGGGCTGGCGTCGTCGGTCTGGACGCGGGACCTCGCGGTCGCCGCGCGCGTCTCGGCCGACCTGGACTTCGGCTGCGTGTGGGTCAACACGCACGGCCCGCTGGTCGCCGAGATGCCGCACGGCGGGTTCGGCCACTCCGGGCACGGCAAGGACCTCTCCTCCTACGCCTTCGCCGAGTACACCCGCGTCAAGCACGTGATGACGCGGTTCGCGTGAGCGGCGGGATCACCGAGGTCGAGCAGCACGGGATCGCGCCGATCCCGCCGGAGGAACAGACTTCGCGCCCGCGTGACCTGTTCCGGATGGCGTTCGGCGGCGCGAACACGTTCGCCACGATCATCCTCGGCACGCTGCCGATCGCGTACGGCCTGAGCTTCCGGGCCGCGCTGGCGGCGACGGCGATCGGCGTGGTGCTCGGCGGGCTCGTGCTGGCCCCGATGGCGTTGTTCGGCCCGCGCACCCGCACGAACAACGCGGTGTCGTCCGGCGCGCACTTCGGCGTCGTCGGCCGGTGCGTCGGCTCGTTCCTGTCGCTGCTGACCGCGATCACGTTCTTCGCGATCTCCGTCTGGGTCAGCGGCGACGCCGTCGCCGGGGCGGCGCAACGGCTCTTCGGCTTCGACGGCGGCGCCGCGCTGCGGGCGATCGCGTACGGCGTCATCGCGCTCGCGACGCTCGTCGTCTGCATCTACGGCTACCGGTTCATGCTGCTGGTCAACCGGGTCGCGGTGGTACTGGGCACGGCGATCATGCTGCTCGGCGTCCTCGCCTACGGCAGCACGTTCGACCCGGGCCACGGCGGCACCGGCACGTACGCGCTGGGTACCTTCGGGCCGACGTTCATCCTCGCGGTGGTCACCGCCCTGGCCAACCCGATCTCGTTCGGCGCGTTCCTCGGCGACTGGTCCCGCTACATCCCTTCCCACCACAGCAAACGCTCCCTGCTGGCGGCGCCGTTCCTCGCGCAGGTGGCGACGCTGCTGCCGTTCGGCTTCGGCATCGCGACCGCGACCCTGGTCGCCGACCCGGCCGACTACATCACCGGCCTGACGGCGATTTCCCCGCTCTGGTACGCGATCCCGCTGATCGTGGTGGCGCTGATCGGCGGCCTGTCGACCGGCACGACATCGCTCTACGGCACCGGCCTGGACTTCAGCTCGATCTTCCCGCGGCTGTCACGAGTCCAGGCGACGCTGCTGATCGGCACGCTCAGCGTGGTGTTCATCTTCGTCGGCAACTTCGCGCTCGACATGGTGTCGAGCATCAACGCGTTCGCCACCCTGATCGTGCTGTGCACGTCACCGTGGATGGTGATCATGATGATCGGCTTCGTCCAGCGGCGCGGTTTCTACGACGTCGCCGACCTGCAGGTGTTCAACGAGGGCCGTCGCGGCGGCCGCTACTGGTTCACCCGCGGCGTGAACTGGCGCGCGATGGTGGCCTGGATCCCGGCGACGGCGCTGGGCCTGCTGTGCGCGAACACGCCGATGATCGCGGGCCCGCTACGCGACATCGCCGGCGGCGTCGACATCAGCCTGCTGGTGACCCTGGGCACGGCGGCGATCGCGTACCCGCTGCTGGTGAAGCTGTTCCCGGAGCCAGCGGAGGTCTTCGGCCGGGCGACCGCGCCGGTGCGCGACGCGGTGCCCGCCGAAGCCTGATTCAGCTGCGGTCGGCGCTCTTCGCGGACCGCTCCGCGGGAGCGCCGATCCGGTCCGAGGCCCATTCGGTCACCCGGCGGGCGACGTCCTGGGCGGTGAGGCCGATGCGGGTCAGCACTTCGTCGCGGCTGCCGAGGTCGTGGAAGGTCTGCGGGACCGCCAGGTCGCGCAGCGGGACGTCGCACTCCGCGTCGCGGAAGACCGCCGCCAGGGCCGAGCCGAAGCCGCCGTGGCGGCCGCTGTCCTCGACCGTCACCACCAGCTTGTGCTGCTCGGCCAGCGCGACCAGCTCCGCCGGCACCGGCAGCACCCAGCGCGGGTCGACCACCGTGACGCCGATGCCCTGGTCGGCCAAGCGCGCAGCGGCCGCCAAGCCCAACGTGGCGAACGCGCCGACCGTGACCAGCAGGACGTCGGCGCCTTCCTTCGGGCGGCGCAGCACGTCGACCGTGCCGAGGCGCTCGACCGCCGTGACGTCGGTGCCGACCTTGCCCTTGGAGAAGCGCAGCGCGGTCGGGCCGTCGTTGATCGCGACGGCTTCGCGCAGCTCCTCGCGCAGTGTGGCCGGGTCGCGCGGGGCGGCGACGCGCATGCCCGGCACCATGCCCAGCAGCGACAGGTCCCACATGCCGTGGTGACTCGGCCCGTCCGGCCCGGTGATCCCGGCGCGGTCCAGCACCAGCGTCACCGGCAGGCGGTGCAGCGCGACGTCCATCAGGACCTGGTCGAACGCGCGGTTGAGGAACGTCGAGTAGATCGCGACGACCGGGTGCAGCCCGCCCATCGCGAGGCCGGCGGCCGAGGTGACGGCGTGCTGCTCGGCGATGCCGACGTCGTACCAGCGGTCCGGGAACGCCTCGGCGAACTTGTCCAGCCCGGTCGAGCGCAGCATCGCCGCGGTGATCGCGACGACGTCCTCGCGGTCGGCACCGATCTTCGCCAGCTCGTCGCCGAACACGCCGGTCCAGCTGGGGCCCTTCACCGGCGGCAGGCCGGTCTCCGGGTCGATCGGGTCGGTCTGGTGCATCTGGTCGTGCTCGTTGTTCACCGCGGGCGCGTACCCGTGGCCCTTCTCGGTGACCACGTGCACGATCACCGCGCCGCCGAACGCCTTCGCGCTCTGGAACGCCTTCTCCAGCGCGGCGAAGTCGTGGCCGTCGACCGGGCCGAGGTACTTCAGGCCGAGGTCGGAGAACATCGCCTGCGGGCTCAGCGCGTCCTTCAGACCGGCCTTCGCCGCGTGCAGGGCGGCGTAGATCGGCTTGCCGACGACGGGGGTGTGCTTGAGCAGCTCGCGGCCGCCGTCGAGGAGCCGCTCGTACCCGGGTTGCAGGCGCAGCGCGGCGAGATGGTCGGCGAGCCCGCCGATGGTCGGCGAGTAGGACCGGCCGTTGTCGTTGATGACGATCACGACCGGGCGATCCCGGTGCGCGGCGATGTTGTTGAGCGCCTCCCAGCACATGCCGCCGGTGAGCGCGCCGTCGCCGACGACGGCGACCGCGTGCCGCTCGTCGTCGCCCAGCGCGAACGCCTTCGCCAGTCCGTCTACATAGGACAGAGCCGAGGAGGCGTGACTGCTCTCCACCCAGTCGTGCTCGCTCTCGGCGCGCGACGGGTAACCGGTGACACCGCCGGTCTGGCGCAGCTTGTCGAAGCCGTCCGCCCGGCCGGTGACGATCTTGTGCACGTAGGCCTGGTGCCCGACGTCCCAGACGATCGCGTCGCGCGGTGAATCGAACGCGCGGTGCAGGGCCAGCGTCAGCTCGACGACGCCGAGGTTCGGCCCCAGGTGCCCGCCGGCCCGGCGGACCTTGTCGACGAGGAAGTCCCGGATCTCGGCCGCCAGTTCGCCGAGGTCCTCGACACTCATGCGCTTCAGGTCCGCCGGTCCGCTGACGGACTCCAGCATCGTCACTCGTCTCCACCTCACCTGATCGACAAACCCCGCGTTCCGGCCAGTCTACGGAGACCCGCCACCGCGCCACCGCCCGCCGCGTCCGGCGTCACAGGCGGAGCGCGATCACGGGTCATCACGCGGGGTGAACCTCGTCTCCCCGCGCTGCTGTGGCGGTCACGCGGCGTGGCCACGAGAATGGGTGACATGGCGGACTTCTTCATCGGTGGCGACTGGGTGGACGCGGCAGGCGGCGGACGTCGCGAGATCCGCTGCCCGGCCGACGGCACCCTGGTCGCGACGGTCGCCGAGGGCACCGCCAAGGACACCGAGGCCGCCATCGCCGCGGCGCGGCGCGCGTTCGACACCGGCCCGTGGCCCGGTACACCCGCGCACCTGCGCGGTGACCTGCTGTTGCGCACCGCCGACCTGCTGGACCGCGACGCCGAGGCGTTCGCCAGGGCCGAGTCGCTCGACACCGGCAAGCGCCTGGTCGAGAGCCGCTACGACATGGCCGACATCGCCGCCTGCCTGCGGTACTTCGGCAAGCTCGCGGCCCAGGACGCGGGCCGCGTCGTCGACACCGGCAACCCGGACGCCTTCAGCCGGATCGTGCACGAACCGGTCGGCGTCTGCGGGCTGATCACACCGTGGAACTACCCGCTGTTGCAGACCGTGTGGAAGATCGCGCCGGCGCTGGCCGCGGGCAACACGTTCGTGCTCAAGCCCAGCGAGCTGACGCCGCACACGTCGATCCTGTTCCTGAAGCTGCTCACCGAGGCGGGCCTGCCGCCCGGCGTCGCGAACCTGGTACTCGGCGCCGGTGCCGAGGTCGGCGCGCCGCTGGCCGAGCACCCCGACGTCGACCTGGTGTCGTTCACCGGCGGGCTGGCGACCGGCAGGGTGATCGCCGCGGCGGCCGCGGGGACGGTCAAGAAAGTGGCCCTGGAGCTGGGCGGCAAGAACCCGAACGTGGTCTTCGCCGACGCGGATTTCGACACGGCCGTCGACTACGCGCTGACCGCGGTGTTCCTGCACTCCGGCCAGGTCTGCTCGGCGGGCGCGCGGCTGATCGTGCAGCGCGAGTGGCACGACAAGTTCGTCGCCGAGTTGGTGCGCCGGGCCGATCGGATCCGCCTCGGCGGCCCGTTCGACTCCCGTGCGGAGACCGGGCCGCTGATCTCGGCGGCGCACCGCGACAAGATCGAGCGGTACGTCGCGGCGGCGCTGGCCGAGGGCGCGGTGCTGCGCACGGGCGGCCGCCGGCCGGACGACCCGGCGCTGGCCGACGGCTTCTACTACCTCCCGACCATCCTGGACCAGGTGAAACAGGGCTCGTCGGCGGTCGTCGACGAGTCGTTCGGGCCGGTCCTGACCGTCGAGACGTTCACCGACGAGGACGACGCCGTCCGCATCGCCAACGACACCCACTACGGCCTGGCCGGCGCGGTGTTCACGCAGGACGCGGGGCGGGCGCAGCGCGTGGCCGGCCGGCTGCGCCACGGCACGGTGTGGATCAACGACTTCCACCCGTACCTGCCGCAGGCCGAGTGGGGCGGCTACAAGCAGTCCGGGTTCGGCCGCGAGCTGGGCCCGACGGGCTTGGGCGAGTACACCGAGACCAAGCACATCTACCAGAACCTGCGCCCGGCGCCGCAGCACTGGTTCGCCGGCTGAGCCCGTCCGCTGTCGCCCGATCGGGATCCACCGAACGGCCCAGCCGCGGGAGCCGGAGCGTGGGTGCTGCGGGCCTCGAGAGTGGCGATGACGGCGACCGGCCTGGCGGCGGCGTTCGCGGTGCCCGGGCAACTGACCCACCGCCGTGACCAGGCCGGTCACCATCGACGCGGCCCGGTCGAAAGAGCGAGATCGGTCACCGGGACAGGGTGACGGCCACCACCGGCAAAACTCAGGACAGCAGCGCCACGCACTCCACGTGGTGCGTCATCGGGAACGCGTCGAACACCCGCAGCGCCGTCAGCGCGTAGCCGTGCGAAACGAACGTCGCGAGGTCGCGGGCCAGGGCCGCCGGGTCGCAGGCGACGTACACGATGCGGTCCGGCTGGCCGGCCACGATCGACTCCACCACGGCCTTCCCGGCGCCCTTGCGGGGCGGGTCCAGGACGACGACGTCGACCGGCTTTTCCGCCGCGGACAGCACGTCCTCCACCCGCCCGGCCTGCCACGAAACCTGCGGCAGGTCCGCGAGGTTGTGCTCGCCGTCGGAGACCGCGCGGCGGCCCGACTCGATCGCCAGCACCCGCCCGGATTCGCCGACCTGCGAAGCCAGCACCGACGCGAACAGCCCGACCCCCGCGTAAAGGTCCCAGGCCGAGCCGCCGACCGGCGCTTCCGCCCACTCCGCCACCACCGCGGCGAGCGTGGACGCCGCCGCCGGGTGGACCTGCCAGAAACCGTGCGCGTCGAGGCGCCAGTCGCGGCCCGCGGCGTGCTGCACCGCCACGCCGCCCGAGAGCTGCCGGGCGCGGACCTTGCCCCGCACCGTCGACAGCTCGCGGACGTGGGTGCGGCCGTCGCCGTCGCTGGTCACTTCGAGCTCGCTACCCGGTCGCCAGCGCCGCGCGAGGACGTCTTCGAGCTCGCCCGGCACCGCGATCGGGCAGTCCTCCAGGGCCACCACGCGGTGGCTGTGGTGGGCCCTCAGGCCCGCGCGCCCGTCGTGCCCGGCGACCAGCCGGACGCGGCTGCGCCAGTCCAGCGGCCCGCCTTCGAGGGCTTCGACGACGACCTCGCGCTCGATGCCGGCCAGCCGCTGCAGCTGTTCGGAAACCACCGCGGCCTTCAGCTCACGCTGGTACGCGGGCGACGCGTGCTGCCAGTCGCAGCCGCCGCACGCGCCGGGCGCCGCGAGCGGGCACGGTGGCGTGACCCGGTCCGGCGACGGCTTGAGCACCTCGACCGCGTCGCCGCGGCAGAACGAGCCGCCGTTGTCCTCGGTGACCTCGACGCGCACGTGCTCCCCGGGCAGCGCGTGCCGGACGAACACCACCCGTCCGTCGGCGCGGGCCACACAGTGGCCGCCGTGCGCGACCGCACCGACCTCCACCTCGAGGACTCGGCCTTGCCAGGACGTCATTCAGCGGGCTCCTTGGGTTTCGCGACGGGTTTGGAGACGGGTTGGGAGACAGGTTTGGGAACGGGCGGGGTGCCGCCGGGGGAGAATCCGCGCCGGACGTCGCCGGCGGCCGGCCGTTCGTTCCGGACGCGCGCGGCCGCTTTGGCGGAGGACTCCAGCTGCCACGGCACGCTCGCCACGATCACCCCGGACTGGAACAGCAGCCGGCCCTTGAGCCGCAACGCGCTCTGGTTGTGCAGGACCTGCTCCCACCAGTGGCCGACCACGTACTCCGGGATGAACACGGTCACGACGTTGCGCGGGTTGTCGCCGCGCACGCGCTTCACGTAGTCGAGCACCGGTTTCGTGATCTCGCGGTAGGGCGATTCGACGACCTTCAGCGGCACCTTGAAGTTGTGCGCGTCCCACTCGGCGGTCAGCCGCCGGGTGTCGGCGTCGTCCACGTTGACCGTGACGGCTTCGAGGACGTCCGGGCGCATCGCCTTGGCGTAGGCCAGCGCGCGCAGCGTCGGACGGTGCAGTTTGGACACCAGCACGATCGCGTGGTTGCGCGAGGGCAGCACGGTCGGGGTGTCGCCCAGGTCCTTCAGCTCGTCGGCGACGCGGTCGTAGTGCTTCCGGATCGCCGTCATCAGCACGAAGATCGCGATCATCGCGGCGATCGCGATCCACGCGCCCAGCAGGAACTTCGTGATCAGCACGATCACCAGCACGACGCCGGTGCAGGTGAGGCCGACCGCGTTGACCGTCTGCGAGCGCCGCATCCGCCGCCGCACGCCGGGGTCGGTTTCCTTGGCCAGCAACCGGTTCCAGTGCCGGATCATGCCGGCCTGGCTCACCGTGAACGACACGAACACACCGACGATGTACAGCTGGATCAGCCGGGTCACCTCGGCGTCGAACGCGATGATCAGCACCAGCGCGAACGCCGACAGGAACAGGATCCCGTTGGAGAACGCGAGCCGGTCGCCGCGGGTGTGCAGCTGCCGCGGCAGGTAGCGGTCCTGCGCGAGGATCGAGCCCAGCACCGGGAAACCGTTGAACGCGGTGTTCGCGGCCAGCAGCAGGATGATGCCGGTGGAGAAGGAGATGTAGTAGAACGCCGGCGGGAAGTCGGCGAACACCGCGTGCGCGATCTGCGCGACGATCGTCTTCTGCTGGTAGCCCGCGGGCGCGCCGACGAGCTGCTCGGCCGGGTCCTCGGCGAACTTGACGTCGGTGATCGTGGCCAGGGTGATGATGCCGACGAGCATGGTGACCGCGAGCAGGCCCATCATCAGCAGCGTGGTCGCCGCGTTCTTCGACTTGGGTTTCTGGAACGCCGGGACGCCGTTGCTGATCGCCTCGACCCCGGTCAGCGCCGCGGCGCCGGAGGAGAACGCCCGCAGCACGAGGAACGCGTACGCGACGCCGGCGAAGGTCCCCTCGGCCGTCAGCGTGAAGCCGGCGCTCTCCGCCTTCATCTCGGTGCCGGTCGCCGCCTGGAACAACCCCCAGACGACCATGACCAGAATGCCCAGGATGAACCCGTACGTCGGGATTGCGAAGGCTTTCCCGGATTCGCGGATGCCGCGCAGGTTCAACGCGGTGAGCACCGAGACGATCACGATGGACGCCAGCACCTTGTGCTCGGCGACCCAGGGGACGGCGGACCCGATGTTGGCCACACCGGACGAAGTGGACACCGCGACCGTGAGCACGTAGTCGACGAGCAGCGCGCTCGCGACGGTCAGCCCGAACTTGCCGCCCAGGTTCGTGTTGGCGACCTCGTAGTCACCGCCGCCGCTCGGGTAGGCGTGCACGTTCTGCCGGTAGGACGCGACGACGACGAGCATCACCAGCGCGACCATGATGCCGATCCACGGCGCCAGCGCGTACGCGGAGAGACCCGCGACGCTCAGCGTCAGGAAGATCTCTTCCGGCGCGTACGCCACGCTCGAGAGCGCGTCGGACGCGAAGATGGGCAGCGCGATGCGCTTCGGGAGGAGCGTGTGAGCGAGCCTGTCACTGCGGAACGGACGTCCGAGGACCAGGCGTTTCAGCACGGTCGGGAACTTCGACACCACGAAAGACTAGCTGCCGGGGTGCACGGTAGGTTCGGCGCTGGCATGTCGGGGTAGCAACGGACGGGTAACCGCCGAACGAGGAGGCAGGGCGTGCACGTGGTGATCATGGGATGCGGCCGGGTAGGCGCGTCCCTGGCCGCTGCGCTGGAGCGGCTCGGCCACGAGGTGGCCGTCATCGACAAGAACCAGCAGGCGTTCCGCAGGCTGGGCAGCGACTTCCACGGCCAGCAGGTCGTCGGGGTCGGGTTCGACCGCAAGGTGCTGATCGAAGCCGGGATCGAGCGGGCCGGCGCGTTCGCCGCGGTGTCCAGCGGCGACAACTCCAACATCATCTCGGCGCGGGTCGCGCGCGAGAACTTCGGCATCGAGCACGTCGTGGCGCGGATCTACGACCACAAGCGCGCGGCCGTCTACGAGCGGCTGGGCATCCCGACGGTGGCGACCGTGCCGTGGACGACCGACCGGTTCCTGCGCACCCTGCTGCCGGACGGGGTCGCGTCGGCGTGGCGGGACCCGTCGGGCAACGTCGCGATCCTGCAGCTGCCGCTGCACGAGGGCTGGGTCGGGCACTCCGTGAAGTCCCTGCAGGAGGCGAGCGGCGCGCGGGTGGCGTTCATCATGCGCTTCGGCACCGCCGTGCTGCCGGAACCCAGGACCGTGCTGCAGGCCGACGACGACGTGTGGGTGGCCGCGCGCTCCGGCACCGTCAGCGACGTGGGCAGTGTGGCCAACCGCGAACCGGAGGACGAGGCATGAGGGTCGCGATTGCCGGTGCGGGCGCCGTGGGCCGCTCGATCGCCGCCGAGCTGATCGACGGCCGGCACCAGGTGATGCTCATCGAGCGGGAGGCCGACCAGTTCGAGCCGCACACCGTCGAGCAGGCCGACTGGGTGCTCGGTGACGCCTGCGAGGTGTCGATCCTCGAGGAGTCCGGGATCGAGCAGTGCGACGTCGTGATCGCCGCGACCGGCGACGACAAGGCCAACCTCGTGGTGTCGCTGCTGGCGAAGACCGAGTTCGCGGTGAAGCGCGTCGTGGCCCGGGTGAACAACCCGGCCAACGAGTGGCTGTTCACCGACGCCTGGGGCGTCGACGTCGCGGTCTCGACCCCGCGGATGCTCGCGGCGATGGTCGAAGAGGCGGTCAGCGTCGGCGACCTCGTCCGGCTGATGACGTTCCGGCAGAGCAACGCGAACCTCGTCGAGCTCACCCTCCCGGAGGAGACGCCGCTGGCCGGGAAGCCGGTGAGCGAGCTGGCGCTCCCCCGCGACGCGGCGCTGGTGACCATCCTGCGCGGCGACCGCGTGATCGTGCCGCAGCCGGAGGATCCCCTGGAGCCGGGTGACGAGCTGCTGTTCGTGGCGACGTCCGACGTCGAGCCGGAGATCCGCACGGCCCTGGGCTACTGACAAAGCCGTGAAGGCCTCCTTACCGGCTCTTATGGCCGGTAAGGAGGCCTTCACGGCTTCGGGGAACTTCAGGCCTCGGGGGCCGCGTACTTTTCGCGGAGCCGGGCTTCGACCTCGGCGTCGGTCTCCGGCGCCGGTTCGTCCTCGGCCATCGCCTTGAGGCGCTTGTCGGACCGGCGCACGGCCCAGACGACCACCAGCAGGCCCAGCGCGTAGAGCGGGTAGCCCATGGCGATCTTCGCGAAGGCCAGCCAGCCGGTGTAGTCCTCCTGGTAGAGCCACCGCTGCACGACGAACCGGGCCGCGAAGATCGCCGCCATGGCCAGTGTGGCGACGTCATAGCCGTAGCGGGACGGCTTGTCCTTGCGCCACGTCTGGCCGGTGCCGTTGAGCATGTTCCAGACGACGCCCGCGATCGGGTAGCGCACCACCACCGACAGCACGAAGATGCCGCAGTAGACGAGGCTCGCGTAGATCCCGAAGAGGAAGAACCCCTTCGCGGACCCGGTGCGGTAGGCGATGAACGCCGCGATGGCGACGCCGAAGAAGCCGGAGATCGCCGGCTGCAGCGGCTCCTTGCGCACCAGCCGCAGCACGGTGATCGCCACCGCGCTGCCGATCGAGGTCCAGATGGCCGCGGTCAGGCCGAAGAAAGAGTTCGCCAGGACGAACACGATCACCGGCAGCGACGAGTAGATCAGGCCGGACACGCCGCCCATCTGCTCGAGCAGGGTCGGCTGCGGTTCATCGGAGTCGCCGGAGTCGTCGGTCTTCTTCTCGCTCGGGGCGGGATCAGTCACGATAGGTGATCAACTCACTGGGCTCTGGAGTTCGTAATAGGGGTTGTACAGCACCTTCTGGCCGTCACGCGTCGCCATCCGGCCCCGCACCTTGATCGTCCGGCCCGGTTCGATGCCCGCGATCCGGCGGCGGCCGAGCCAGATTAGCGTCACGCCCTGTGTCCCGTCGAACAGCTCCGCCTCCAGGGTGGCGGCTTCGTTGGTCGGGCAGAGCTCGACGCTGCGGAGTCTCCCCATCACGGTGACCTCTTCGCCGGAGCGGCAGTCGCAGGCGCGCTGCGCGCCTTCGGCGTCCGACCTCATCGACATCTCGTCGGCGTCGAGATCCTCGACGTCGCTGGTCAGCTTGCGAACCAACCGGCTGAAGTAGCCGCCGTCTTTGGCGGACATAGGTGCTCCTGTGCTCCGGGGCCCCCGACTTGGTCTTTGCGGCCCGAACGTTTCCAGCGTACTGCGGTCCCCGTCAGGGAAACGCCTTTGCGCAAAGATCGCAACGTGACGTCCGTAATCCCGGTTCCCGCCGCCGTGCTGCTCCCCGGCACCGGCTCCGACGAGGTGTTCGTCCGCGCGGTCTTCGCCGGTCCGCTGCGCGCCCTCGGCGTCCCGCTGCTCACCCCACCCCCGCCACCAGGGGCGGAGCTCGCCGACGGCTACCTGGAGATCCTCGACGCGCTGGCGGACGAACACGGCGAACTGCTCGTCGGCGGCATTTCGTTCGGCGCCCACCTGGCCGCCGAGTGGGCCGTGCGCAATCCGGGCCGTTGCGGGGGCCTGCTGGCCGCGCTCCCGGCCTGGAACGGCGATCCGGGCCTGGCACCCGCATCGCAGGCCGCGACGCTGTCGGCGGATCTGGTGGCCCGTTCCGGGGTCGACGCCGCGCTGGCGCACACCGCCGGCAGCCCGGACTGGCTGCGGGCGGAACTCGACCGCGCGTGGCGCCGCCACGGCGACGGCCTGGCGGCGGGCCTGCGCGTCGCTTCGGCCCGCCCGTCACCGTCGCTGGCCGAGCTGGCGGGGCTGGACGTCCCGGCGGGCGTCGGCACGTGCACCGACGACCCGATACACCCGACGAAAGTCGCATCCGAGTGGGCCGCGGCGCTGCCCCGCGCGTCCCTCGGCGAGACGACGCTGGCCGCGCTGGGCGCCGACCGCGAGTCCCTGGGCCGCGCGACCGTGCTCGCCTTCCTCCGGGCGTGCCAAAGTCCGTGAAGGCCTCCTTGAGGGACTCTGAGTCCCTCAAGGAGGCCTTCACGGACTTTCGAGTGGGCGGCTAGCCCTGCTGCTGGGCGGCGATGTGCTCGGCGACCGCGTCCGGGAGCGTGATGGTCAGCGGCGTCCGGACCGGCATCGGCGCGTCACCGCGGTCGACGATCGTGCGCCGGACGATGTCCCGGAGCACCTCCACCGCCGCCGCGGCCTCCGACTGCGGCCCGGCGATGACGCCGCGCAGCATCCAGCGCGGCCGGTCGATGCCGACGAAGCGCAGCGAGACGTCGCCGACGATGGCCGAGATCTCCAGGCCCCACACGCCGCGGCCGATGTTGACCTTGGCGCCGTCGGCCCGCAGCTGGTCGGCCAGCTCGGCGCTGACCTCCCGCCACAGCCCGCCGGTGCGCGGCGCGGCGTACGCGCTGACCGTGATCTGGCCCTGCTCGGTGACGACGTGCACGGCCCGCACGCCGCCGGTCTCCGGGTCCATCTCGACCTGGACCTGCGACCCGTCGGGCACCGGCACCTTCACCGAGCCGAGGTCGATCCGCGGGACGCCGTCGTCCTCGAAGTCCGCGACGTCGAACGGGCCGTCGGAGACGTCCGACAGCTCGGAGTCCTCCGAGAACGACTCGTCCTCGATCGTGTCGTCGGCATCGGGCGCGGCGTGCCGTCCCGCGGACCCGCCCTCGGTCCGCCGCTTGCGTCCGAAAATCCCCACTACTTCTCCGTTCCTTCCCCAGCCCCGGCGCTCGCGGCGAGCGCGTCTGCTCCCAGTGTGGCGTGTCCGCCGGTGGAGCCGTAGCCGCCGGCGCCCCGTTCGGTCGCGTCGAGCTCGGCGACCTCGACGAACTCCGCGTGCTCGACCCGCTGCACGATCAGCTGGGCGATGCGGTCGCCGCGCGTGAGCTTCACCGGGTGCACCGGGTCGTGGTTGATCAGGCAGACCTTGATCTCACCCCGGTAGCCCGCGTCGATCGTGCCCGGGGTGTTGACCACCGAGAGGCCGACCCGGGCGGCCAAGCCCGACCGGGGGTGGACGAACCCCGCGTACCCCCGCGGGAGCGCGATCGCGACGCCGGTGCCGACCACCCCGCGTTCCCCGGGTTCGAGCACGATATCCGAGGTCGTGACGAGATCGGCGCCCGCGTCGCCCGGTCGGGCGTAGGCGGGCAGCGGGACATCCGGGTCGAGCCGGGAGAGGAGTACCTGAACGCTGGACACGGGCGGCGAGATTACTCTCTACTCGTGGGTGAATCAGCGAAGACGGCCTCGAGCGCCGCAGTCCGGCACTCCGAGCGGCTCTACGTCCCGTGGTGGGGCTGGCCGCTGCCGGTCCTGGGCGCGATCCTCTTGGCGGCCGAGATCGACCTCGGCTACCCCGGGATCCGGGCGTGGCTGCCGTACGTGATCGCGCTGCCGGTCGTGGTGGCGCTGCTGCTGTCGCTCGGCAAGTCCCGGATCCGCGTCACCGGCGGCGACGAGCCCGAGCTGTGGGTGGGCGACGCCCACCTGCCGCTGCGCTACGTCGGCGAGGTGGAGATCTTCGACAAGGACGCCAAGCGCAAGGCGCTCGGGCGCGACGGCGACCCCGCGGCGTACGTGCTGCACCGCGGCTGGGTCGGCCCGGCCGTGCGGATCCGGCTCACCGACCCCGCGGACCCGACGCCGTACTGGCTGTTCAGCACCCGGCACCCGGGCAAGGTCGCCGAGCTGCTCAAGGGCGCCTGAGCGCCCGGGACACGCGGACGTGGAAGGGGGCCGGCCTGCCGGCCGGCCCCCTTGTCCCCAGCGCGCTTCGAGCCCTCCCCTGATCCCTCAGGGCCCTCCGTCGCGTCTGTTCGTCCCCTGAACCCCTGGTCCGAGCTCCCGCGCCTCAGGCGCAGTCGCGGCAGATCAGGCGTCCACCGCTCTCCTCGGCCAGCCTGCTGCGGTGGTGCACCAGGAAGCAGACGGAGCAGGTGAACTCGTCCGCCTGCTTCGGCACCACCTTCACGGTCATGTCCTCACCGGAAAGCCCGGAGAGGTCGGCACCCGGCAGCTCGAAGTTCTCGGCGGTCGCGTCCTCGTCGACGTCGACGACGCCGGACTGGTTCTCGTTCCGCCGGGCCTTGAGCTCCTCCAACGAGTCTTCGGCCAGCTCGTCGGCTTCGCTGCGGCGCGGAGCGTCGTAGTCGGTAGCCATGTGTCCCTCACCCCTGCGATCAGCTTGTGTAGTCGTTTTCCCGGACCCCCGGGTGCGCCCGCGAGTCCGCCGTGCCGCTGGTCAACGTTCCAGGGCCGCTGTTTGTGCCCGACGGCCGGAGTGACCGAGGTCTCTCTCGTTTTGGGCCTCGTCCTGCGGCCGGAGCCCGGGAAGGGTAGCTCACGCCCTCGCGGGTTCTGCAACGAGTCAGACATTGCCGGTATTCCGTCACCCGACAGGGGGAACCCGCAGGTAAGACGCGTTGTCGTCCATTCGGGTTGCCCCCGGGTGGAGAACTTCACGAGGGGCCCGTGTCCGCTTGCCCCGGCCGACCCCCGCGTGGTGCGATCGCCGCACGGGGACGAGGCCCGGGCGCGGCCCGGGACAGCCTGCGGGGCCCGGGAAACCGGCGGGGTGACCCGGACCCGCGCACGCGGGTCGCAACGCCTAGGCTGATCCGCCACGACGGTGCCGACGAGCTGCCGTCGGGTTCTGGGTTCGGGAAGGGACGGGCAGGTGGCGTCGGGGAACGGCATCGGGGACCGTGCGGCGCGGCCGTACCGCAGGCACAAGCCGCTGCCGGCGCTGATCGTCATCGGCGTGCTGGCGCTCGGCGCGATCATCGTGTGGATCAACGCCGCGGTCGGCAAGGGCGACGTCGACGAGGCCGTCCGGTGCGACCCCACGGCCAGCCCGCCGCCGGGTGTCACGTTCAGCACACTCCCCCACAACGCCCTCGACGACCGCGCGCCGGTCCCGCCGGACAAGGTCCCGGTGACGGTCCTCAACGCGTCGAGCACCCGCGGGCAGGGCAGCATCACGACGACCGCGCTGCGCGAGCTCGGGTTCACCAACACCGGCGAGCCGGCCAACGACCCCGCCTACGAGAACCGCGTGGCGAAGTGCCGCGGCCAGATCCGCTTCGGCGAGAACGGCCGCACCGCGGCCCGCACGCTCGCCCTCGTGGTGCCGTGCGCCGAGCTGGTCCAGGACAACCGCAAGGACACGAGCGTCGACCTCGTCACCGGCAGCAACTTCGGCGACATCCGCCCGCGCGCCGAGGCCCGCCAGGTCCTCACCCAGCTCGCGGACTGGTCCAAGACCCACCAGGGCGGCGGCGGCAACGAGCAGTCGGCGGGCGCCCAGGCCCCGGTGATCGACCAGACGCTGCTGGCCTCGGCCCGCGACGTCCAGTGCTGACCCGCTGCCCCTGACCCCCTGACCCACCCCGAGCGCCCCAAGGCCGCCTTGGGGCGCTTGAGCCGGACCAGGACGAAGGCCGTGAGGCCGTCTCAGACGTCCGCGGCCCCGCACTCCCCCAGCGCCGTCCGGAGCGCCTCCGCGACCGACGGCGCCGCCGCGTACGTCGCGTCCGCGCCGAGGTCCGGCGCCGCGCCCGGCAGCACGACCCGCGCGCCCGCCTCCGCCGCGATCAGCGCGCCCGCGGCCCAGTCCCAGCGGTGCAGGCCGTGCTCGACGTAGGCGTCCAGCCAGCCCGCCGCGACCGCGCACAGGTCGAGCGACGCCGCCCCGTTGCGGCGGATGTCGCGCACCCGCCCGAGCAGTTCCGCCGCGAACCGCGCCTGCCGCGAGCGCCGCTCCGCCGAGTACGCGAACCCGGTCCCGACGAGCGTCAGCTCCAGCCGCGACGGCGCCGAGACGCCCAGCCGGCGGCCGTCGAGCCACGCACCCCGCCCGCGCGCGGCCGACCACACGCGGCCGCTCGCCGGCTCGACGACGGCGCCGGCCACCGACACCCCGCCGATCTGCGCGGCGACGGACACCCCGAACCACGGCAGGCCGTAGAGGAAGTTGACGGTGCCGTCGATCGGGTCGACGACCCACGTGACGCCGTCGTCGCCCGCGGTCCCGCCGCCCTCCTCGCCCAGCACCGGCTCGCCGGGCCGCAGTTCGGCGAGCCGGGCGCGGACGAGCCGCTCCGACTCGTGGTCGACGGCGGTGACCACGTCGGTGTCCGCGGACTTGGTGTCCACGGCGACCGACCGGCCCGCCGCCATCCCGGCCCAGGCCTCGCGGACCAGCTCGGCGGCCTCCGTCGCGACCTGCACCGCGACGCTTTTCAGCAACGACTCGTCAACTCCCACGTCCGTCATGTCACCACATCCGGTTAAAGTCTCCGAGGCAGGCTTCTGAATCGTGCGAGAAGGGACCACGTCCGTGGTGGAGGCGACCCGCCGAGGTTTCGGCATCGACATCGGCGGCAGCGGGATCAAGGGCGCGTTGGTCGACCTGGACCGGGGGCAGCTCATCGGCGACCGGATCCGGATCGAGACGCCCAAGCCGTCCACCCCGTCGGCGGTGGCGGACGTCGTCGCGGAGATCGTCACCCAGGCCGGCTGGGACGGCCCGGTCGGCGTGACGCTGCCGGCGGTGGTGAAGAAGGGTGTCGCGCACACCGCGGCCAACATCGACAAGCAGTGGATCGGCACCGACGCCGACGCGCTGTTCGCCAAGCGGCTCGGGGTGGGCGTCGACCAGGTCGCGATGCTCAACGACGCCGACGCGGCCGGCATGGCCGAGATCCGCTTCGGCGATCCCGTCGCGCGCACCGGCGTCACGGCGCTGCTCACCTTCGGCACCGGCATCGGCAGCGCGGTGTTCCAGGACGGCAAGCTCGTCCCGAACACCGAGTTCGGTCACCTGGAGATCGACGGCCACGACGCGGAGAAGCGCGCCGCCGCCTCGGTGAAGGACAACGAGGGCCTGACCTACCCCGAATGGTCCAAGCGCGTGCACCGTTATCTGACCGTGCTGGAGAACCTGATCTGGCCGGATCTGTTCATCGTCGGCGGCGGGGTCAGCAAGAAGGCCGAGAAATGGGTGCCGCTGCTGGACATCCGCACGCCGGTCCTGGTGGCGTCGCTGCAGAACAACGCCGGGATCGTCGGCGCGGCGGCCGCCGCGGCCGAGGGCATCCAGCACTAGGCAGGCCCGGATCGGGGCCGCGAACCGGGTCCGATCCGGCGCCTCCGGCGGGCCGGAGGGTGATCGCTTCGCGACGCATGCGCGTACCGTCGTTACAATGGAACACGGCCCACGGCTGCGGAGGCCAAAACCGCAGGCCGAGGCGTGTTCCCCGAATGTGAGGCAGCAGTGGCTCCTAGTCCGCTGCTCGTCATGATCGACCGCTGCGAAAGGGCGTAAGTGGCAGCCGCAAGAACCGCAACCCGAGGCGGGACGAAGACAGCGACCGCAGCCGGCGAGCCGGCCGAAGAGGCAGCCACCGGGACGGCGAAGCCAGCGGCGCGCAAGACCACCACTGCCAAAAAGGCTCCGGCCAAGAAGGCACCGGCGAAGAAGCCCGGGACCAAGGGCGAGGACGGCGAGCCCGACGGTCCCGAGGGCATCGAAGGCGAGCTCGACTCGCCCGACTTGGCGGACCTGGAAGAGGTTGAAGTCGAGGTCGACGTCGTCGACGAGACGGTCAACGACACGCCGGACGCCGATGACGACGACGACGAGGAATCCGACGAGGAGACCCCGGCGCAGCGTCGTCGCGGCGCGGCCGCCGACAAGGCGGCCGCGGCCAAGAGCTCCGACAACCCGGACTTCGTCTGGGACGAGGAAGAGTCGGAGGCCCTGCGCCAGGCGCGCAAGGACGCCGAGCTCACCGCGTCGGCCGACTCCGTGCGTGCCTACCTCAAGCAGATCGGCAAGGTCGCGCTCCTGAACGCGGAGGAGGAGGTGGAGCTCGCCAAGCGGATCGAGGCCGGGCTCTACGCCGCCGAGCGGGTGCGCACCGCCGAAGAAGAGGGCGAAAAGCTCGTCACGCAGATGCGCCGCGACCTCAAGTGGATCGTGCGTGACGGCGAGCGGGCCAAGAACCACCTCCTGGAGGCGAACCTCCGGCTCGTGGTGTCGCTGGCCAAGCGCTACACCGGCCGCGGCATGGCGTTCCTGGACCTCATCCAGGAGGGCAACCTCGGCCTGATCCGCGCGGTGGAGAAGTTCGACTACACCAAGGGCTACAAGTTCTCGACGTACGCCACGTGGTGGATCCGCCAGGCGATCACCCGCGCGATGGCCGACCAGGCCCGCACCATCCGCATCCCGGTGCACATGGTCGAGGTCATCAACAAGCTCGGCCGCATACAGCGTGAGCTGCTCCAGGACCTCGGCCGCGAGCCGACCCCGGAAGAGCTGGCCAAGGAAATGGACATCTCCCCGGAGAAGGTCCTGGAGATCCAGCAGTACGCGCGTGAGCCGATCTCGCTCGACCAGACCATCGGCGACGAGGGCGACTCCCAGCTCGGTGACTTCATCGAAGACTCCGAGGCGGTCGTCGCGGTCGACGCGGTGTCGTTCACGCTGCTGCAGGACCAGCTCCAGTCGGTGCTGCAGACGCTGTCCGAGCGCGAGGCGGGCGTCGTCCGGCTGCGCTTCGGCCTCACGGACGGCCAGCCGCGCACGCTCGACGAGATCGGCCAGGTGTACGGGGTGACCCGGGAGCGCATCCGGCAGATCGAGTCGAAGACGATGTCGAAGCTGCGCCACCCGTCGCGGTCCCAGGTGCTGCGCGACTACCTGGACTGATTTTCCTTCGGTACCAACGAAAGAACCCCGCCACGATCGTGGCGGGGTTCTTTCGTTTCCGGGATGGTGGAGTGGAGATCATTTCCCTTCTCGAGGAGCCTCCATTGCAGATCGGCATCGGATTGCCGAACCAGGTCCGGGACATGCGCCCGGCCCTCCTTCCCGGCTGGGCCGCGCGCGCCGAGGCCGCCGGGTTCTCGACGCTCGGCACGGTCGGCCGGATCGCCTACCCCGGCGTGATGGACACCGTCGCCCTGGCCGCCGCGGCCGGCGCCACGTCGCGGATCGGCTTGGTCAGCAACGTCCTGCTCGGCACCGTGTGGCCGCCCGTGTTGCTGGCGAAGGAGATCGCCGGGATCGACGGCGTCTCCGGCGGCCGCCTCACCCTCGGCATCGGGATCGGCGGCCGGCCGGACGACTTCGTCGCCGACGGCCTCGGCCCGAAGGGGCTCGGCAAGCGGATCGACGCCGACCTCGAGGTCTACCGGAACGTGTGGACCGGCAAGCCGGTCGGCGGCGGCGACAACCCCGCGGTGCCGCCCGGCACGCGCGAAGTGCCGTTGCTGTTCGGCGGGTTCGCGCCGAACGCCCTGGCCCGCATGGCGAAGTGGGGTCAGGGTTACGTCGGCGGCTCGATGCCGCCCGCGATGGTCGCCGACGCCTTCGGCAAGGCCCGCGCGGCCTGGCGTGCGGGCGGCCGCGAGGGCGACCCGCGACTCGTCGCGATCGTCTACTACGCGCTCGGCGAGCCGGACACCGGCCGCGAGAAGGTCGGCGACTACTACAGCAACATGGGTGAGCTGGCCAAGGTCGTCGTCGACAACGTCCGCACGACGCCGGAAGCCGTGCGGGCCGCGGTGCAGGAGTTCGCCGACCTCGGCGCGGACGAACTGATCTTCAACCCGGCCACCGACGAGATCGACGACGTCGAACGGCTCGCCGGGATCGTGCTGTGACACCGTTTCAAGCCCGGCCGGTGAGTGCCGTCCACGGGACGTGCACCGTGACGCGTTCGCGTAGCTGCTCGTTGAGCAGCCACAGCTCGCCCGGCGCCGGCCAGTAGGACAGGATCTGGCTGTTCACCGGCGCCTGCCCGGGCAGACGCCGGTGAGCACGAAGTAGCCGCCCCGCGACACCGCGCCCTGCATCCCCCACACCGGTGAAGAAGCCCCTCTTTCGTGCACCAGCCCGTCGGCGGCCGGCTTCGGACGGCCGGTGGCGGTGTCGAACGGCATCGCGTAGTCGTTGTAGGCGGCGTGGTACTTGCCGTCGCTGCCGAGGCCGACGGTCGCCGAGCGACTTCGGCTCCACGAGCAGGACGTGCCGGTAGCCGAGACCATCGGCGTCCACAAAGGACAGCCGGATCATCGGATCCAGTCGTCGGTCTTGTCGTCGTCGGCGTCTTCCCCGTTGCCGCGTCGAGGGTCACCAGGGCCGATCAGGAGTCGCATGCCGGGGTACACGTCCCGTACGAACTCAGGGGACGGCCAGGCCGCACTCCCGCAGCGACTGCTCGACGCGCAGGCGTTCGATCTCGCGGTCCATGCCCTCGGGCAGCTCGGCGAGCCGGTGCGGGACGCCGATCTGCCGGCAAGCCTGGGTGAGCAGCTCGTCGTAAGCCTGCCGGGTCCCGTACCGCCGCGCGGCCGAAGTCCCGGACGGGTAGTCGACAAGCAGCCGGTGCACCCGCCGCAGGTCCGCGGCGACCCGTTCGATGGGCGGCCCCTGCGGCGCCGGCTGCCGCTTTTCCCGCACCCGCCGCACCACGGCGGGGAGGCGCAGCGCGCACCAGAAGAGCACCGTGGGAGCGATGCAGACCACGGCGAACAGGATCAGATTCGCGAGGACGCCTCCGGCGCCGGTCATGCCCTCATGGTAAGCCCGCAACGCGCTGGTCGGCGGTCCCATTTCGGGTCACCTCGCGTGATCGGAACGCCGACTCGCGTGATGGGGCGGTCGACTCGCGTGATTGAAGGGTCGACACGGCCGCTGCGGCCGTGTCGACCCTCCCATCACGTGTGTCGGCTTCCGGATCACGCGTGGCGACCCTTCGAGCACGGGTGAGGGGTCGTTACGGGAGGTCGAGGACCACCGGGGGTGTCTCTTCGGTGAGCCAGAGGACTCCGGCCGGGGGCAGCTGGAGGATCGCCGAGGCCGGCTGGCCGTGCCACGGTGAGTCCGTCGCCTCCACGAGGCCCAGGTTGCCGACGCCCGAGCCGCCGTAGGCTTCGGCGTCGGTGTTGACCACCTCGCGCCAGCGACCCGCGGACGGCAGGCCGACGCGGTAGTCGTGGTGCGGGACGCCGGCGAAGTTGGCGACGCACGCCAGCCGCGAACCGTCGGCGCCGATGCGCAGGAAGCTCAGCACGTTGCCGCCGGAGTCGTTGGCGTCGATCCAGGCGAAGCCCTCCGGCGCGGTGTCCTGGCTGAACAGCGCCGGGGTCGAGCGGTACACCGAGTTCAGCGCCCGCAGCAGATCCTGGACGCCGCGGTGCAGCGGCTCCTCCAGGAGGTGCCAGTCGAGCGACCGCTCCTCCGACCACTCGGACGGCTGGCCGAACTCGCCGCCCATGAACAGCAGCTGCTTGCCCGGGTGCGCCCACATGAACGCCAGCAGCGAGCGCAGCCCGGCCGCCTTGTTCCAGGCGTCGCCCGGCATCCGGCCCCACAGGGATCCCTTGCCGTGCACCACTTCGTCGTGCGACAGCGGCAGGACGAAGTTCTCGCTCCACGCGTACACGAGCGAGAACGTCATCTCGTTGTGGTGGTAGGCGCGGTGGATCGGCTCGTGGGACAGGTAGCGGAGCGTGTCGTGCATCCACCCCATGTTCCACTTGAACCCGAAGCCGAGGCCGCCCAGGTGGGTCGGGCGCGTGACGCCCGGCCAGGCGGTCGACTCCTCGGCCACCATCACCACACCCGGGTGTCGCTTGTAGACGGTCGCGTTCAGCTCCTGCAGGAACCGCACCGCGTCCAGGTTTTCCCGGCCGCCGTACTGGTTCGGCAGCCACTCCCCTTCCTTGCGGGAGTAGTCGAGGTAGAGCATCGACGCCACCGCGTCGACGCGCAGGCCGTCGAGGTGGAACTCCTCGATCCAGAACAGCGCGTTGGCGACCAGGAAGTTGCGGACCTCGTTGCGGCCGAAGTCGAACACGAGCGTGCCCCAGTCGGGCTGCTCGCCGCGGCGCGGGTCCGCGTGCTCGTACAACGCGGTGCCGTCGAACTTCGCCAGCGCCCAGATGTCCTTCGGGAAGTGCGCGGGCACCCAGTCGACGAGCACGCCGATCCCCCGCTGGTGCAGGCGGTCGACGAAGTAGCGGAAGTCGTCGGGCGAGCCGAAGCGGGACGTCGGCGCGTAGTACGACGTCACCTGGTAGCCCCACGAACCACCGAACGGGTGCTCCGACACCGGCAGCAGCTCGACGTGCGTGAAGCCCGTCTCGATGACGTAGTCGCCGAGCTGGTCGGCCAGCTCGCGGTAGTTCAGCCCGGGGCGCCACGAGCCGAGGTGGACCTCGTAGACGCTCATCGGCGCCGCGGCCCACTGGGTCGCCTCGCGCTGCGCGACCCACTCGTCGTCTTCCCAGCTGTAGGACGAGCGCGTGACGACCGACGCCGTCGCGGGCGGCAGCTCGGTGCCGAACGCCATCGGGTCGGCCTTCTCCTGCCAGTTCCCGTCGGCGCCGAGGATCCGGAACTTGTAGCAGCTGCCGGCCCCGACGCCGGGCACGAACAGCTCCCAGATCCCGGACGAGCCGAGCGAGCGCATCGCGTGCCCGCGCCCGTCCCAGCCGTTGAAGTCGCCGATCACGCGGATGCCGCGGGCGTTCGGCGCCCAGACCGCGAACGACGTGCCCTCGACGACGCCGCCGGGCGTGTCGTAGGAGCGCAGGTGCGCGCCGAGCGCCTCCCAGAGCCGCTCGTGCCGGCCTTCGCCGATCAGGTGCAGGTCCAGCTCGCCGACCGTGGGCAGCCAGCGGTACGGGTCGTCCGCGGTGACGCTGTGGCCGTCGTACTCGATTTCCAGGCGGTAATCACCGGGGTGTTCCGGGACGGCGACGGCGAACAGCGCGTCGATCACCGGCTCCATCGGGTACCGGTGCTCGCCGACGCTCAGCGCGACGGCCTTGGCGCCGGGCAGCAGCGCCCGCGCCGCGAACCCCTTGCCCACGGCGTGCACGCCCAGCACCGAGTGCGGGTCGTGGTGGGACCCGGCCAGCAGCCGGTCGATGTCGGCGGCCGGCGGGGCCGCGTCCGGCAGGTTCTCCGGTACCGCGTTCACGTTCCTCACCCATCTCCCCGCATGATCCGGGCGATCGAGGCGAGCGGGACGCCCAGCCAATCGGGCCGGTTCGCGTACTCGTAGCTCACTTCGTAGATCGCCTTGTCCAGTTCGAACGCGCGCAGCAGCTCACCCTGGTCGCGCGGGTCGGCCGCGATCGCGGCGTACCCCTCGCAGAACGCCGTGCGGTTGCGGGCCGACCACTCCTGCGCCCGCTCGGCCAGCTCCGGGTCGTCCGGCTGCCCGACCAGCATCTGCTGGGCCGCGTAGTCGAACGACCTCAGCATGCCCGCCACGTCGCGCAACGGCGACCTGAGCGCGTGCCGCTCCTCGACCGGGGCCGCGGGCTCGCCCTCGAAGTCGATGAGCAGCCAGCCGGTGACCGTCCGCAGCACCTGGCCCAGGTGCAGGTCGCCGTGGATGAACTGCATCGTCACGGAGTCGGCGGGCAGCGTCCGGAGCGTCTCGAACGACGCGCGCAACGCCGGCGCGTGCACGGCCAGCTCCGGGACCTGCCCGGCGACGGTGTCCAGCCGCGCGATCATGGCCTTCATCGTGCGGTCCAGCTCGTCGGCGTCGACGCCTTCGGTGTCGAGCGCCGCGGCCAGGTCCGCGTGCACCTCGGCGACCGCGCGGCCCAGCCGCTCGGCCTCGCCGGCGAAGTCGCCGCCGACCTCCTCGGCGTGCCGCTCCGGGCCGGCCATCAGGTCGCGGACGCTGGTGGTGGCCATCGCCCAGCCGTCGACCGCGTCCGGGATGAACTGCTGGAGCATGCCGACCGTGGTCGGCTCGCCGTCCAGGTCGCCGGTGATCGAGCCGAGCGGCGCGGCGATGTGCTTGCTGCCCACCTTCTGCAGCGCGCGGTGCAGCAGCAGGTCCTTGTTCTGGCCCGGGGTCAGCTTGCGGAACAGCTTGAGGATGTACTGGCCGCCGTAGACCAGCGAGGTGTTGCTCTGCTCGGACGAGATCGGCCGGGCGCGCAGCCCGGTCTCCAGCTCCACGCCGGGCTCGTGCCCGAACCCGAGCGCGCCGACGCGCCCCTCGCTCGCCATCAGGTCCAGCAGCACGCCGGTCAGGTCCGCGTCCGCGGACGCCTCGTAGGCGTTCAGGTCGCCGCCGGCGACGATCCAGCTGCCCGACGCGATCTCCGGTGGGTGCGTCCGGCGGCCGACGAGCAGCTGGTAGGGCTCGTGGCGGTCGCCCTGGATCACCTCGATGACCAGGTGCAGCAGCTGCGGGTCGCCTTCGACCAGCTCGGTCACGCCGAGCGGCCGGACACCGGTCACCGGCCGGTCCTTGCCGGCGAACCAGCGCTGGGCCGGCAGCCACCGGGCCAGATCGCCGGTCAGTGCGTCGACCAGCTCACTGGTCTCGGACACGGAACTCACCTCGCTTCGCCTTCGTCTCCCGGGGTCGTCAGCTGGAACCAGTAGAAGCCGTGCCCCGGCAGCGTCAGCAGGTAGGACAGCTCCCCGATACCCGGGAAGCGCACGCCGCCGGTCAGTTCGACCGGGACGCACCCGCGGTGCGCGGACAGGTCCAGCTCCACCGGCTGCGGGAAGCGGGAGAGGTTGTTCACGCAGAGCACCGTGTCCTCACCGCCGTCCGGGCGCCGCCACTGGCGCTTGTAGGCCAGCACGCTCGGGTTGGAGCCGCCGAGGTCGACGAACTCCCCTTCGGCGAAGGCGTGGTGCTGCTTGCGCACCTCGATCATCCGCCGGGTCCAGTTGAGCAGGGAGGAATCGTTGTTGGACTGCGCTTCGACGTTCAGGCCCTGGTAGCCGTAGACCGGGTCCATGATCACCGGGAGGTAGATCCGGCCCGGGTCGCACGAGGAGAACCCGGCGTTGCGGTCCGGGGTCCACTGCATGGGTGTGCGCACCGCGTCGCGGTCGCCGAGCCAGATGTTGTCTCCCATGCCGATCTCGTCACCGTAGTACAGAACGGGCGAGCCCGGGAGGGACAGCAGCATCGCCGTGAACAGCTCCTGCTGGTTCCGGTCGTTGTCCAGCAGCGGGGCCAGCCGGCGGCGGATGCCGATGTTGGCCTTCATCCGCGGGTCCTTGGCGTACTCCGTGTACATGTAGTCGCGCTCTTCGTCGGTGACCATCTCGAGGGTCAGCTCGTCGTGGTTGCGCAGGAAGATGCCCCACTGGGTGCCGGCCGGGATCTCCGGGGTCTGGGTCAGGATCTCCGAGATCGGGAACCGCGACTCGCGGCGCACGGCCATGAAGATCCGCGGCATCAGCGGGAAGTGGAACGCCATGTGGCACTCGTCGCCGCCGACCGCCGGGTCGCCGAAGTACTCGACGACGTCCGAAGGCCACTGGTTCGCCTCGGCCAGCAGGATCCGGCCGGGGTACTCGTCGTCGACGACCTTGCGGCAGCGCTTGAGGAACTCGTGCGTGCGCGGCAGGTTCTCGCAGTTGGTGCCCTCCTGCTCGAACAGGTACGGCACGGCGTCGAGGCGGAAGCCGTCGATGCCCAGGTCCAGCCAGAACCGCAGGGTGTCGATCATGGCGTTCTGGACGTCGGGGTTCTCGAAGTTCAGGTCGGGCTGGTGGGAGAAGAACCGGTGCCAGTAGAACTGGCCGCGCACCGGGTCGTAGGTCCAGTTGGACGACTCGGTGTCGACGAAGATGATCCGCGCGTCGGCGTAGCGGGAGTCGTCGTCGCTCCACACGTAGTAGTCGCCGTACGGGCCGTCGGGATCCTGGCGCGACTGCTGGAACCACGGGTGCGCGTCCGACGTGTGGTTGAGCACCAGGTCGGTGATCACGCGGATGCCGCGCCGGTGCGCCTCGTTCAGCAGGAACACGAAGTCCTCGACGCTGCCGAACTCCGGCAGCACGGCCCGGAAGTCGCTGATGTCGTACCCGCCGTCGCGCAACGGCGACGCGTAGAACGGCGGCAGCCACAAGCAGTCGATGCCGAGCCACGCCAGGTAGTCCAGCCGGCCGGCCAGGCCGCGCAAGTCGCCGGTGCCGTCGCCGTTCGAATCGGCGAAGGCGCGCACCAGCACCTCGTAGAACACCGCGCCCTTGAACCACGCCGGGTTGCTCGGCGCCTGCTGCGCCGAGCGGAAATCCTCGGCCTGGGGTTCGACCAGCATCCCGTCGGCCGTCATGGCCTCACCGGTGTGCGGCACGCCCTCGAGCCCGAGCGCCGCGTCGGGGCGAGTCTCCTCCGCCATGTGTTCCACCTCGTCCCTCAAGTCCCGCACTTCCCGCACTGTCCCGCGTTTTCCCGTCTACCCGGCCAGCCGGCGCCGGACCGACACCACGTGGGCCACGGCCCGCCACGGTTCGAGCCGGACGAAGTTGGCCTGCCCCCAGTCCCAGGTGTCACCGGTGACCTCGTCGTGGGCGATCAGGCGTTCGTGCGCCTCGAAGCCGAGGGCCCCGGTGTCGAGCCACAACGTGCCTTCCTGCGGCGCGTACGGGTCGAGCGTCACGACCGTCACCACGGTGTCGCCGGTGGCCGGGTCCTGTTTGGAGTAGGCCAGCAGCGCGTCGTTGTCGACGTGGTGGAAGTGCAGGGTGCGCATCTGCTGCAGCGCCGGGTGCGCGCGGCGGACGGCGTTGAGCTTCGCGATCCACGGCTCCAGCGACCGGCCTTCGGCGAGCGCGCGGTCGAAGTCGCGCGGGCGCAGCTGGTACTTCTCGGAGTCCAGGTACTCCTCGCTGCCGTCGCGGACCGGGACGTGCTCGAACAGCTCGTACCCCGAGTAGACGCCCCACGTCGGCGAGATCGTCGCGGCCAGCGCGGCCCGCAGCGCGAACATGCCCGGGCCGCCGCGCTGCAGCGACTCGTGGAGGATGTCCGGGGTGTTGACGAACAGGTTCGGCCGGCCTTCGTTCCAGTGGTCCCGCAGGTCCACGGCGAAGTCGATCAGCTCCTGCTTGCCGGTCCGCCAGGTGAAGTACGTGTAGCTCTGGGTGAAACCGAGCCGGGCCAGGCCCCACAGCCGCGCCGGGCGGGTGAACGCCTCGGCCAGGAACAGGACGTCCGGGTGGGCGTCCTTCACCGACTGGATCAGCCAGGCCCAGAAGTCCGGCGGCTTGGTGTGCGGGTTGTCGACCCGGAAGATCTTCACCCCGTGCTCGGCCCACACGAGCATGACCCGCAGCATCTCTTCGTAGACGCCCTTGGGGTCGTTGTCGAAGTTGATCGGGTAGATGTCCTGGTACTTCTTGGGCGGGTTCTCGGCGTAGGCGATCGACCCGTCCGGCCGGGTGGTGAAGAACTCCGGGTGCTTGAGCACCCACGGGTGATCGGGTGCGGCCTGCAGCGCGAAGTCGAGCGCCACCTCCATGCCGAGCTCTTCCGAGCGCGCCACGAAGGCGTCGAAGTCGTCAAAGGTGCCGAGGTCCGGGTGGATGGCGTCGTGCCCGCCCTCGTCGGCGCCGATCGCCCACGGCGAGCCGACGTCGTCCGGGGTGGCGTCGAGGGTGTTGTTGGGGCCCTTGCGGTTCACCCGGCCGATCGGGTGGACCGGCGGCAGGTAGACGACGTCGAAGCCCATCTTCGCGACCCGGTCGAGCGCGGCCGCGGCGGTGGTGAACGTGCCGTGCACGGCGTTGCCCTCGGCGTCGAGGCCGCCGGTGGAGCGCGGGAACAGCTCGTACCAGGAGCCGTATGCGGCGCGCTTGCGGTCGACCCAGAGCTTGAACGGCTTGCCCTTGGTGATCAGCTCGCGCACCGGGAACTCGTGCATGAGCTGGCGGACCTCCGGCGACAGCGCGGGCCCGACGCGCTCGGCGAGGGTCAGCTCGTCGTTGCGCAGCGCGACGACCGCGCCCGTGAGCAGCGCTTTCTCGGCCCGGCGGTCCGGGCGACGGGAGACGCGCTCCAGCAGCCGGGCGCCGTTCTCGAGGTCGTTCGCCAGGTCCTCGGGCCCCTGCCCCGCGGCGATCTTCACCTCGACGGCGTGTTCCCACGTCGCCCAGGGATCGCTCCAGGCGTCGATGCGGTAGGTCCAGAGCCCGGTGACGTCGGGGACGATCACCGCGGCGAACTCGTCGGGGTGATCGGGGCCTCGCGGCACCATCCGCGCCTGGCGCGTCAGGCGGTCGCCGGGGCCGCGCCACGCGACGGTGGCCGCGACGGCGTCGTGACCTTCGCGCCACACCGTCGCGGTGACGGGAATATGTTCCCCCGCAACGGCTTTGGCCGGATACCGGCCGCAGCTCACGCTGGGGGAGACATCGTCGATACCGAGCCGGCCGGTCATGGGCAACGCCCCTCGATCTATGGGTGTGGACTCAGGCGTCGTCAGTCTGCCCGACTCGATCACGCACGATCGAGGCAGGGCTCTCTTGTTCTGTACCCAGACTCGTTCGAGTGAAACGCTTCCCGCGCAAAGGTTCCCGGCGGATGTCCGGCGGGTTACGACCGGACGGCGGTGTACCCGAAGGCTCACGTACCCAGGCAGTCGGCTCACGTACCCAGGCAGTCGGCTCACGTACCCAGGCAGTCGGCTCACCGTCCGACCTTCCAGGTACGCGAGCCGACCCTCCAGGTACGCGAGCCGACCCTCTGGGTACGCGTCAGTAGCTTTCGGCCGGCTGCTCCGCCGCCAGGCGCGGCGCGCGCAGGAGGAGCAGCGAGCGCGACTGGAGCGTCACCCGGCTCTTCGGTTCCAGCGGGCCGGGGTTGCCCGGGCTGCCGTCGCCGGTGCTGGTGTCCAGGGTCGGCTTGAACGTCTCGCCGTACTCGCGGCCCGGCAGGACGACCTCCGTGGGCTCGTCGCCCGCGTGCAGCCACAGCAGCCACGAGTGGTCCGGGACCAGCGCGCCCTCGCGGTTGCGGGCCTGGCTGTTCGAGCCGTCGATCCACATGCCCAGCGTGCGGCGGTCGGCGAACCAGTCGCTCTCGCCGAACTCCTCGCCGTCCGGGCGGAACCAGACCAGGTCCGGCTTGCCGGTCGGCGTGGTCCGGCCTTCGAAGAACTCCGGCTGCCGCAGCGCCGGGCTGTTCGCGCGCAGCCGCACGACGCGGCGGGCGAACGCGAGCATCGTCTCGGCCTCGGGATCGCCGGGGGTCCAGTCGAACCAGGACGTCTCGTCGTCGAGGCAGTAGGCGTTGTTGTTGCCGTGCTGGGTGCGCCAGAACTCGTCGCCCGCGGTGAGCATCGGGGTGCCGGTGGACAGCAGCAGCGTCGCGAACAGGTTGCGCGCCTGTCGGGTCCGCAGCTCGCGGACCCCGGCGTCGCCGGTCTCGCCCTCCGCGCCGTGGTTCCACGAGCGGTTGTCGTTGGTGCCGTCGCGGTTGTCCTCGCCGTTGGCCTCGTTGTGCTTGTCGTTGTAGGACACCAGGTCCCGCAGCGTGAAGCCGTCGTGGGCGGTGATGAAGTTGATCGACTGCCACGGCCGGCGCAGGTTGTGGTCGTAGAGGTCGGACGAGCCGGCCAGCCGGTAGGCGAGGTCGCGGACGCCGGTCGCGCCGCGCCAGAAGTCCCGGATGGTGTCGCGGTAGCGGCCGTTCCACTCCGCCCACTGGGCGCCGAAGCCGCCGACGCGGTAACCCTCGCCGGTCGCGTCCCACGGCTCGGCGATCAGCTTGCAGCGCGAGAGCACCGGGTCGGTGGTGATCGCGGTGAGCAGCGTCGAGGCGGCGTCGAACGCGCCCCCGCGCGGCCGGCCCAGCGTGCTGGCCAGGTCGAACCGGAAACCGTCGACGCCGAGCTCCTGCGTCCAGTAGCGCAGCGAGTCGGTCACCAGCCGGACCACCGTCGGCGAACCGGCCTCCAGGGTGTTGCCGCAGCCGGTGATGTCGGCCATGTGGCCGCGGTCGGTGTGCAGGTAGTACACCGGCGCGTTGAGCCCGCGGAAGCTCAGCGTCGGCCCGTCCGGCCCGCCCTCGCAGGTGTGGTTGAACACGACGTCGACGATCACCTCGATGCCGGCCGCGTGCAGCGCCGCCACCATCAGCCGGAACTCCTCGACCTCGTGCCCCGGCTCGCTGGCGTAGGCCGCGTGCGGCGCGAAGAAGCCGAGCGGCGAGTACCCCCAGTAGTTGTGCCGGCCGCCGCGGACCAGCGACGGCTCGTCGAGGAACGAGTGCACCGGCAGCAGCTCCACCGACGTGACGCCGAGCCGGGTCAGGTACTCGATGGCCACCGGGTGGGCCAGGCCGAGGTAGGTGCCGCGCAGCGCCTCGGGGATGAACGGGTGCTGCTGGGTGAACCCCTTGACGTGCAGCTCGTAGATCACCGCCTCCTCGAACGGCACCTCCGGGTGCGCCCCGGTGTCCGGGCCGCCGGGCGAGGTGACGACCGAGAGGGGCACGCTGCCCAGCGAGTCCACTGTGGACATCGGGCCGCGGTCCGGGTCGCCGGTGAAGCCCTGGGCGGCGGTCAGGTCGGTGAGCTGGCCGGTGATCTGCCGGGCGTACGGGTCCAGCAGCAGCTTGTTCGGGTTGCAGCGCAGGCCGCGGGCCGGGTCGTATGGCCCGTGGACGCGGTAGCCGTAGCGCTGCCCCGGCGTCACCCCGGGCACCAGGCCGTGCCAGACGCCGAACGTGCGCTCGGTGAGCGCGATCCGCCGCTGCGACCCGTCGGCGTCGATGAGGCACAGCTCGACGGCGTCCGCGACGGCGGAGGTGATGGCGAACCGGACCCCGCCCGCCTCGGGGTGGGCGCCGAGCGGGAACGGGCGTCCGGCGAGGACGTGATCGGCGGAGGGTCGGGTAGCCATTCCTGAATCGTCCCAGACGCCGCCCCCGGTCCGCCGCACCGAGGGCGGGATTCAGCGGTATTCCGCGCTCGGGGCACCTGCTGCCGAAGTCCGTGAAGGCCTCCTTGAGGGACTCTGAGTCCCTCAAGGAGGCCTTCACGGACCTTCTCAGGGTGCTGTGGACGCCAGCACGAAGGACTCCGGCGGCAGGTGCGCGGCGCCGCCGTCCAGGGTGGCCGGTGCCCAGGCGAGCAGCTCCTTCGTGGCCCCCAGCGGCAGCGTGACGTCGCCCGGGCCGAAGTTGCACGCCAGCCGCAGGTCGCCGCGGCGCAGCACGAGCCACGACCCGTCCGGCGCCGCGTCGATCCGCAGGTCCGGCGTCCACGGGTCGGCCAGCTCGGGCCGTTCGCGGCGCAGCCGGATCAGCGCGCGGTAGAGCTCCAGCATCTCCCGGTGCTCCGGCTGGTCGGCCTCGGCCCAGTCGAGCTTCGAGCGCTCGACGGTGGCCGGGTCCATCGGGTCGGGGACGTCGGTCTCGCCCCAGCCGTGCCGGGCGAACTCGCGACGGCGTCCGGTGCGGACCGCCTCGGCCAGCTCCGGGTCCGGGAAGGAGGCGAAGAACTGCCACGGCGTGCTCGCCGCCCACTCCTCCCCCATGAACACCATCGGCGTGAACGGCGAGCAGAACAGGATGGCCGCGCCGCAGGCCAGCCGGCCCGCGGGCACCGTCGCGGACAGCCGGTCGCCGGCCGCGCGGTTGCCGATCTGGTCGTGGTCCTGCAGGTAGGCGAGGAAGCGGTGCCCGGGCACGCTGCGGGTGTCCACCGGCCGGCCGTGGGTCCGCTCGCGGAACGACGACCAGGTGCCGGCGTGGAAGAAGACGTCGCGCAGCACCCGCTGGAGCGCGTCCGGCGCGGCGAAGTCCGCGTAGTAGCCCTCGTCCTCACCGGTCAGCCGGACGTGCATCGCGTGGTGGAAGTCGTCCGACCACTGTGCCTGCAGGCCGTAACCGCCGCGCTCGCGGGGCGTGACCAGCTTCGGGTCGTTGAGGTCGGACTCGGCGATCAGCGTCAGCGGCCGGTTCAGCGCCGTCGACAGCGTCTCGACCTCGACGGCGAGCTGTTCGAGCAGGTGGACGGCCCGCCGGTCGAGCAGCGCGTGGACGGCGTCCAGGCGCAGCGCGTCGAGGTGGAAGTCGCGCAGCCACGCGAGCGCGTTGTCGACGACGTAGCGGCGGACCTCGTCCGAGCCCGGCCCGTCCAGGTTGAGCCCGGGTCCCCAGTCGTTCTGCCCGGCGAAGTACGGCCCGAACCGGTCGAGGTAGGCCCCCGACGGCCCGAGGTGGTTGTAGACGACGTCGAGCACGACGGCCAGGCCGCGCGCGTGGGCGGCGTCGACGAACCGCTTCAGGCCGTCCGGGCCGCCGTAGGGCTCGTGGACCGCGCCCCAGAGGACGCCGTCGTAACCCCAGCCGGCGGTGCCGTCGAAGGAGTTCACCGGCAGCAGCTCGACGTGCGTGATGCCCAGCTCCACCAGGTGGTCGAGCCGGTCGATCGCGGCGTCGAAGGTGCCGCCGGGGGTGAACGTGCCGATGTGCAGCTCGTAGACGACGCCGCCCGCGAGCTGCCGCCCGTGCCAGGCGTCGTCGGTCCAGTCGAACTCGGCGTGGTCGTAGACGCGCGACTCCTGGTGCACGCCGTGCGGCTGCCACCGCGAGCGCGGGTCCGGCAGCGGCTCGTCGGAGTCGCCGATCAGGAAGGCGTAGTTGATGCCGTCGGCCTCGGCCGACCACCAGCCGCCTTCGCCGCGGGTCATCTCGTGCACGTCGGCGTCGACCCGGACGCGGACGCGCTCGGCCGACGGGGCCCACACGGTGAACGTCATGCGTCTCCTCGCACGAGCAGGGCCACCGGGTAGCGGCCGAACAGGGTGGCCAGGTCCGGGCTCGCGTCGCGGCCGGTCAGGACGTCGGTCCAGACGCCGTCGGGCAGCGGCAGCACGGTGTCGCGCCAGCCGCCGGCCTCGGCGAGGCCGATCGGCAGCCGGGTCACCGCCACCACGAGACCGGGGGCCCGGGTGTAGGCGAGCACGTGGTCCGCGGCGACGCCCTCGGCGCGCAGCGGCCGGTAGCCGCGGAACAGCGCGGGGTGCTCCTGACGCAGCTTCAGCGCCTTGTGCGTCACGAGCAGCTTCGCCGCGCCCGAGGCGTCGATCTCCGGCTGTTCGCCGTCGATGACGCGGGCCAGGATCTCGCGGCGGGCCGGGTAGTCGACCGGACGGCGGTTGTCCGGGTCGACCAGCGAGAAGTCCCACAGCTCGGTGCCCTGGTAGACGTCCGGGACGCCGGGCGCGGTCAGCTGCACCAGCTTCTGGCCGAGCGAGTTGCTCCAGCCCGGGCCCTCGATCCGGCCGACGAACGCCGCGATGTCCGCGGCCAGCTCGGCGTCGCCCATGACGTCGTCCGGCCAGGCCGCGACGTCCTTTTCGAACTCCTCGTCGTGGTCGGTCCAGCTGGTCCGGAGCTTGGCCTCCTTGGCCGCCTTGTCGAGGTAGTCCCGCAGCCGGGGCGGCTCGATCGGCCAGGTCGACACCAGCGTCTGCCAGGCCAGCAGGTTCAGCGACGGCTCGTCGATCCCCCGGCGCGCGGTCCAGCGGCGGACGGCGTCGGCGAACTCGCCGGGCACCTCCGCCAGCACCGACGCGCGGGCCCGGGTGTCCTCGGACCGCTTGGTGTCGTGGGTGGTCAGCGTCGTCATCGCGGCCGGGTAGCCGGCGTCGCGGGCGGCGGCGAGGCGGTGGAACTCCTCGACGCCGGTGCCGAACCGGTCCGGGTTGCCGCCGACCTCGTTGAGCGCGGCGAAGCGGGTGTAGCGGTAGAAGGTGGTGTCCTCGGTGCCCTTCGCGACGACCATGCCGGACGTCTGCTGGATCCGCGTGGCCAGCTCGCCATCAGGTTCGGCGCGCACCTGCGCGTCGAGGGCGTCCAGCGCTTCACCCAGGTCGGGCCGGGCTTCCCGGGCCGCGGCGATCGCCGTCGCCCAGTGCTGCTCGCCTTCGGGCAGGTAGGAGCGGTAGACCGGGAACGCCACCATGGTCTCGGCGACGGCTTCCCGGGCGGCCTCGGTGTTCCCGTGGCGCAGCAGTGCCGCGATCCGCCGGACCTCGGCGACCAGGATCCGGTCGGTGACCAGGCGGCGGGCCTCGGCCTCGACGTCGTGGTAGCCGGTCCGGACGCCGAGCTCGTCCGCCAGCGCGGTGTACGCGGGCTCGGCGGCCGGGTCGACGAAGACCCCGGCGATCTCGCGCAGGGCGTCGTAGCCGGTGGTGCCGTCGACCGGCCAGCTCTGCGGCAGCGGCTCGCCCGGGTGCAGGATCTTCTCCGCCACGATCCACGCGCCGGGCGCGTTCTCCCGCAACCGCCGGAAGTAGCCACCCGGGTCGGCGAGGCCGTCCGGGTGGTCGACGCGCAGGCCGGTGACGTCCCCGTCGGCGACCCAGCGCAGCACCTCGCCGTGCGTCTCGGCGAACACCACCGGGTCCTCGACACGGACCGCGGCCAGGTTGGTGATGTCGAAGAACCGCCGGTAGGTCAGCTCCGCGTTGCCGCGCCGCCAGCCGACCAGCCGGTAGTGCTGGCGCTCGTGCACCTCCTGCGGCGTGCCCTCGCCGGTGCCGGGCGCGATCGGGAACCGGTGGTCGTAGTAGACGAGCTCGTCGCCTTCCACGGTCAGTTCCGACACGGCGTCGTCGTCACCCAGGACCGGCAGCAGGATCGGGCCGCGGTCCCAGTCGACGTCGTAGAAGGCGGCGTGCTCGGCGTCGCGGCCGTGCGTGAGCACGTCCCACCACGAGCGGTTCACCTTCGGCGTCTCGACCGACATGTGGTTGGGCACGATGTCGACGACCAGGCCGAGCCCGGCCTCCTTGAGCCGCTTGGCCAGCTCCCGGCGGGCCTCCTCGCCGCCCAGCTCGGGCCGCGCCCGGGTCGGGTCGACGACGTCGTAGCCGTGGGTCGAGCCCGGCGTCGCGTCCAGCACCGGCGACGCGTAGAGCGCGCCGATGCCCAGGTCACGCAGGTAGCCGGTCAGCCCGGCGGCGTCGGCGAAGGTGAACTCCGGGCGCAGCTGCACCCGGTAGGTCGACTCCGGCACCGTCATTCCGTCTCCGTCCGCTGCAGCACGATCAGGGACCGGGCGGGCAGCGTGAGCTTGCCGCCGCCCTCGATGGGCTCCGCGTCCGTGGGCTCCACCTCGCCGGTCGCGGAGTCGATGACGACCGTCCAGGCCTGGCCGTAGCCGTTGCCCGGCAGCGTCGCGTCGATGTCCTCGTAGTGCGCGTTGAAGGCGAGCAGGAACGAGTCGTCCTCGACCGACATGCCGCGCGGGTCGAGGTCGGGGATCGCCTTGCCGTTGAGGAAGACCACGACCGCCTTGCCGAAGCCGTCGTCCCAGTTCTGCTCGGTCATCTCCTCGCCGGCCGGGGTGAACCAGGCGATGTCGCCGAGCTTGTCGCCCTTGCCGACCGGGCCGCCCTGGAAGAAGCGGCGGCGGCGGAACACGGGGTGGCGGTGCCGGAACGCCGTCAGCCCGCCGACGAACTGGACCAGGCCGGCGTTCTCCTTGGCCAGCTCCCAGTCCATCCAGGCGATCTCGGAGTCCTGGCAGTAGACGTTGTTGTTGCCCTGCTGGGTGCGGCCGATCTCGTCGCCGTGCAGGATCATCGGCACGCCCTGCGACAGGAGGATCGTGGCGAGCATGTTGCGCTGCTGGCGGATGCGCAGCTCGTTCACTTGCGCGTCGTCGGTCTCGCCTTCCACCCCGCAGTTCCACGAGCGGTTGTCGTCGGCGCC
Organism: Amycolatopsis sp. NBC_00355; assembly: GCF_036104975.1. Lineage (GTDB taxonomy): Bacteria > Actinomycetota > Actinomycetes > Mycobacteriales > Pseudonocardiaceae > Amycolatopsis. The sequence continues at coordinate 9,605,167 of NZ_CP107982.1, read as the reverse complement.
GTCGCGGCCGTCCTCGCCGTTGGCCTCGTTGTGCTTCTCGTTGTAGGACACCAGGTCCCGCAGCGTGAAGCCGTCGTGGGCGGTGACGAAGTTGATCGACGCGAACGGGCGGCGGCCGTCGTCCTGGTAGAGGTCCGACGAGCCGGTGATCCGCGACGCGAACTCCCCGAGCGTCGAGGGCTCACCCCGCCAGAAGTCGCGGACGGTGTCGCGGTACTGCCCGTTCCACTCCGTCCACAGGGGAGGGAAGTTGCCGACCTGGTACCCACCGGGGCCGACGTCCCACGGCTCGGCGATCAGCTTCACCTGGCTCACGATCGGGTCCTGCTGCACCAGGTCGAAGAACGTGGACAGCCGGTCGACGTCGTAGAACTCCCGCGCCAGCGCCGAAGCGAGGTCGAAGCGGAAGCCGTCGACGTGCATCTCGGTCACCCAGTACCGCAGCGAGTCCATGATCAGCTGCAGCGTGTGCGGGTTGCGGACGTTCAGCGAGTTCCCGGTGCCGGTGTAGTCCATGTAGTACTCCGGCTCGCCTTCGACCAGCCGGTAGTACGCCTCGTTGTCGATGCCGCGCATCGACAGGGTCGGCCCGAGGTGGTTGCCCTCCGCGGTGTGGTTGTAGACCACGTCGAGGATCACTTCGATGCCGGCCTCGTGGAAGGCCTTGACCATGCCCTTGAACTCCTGGACCTGGCCGCCCTCGCCGGGCATCGCGGCGTACGCGTCGTGCGGCGCGAAGAACCCGATCGTGTTATAGCCCCAGTAGTTCGTGAGGCCCTTCTCCTCCAGGCCGTGGTCGGAGACGAACTGGTGCACCGGCAGCAGTTCCACGGCGGTGACGCCGATCTTCTGCAGGTGCTCGACCACGGCGGGGTGGGCCATGCCGGCGTAGGTGCCACGCAGCGCTTCCGGCACGAACGGGTGATTCACCGTCATGCCCTTGACGTGCGCCTCGTAGATGACCGTCTCGTTGTAGGGGCGCCGCGGCTGGCGGTCGTTGCCCCAGTCGAAGAACGGGTTCGCCACCAGCGAGTACGGCACGCGCCCCGCCGAGTCGGCGTCGTTGCGCTCCTCCGGGTTGTCGAACTGGTAGCCGAACAGCGATTCGTCCCACTTCACGCCGTGCGAGACGGCCTTGGCGTACGGGTCGATCAGCAGCTTGTTCGGGTTGCAGCGCAGACCGCGGCTCGGGTCGTACGGTCCGTGCACGCGGAAACCGTAACGCTGGCCGGGGCCGACGTTGAGCAGGTAACCGTGGTGGACGAAGCCGTCGACCTCTTCGAGCGCGTGCCGGGTCTCGTTGCCGTCGCCGTCGAACAGGCACAGTTCGACCTGCTCGGCCACTTCGGAGAACAGGGCGAAGTTCGTCCCGACTCCGTCGTAGGTGGCGCCGAGCGGATAGGGCGTTCCGGGCCAGGGCCGCACTGGTGTCTCCTCGAGCTTCGGGTGGTGCCGGGGCGTCCGCACTCTCGCGGACGCGCATCACAGGGGGTCGTGCGCTGCCGTATACCCGTTACCCGGGCAACGGACGCGCCGCGGCCAGCGGCGCCACCGCGGCGCGCACTCCCCTCGCGGTGAAGAAGCCGTCGACGCTGACGGGAAGGGGAATCCGCCAGTTAGGGTACTGGTCGACGGTTCCCGGCAGATTCGGCTGCCGCACCTGGCCCGCGACGTCGGCCGGCGAGGTCAGCACCAGCCGTGACGCGGCTTTCGCGAGCAGGGTGTGCAACGCCACGACCGGGTCGCCGTCCGGGATCCCTTCGCGTGCAACGAGTTCGAACAAAGCTTCACGTTCGTCCGCCGCGGCCCGGCTTTCGGCCTCGGCACCGCGGTCCAGCAGCCCCAGCTCGGCGCGGACCCGGACGTGCTCGGCGGCCAGCCAGCCGGCGACCGTGGGCAGGTCGTGCGTGGAGATGCTGGCCATCGCGTCCGGGTCCCAGTCGGCCGGGTCGGTGAACGGGTGGCCGGGGGTGTCCCAGTCGCGTTCGAACCACAGGACGGCCGAGCTCAGCATGCCGCGCTCGTGCATGGTCTCGGTGACGACGTCCTCGACGGTCCCGAGGTCCTCCCCCACGACCACCGCGCCGGCGCGGTGCGCTTCGAGCGCCAGCACGCCGACCATCGCCTCGGCGTCGTAGTGGACGTACGTGCCGCGGTGCGCGGGCTCGCCCGGCGGGATCCACCACAGCCGCCAGAGTCCGGCGATGTGGTCGACGCGGATGCCGTCGGCGTAGCGCAGCACGCCCCGGATGACGTCCCGAAACGGCGCGTAACCGGCTTCGGCCAGCTTGTCCGGCCGCCACGGCGGAAGGTTCCAGTCCTGGCCCTGCTGGTTGAACGCGTCCGGCGGCGCGCCGACCCGGACGTCGGCGGCGAAGACGTCGCGCACCGCCCAGGTGTCGGCCCCGCCGGGGTGCACGCCGACCGGCAGGTCGTGCACGATCCCGACGGTCATCCCGGCTTCGCGCGCGGCGCGGCGGGCCTCGGCCAGCTGCTCCCGGCAGAGGTGCTGGAGCCAGACGTAGAAGCCGACGCGGTCCTTCAGCTCTTCGCGCGCTTCGGCGACTTCGGGGCCGGCCGGGTCGTGCAGCGGCTCGGGCCAGTCCCGCCAGTCGGCGCCGTGCCGCTCGGCGAGGGCGCAGAAGACGGCGAAGCCCCGCAGGTCGTCGTCCGCAGGCAGCTCTTCGACGCGGTGCGGCCAGAGCAGCTCGAGCGCGGCGCGCTTGGCCGTCCAGACGGCGTCGTAGTCGATCAGTTCGCCGTCGCGGTCCGGGGCCAGCGAGCGGACGGCCTCCTGCGTCGCCGCGTCGGCCGCGGTGAAGGTCTCGGTGGCGGTGACGCGCAGGTAGATCGGGTTGGCGAAGCGACGGCTCGCCGGCGAGTAGGGCGAGCGCTCGACGGGGTGCGCGGGGCTGAAGGCCTGGACCGGGTTGACCAGCAGCACACCGGCGTCGAGTTCGGCGGCGGAGCGGGCCGCGAACGTCGCCAGGTCGGCGTAGTCGCCGATGCCCCAGGAGCCCGCCGAGTGCAGCGAGTAGAGCTGCAGCATCCAGCCCCAGGCGGGGTGGACGGCGGGCAGCTTCGCCGGGACCACGGCCAGCACGACGTCCTGCTCGGCGGTGACCACCCGGTGCCAGCCCAGCGGCAGGTCCGCCGGCAGCTCGCCCCGGACGTGCCGGCGGGTGCCGTCCTCGAGCACGACCTCGGCGTCCGCGCCGAGCGCCCTGGTAGTGCCCTCCTGGACGACGACGGTCGGCGGCAGCGCGCCCGCCGGCCGGGCTTCGCGCACCGCGGTCAGGGCCGCGCCGATCGCGTCGTCGCTGGTCGCGTCCACGCCGAACTGCCGCAGGACGGCGACGACGACGTCGTCGTCCACCGCCACCCACACCTGGTCCGAGTTCTCGTACCGGGTGGCGACGCCGTGGGCGTCGGCGAGCTCGTGCAGGGGACTGCGGGCTTCGTCGGGCAGCTCGGGGCCGGGCGTCTCGTGGGGCACTGGCACAGCATTCCGGTGCCCGGCCGTTCGCGCCATCTGCGCCAGCCGACATCACTCGACGCCGTCGAAGGTGAATTCCGGCCGATCTGCGAAACGGCTCGTGACCTTCTAACTTCTCCTCATGGGTGTGCGGAGGACGTTGAACGTGGACGAGGTCCTGAAACGCCAGGACTCGGGTGAGCTCAAGCGGCGGTTGCGCGGGCGCGACCTGATCGGGTTCGGCATCGGGATCATCATCGGGACCGGCATCTTCACGCTCGCGGGCGTCGAGGCGAAGACGCACGCCGGGCCGGCGGTGACGCTGTCGTTCGTGCTCGGCGCCGTCGTCGCCGGGCTCGCGGCGCTCTGTTACGCCGAGCTCGCGTCGAGCGTCCCGACGGCGGGCAGCGCCTACACCTACGCCTTCGCCACCCTCGGCGAGATCTTCGCCTGGATCATCGGCTGGGACCTGCTGCTCGAGTTCGCGCTCGGCGCCGCCGTGGTCGCCCGCGGCTGGTCCGGCTACCTGGCGAACCTGCTCGGCCTGTCGCCGGAGTGGTTCGGCGAGGACGCGAAGGTCAACGTCGGCGCCGTCCTCATCATCGCGGTGCTCACCGTGGTCGCCGTGATGGGGATCAAGGAGTCGGCCTGGCTGACGAACCTGCTGGTGTGCGTGAAGGTCGCGGTCTGCGTCCTGGTCCTCGGCGTGGGCCTGTTCTTCGTCAAGGGCTCGAACCTGACGCCGTTCATCCCGGCGGCCAAGCCGCCCGAGGGCGGGTCGAGCGTGCTGGAGCAGCCGATCGTGCAGGCGGCGCTCGGGCTGGAGCAGTCCGTGTACGGCATCGCCGGCATGATCACCGCCGCCGCCGTGGTCTTCTTCGCCTACACCGGCTTCGAAGCGCTCGCGAACCTCGGCGAGGAGACGCTGAACCCGAAGAAGGACCTGCGGGTCGGCATCCTCGGCGCGCTGGTCGTCTGCGCGGTGCTCTACATCGGCGTCTCGATCGTCCTGACCGGGATGATCCCGTTCACCGACATCGACACCGGCGCGCCGCTGGCCGACGCGTTCGACAAGGTCGGCCAGCACTGGGTCGGCGCGCTGATCTCGCTCGGCGCGGTGACCGGTCTCACGTCGGTGATGATGGTCGAGCTGGTCACGATCGGCCGGATCGGCTTCGCGATGGGCCGCGACGGCCTGCTGCCCAAGAAGCTCGGCACCGCGCACCCGAAGTGGGGCACCCCGCACCGGATGACCATCGGCGGCGCGGTGCTGATCGCGGTGCTGGCCGCGTTCATCCCGATCGCCGAGCTGGCCGACATGGTGAGCATCGGCGCGCTGTCGGCGATGATCATCGTCGCGGTGGCCGTCCCGGTGCTGCGCCGCCGGCGGCCCGACCTCGACCGGCCGTTCACCGTGCCGTTCTCGCCGGTGATCCCGATCGTCGCGGCGCTGGCGTGCTTCTACCTGATGCTCAACCTGAACGTGCTGACGTGGATCCGGTTCGCGGTCTGGCTGGCGCTCGGCCTGGTCATCTACTTCACCTACGGCCGCCGTCACTCCCGCTTCGCGCCGGAGAACGCCGGCCGTGATCCCGAGGTCAGTCCCAGAACGACGGAGTGAGGTTCGCCACGCGGACCGCCTCTCGGGCCACCGCGGCGCGGTCCGCGTCGACGACCAGCAGGACCCCCAGCCCGGCCAGCGCCGCGGTGAGCCATTCCACCGGCTGGTCGTGGATCCCGTTGTCCCCCAAGGACGGGTAAGTGTCCACAACGGACACCAGCGTCCCCTCGGCGCCGATCCGGATGCCCGCCAGGAGCACGAAGTGGCCACCGGGCGGGCGCCAGCGCGACGTCCACAGTGGCGGGACGCCGGTGTCGAGGTAGTCGAGCAGCGCTCGTTCCGGGGTGTCGTCGGCTCCGAGTTCCGCGCCGTCGATCCGGGCGATCACCGCGACGCGCGGCAGGTCCCACAACCCGGCCAGCAGGTCGAACAGCGAGCCGGTGGTCCACTCCCCCGTCGCCGGTACCGCCGTCAGGGCGCCGCCGGACAACGCCCCCACGGCCGTCGCCAGCGCCGAAGCCCGGGTGCCCGCCGTGACCGGATCACGCACGACTCTCGGCGGCAACCGGAAATCGGCCCGCCCCGGCTCGCCCGGCGGGCGTACCGCCGGCCCGCGCACGGTGCCCGCGGCCGCCGCGACGGCGTCCTGGTCGGGCACGTCGACCCCGGCCGCGCGCAGCGCCGCGAGGCCGCAGAACGCCGCGGCCAGCCCGTCCTTCTGCGGCAGCTCCGCCTGGGCCACCGCGGCCAGCCGGGCCCCGCCCGGCAGCCACCGCACCCCGGACAGGTCGAGCTGCCCGCCGTCGATCCCCGAAGACATCGATCCCTCAAAAGTCCCGTCAGTAGCGCCACCGGCGTGCGGCGACGACCTCCTCGACACCCCGTCCGGCCGGGCCGTCCCCAGTATCCCGGCCCGCCACGGCCACGGCCAGCACGATCCGGCTCCCCGGCAGAGGAGGCCCCACCGGAGCGAGCCGTCCACCAGCACCGCCGAGCAGACCTCTTTCCGAGCGGCCCGCCGGCACACCCCCACCAGGGCGGCCCCCACCCTCTCCGGGGGGTCGGCCCCGCTTCCAGCGTATCGGGGGTGTCCGACGAGAAGCCGGAAACCCGGCGAACGAGGGCCGGTTACCCACATGTCGGGCCGCCTGTGGACAACCCCGGCCGAGCGGTTCAGCCGGGGCGAGTGCTCAGCCAGGCCGCGCAGCCACGCAGGCCGCACAGCCAAGCCAGGCCGCGCTGCCCAGCCAAGCCGAGCCCCACAACTCACCCAGGCGGAGCCGCGCAACTCAGCCAAGCCAGGCCGCCCAACTCACCCAAGCCGAGCCGCTCAGCCAAGCCAGGCCGCCCAACTCACCCAAGCCGAGCCGCGCAACTCAGCCAAGCCAGGCCGCCCAACTCACCCAAGCTGAGCCGCTCAGCCAAGCCAAGCCGCCCAACTCAGCCGAGCCGCTCAGCTCAACTCGGCCAAGCCGGGCTGCGCGGTCGCCGGCCAGCAGAGGCAGAACGGGTGGCCCGCCGGGTCGGCGTACACCTGGAAGTCGTCGCCGGTCGTGCTGCCCGCCGCCTCTTTCAGCACCGTGGCGCCCAGGGCCATGACCTGCTCGTGCGCCTCCGGGAAGTCCTCGACCCACAGGTCGAGGTGCACCTGCTGCTTCGCCGGGCCGTCCGGCCACTGCGGCGGCGTGTGGTCCGGGGCCAGCTGGACGCCGATCCGCGGGGCGCCGTCCACCAGCACCATGTGCCAGTCGCCGTCCTCCTCGACCTCGCCGCCGAGGACGCCCGCCCAGAACCGGCTCTCGGCCGCGAGGTCCGCCGCGTCGAACGTGACGACCTGGTGCTTGATGCGCATGCCGGCAACCTAGCCCGGCGGCTCGGGGGACGGCCGCGAAGGCGCCTCACGTCGCCGTAGCGCCACGCCGGCGACCACCGCCAGCGTCCCCAGCGCCTCCGGCAGGCTCGGCACCTGGCGCAGCAGCAGGAAGCCCATCACGCCCGCCGTCACCGGGAGCAGGGCCAGGAGGACCGCGAACCGGGCCTGGCCCAGCCTGCGCAACACGACCTGGTCGAGCGCGTACGGCACCACCGTCGACAGCACGCCCACCCCGATGCCGAGCAGGAGCATGCGTGGCGAAGACCACACTTCTCCCGTGCCGAACGCCAGGGGCGAGAGCACGACCGTCGCCACGGCGAAGCCGATCGCCAGGCTGTCGATGCCGTCGCCGTCGCTCGCGACGCGCTTGCCGAGCAGGATGTAGCCCGCCCACGCGGCCGCCGCGCCCAGGGCGAACAGCACGCCCAGGGCGCTCCCGGACAGCTGGACGTCGGCGATCGCCACCACCCCGGCGGCCACCAGCAGCAGGGCCGCGACGTCCCGCCGGGTGCGGGAGCCGGCGGCCGCCACCACGACGGGCCCGGCGAACTCCAGCGCCACGACCGTGCCCAGCGGCAGGCGGGCGATCGCCTCGTAGAAGAGCACGTTCATGCCCGCCGTCACGATCCCGAAGGCGCACGCCAGCAGCAGCCGGCGCCCGCGCCAGGCCACGCGCGGCGGCCGTCGCCAGGCCAGCAGCACCACCGCCGCGCCCAGGCACCGCAGCCAGGCCACCCCGGCCGGCGTCGCGTGGCCGAAAAGATCGACCGCGATGGCCGCTCCGGCGTACATGGAAATTCCGCTGAGAACGAACAACAGCGGGGCGGGTACCGCGGAAACCTTCCGGGCCGACGTCGGTGCACTCACGACTCCATGGTGCCTGACCACGGAAAATGTGACTCTCCGGGTAATCGACTCCTGCATTGCGGGATCCCGCTACGGCATCCGGGGTAAATCGACGTGACTCGGGTCCCACCGGCGCGGGAACACTTGCGGGCCGCGAAACGTCTGGAAGAGTGGAAGCACGAACACCGCGGAGCCGGAGACGATCGCCGTAGCCGACATCAGTCCGAAGTGGGCGTAGCTGGATCGATGGCACCGGGCGACCGGTGCCGGGACGGAGGGAGACCCCCATGACAACGCCGACGCTCACCCGCCCCGAACTGACCGCCCTCGACCGCTGTGACCGGTGCGGGGCCGCAGCTCAGGTACGCGCTGTCCTCAAGGGCGGCGAGCTTCTCTTCTGCGGGCACCACGCCCGCGAGCACGAGGCCAAGCTCAAGGAACTGTCCGCCGACATCCAGCGGTAACGACCTAGACACACGAAGGCGGCCAGTGCGCACAGGCACTGGCCGCCTTCGTATTCTTCGACCGGCACAGTTGCAACTTGCCGATTGCCGCACCGAAATCACGAACAGGCCTCGGAATGCCGTGATTCCGGACACGGAACCGGACAAGAAATCAGACAGAATCCAGAACGACTTCGAACGCGACTTCGGCGGCGCCCAGCAGCTTCACGTCGGCGCCCAGCGCCGAGCTGACGATCCGCGTGCCGCCGACCGCCCGGCTCACCAGGCTGCGCCGGCGCACCTCCGAGCCGACGTGCCGCAGGACCGCCTCCGGCAGCACCGTCAGCAGGTCGCCGAGGATCACCAGCTGCGGCCCGAGCAGGTTGACGACGTTGATCAGCCCGAGGGTCAGCCACTCGGCGAACTCCGCGAGCCGCGTCAGCGCCGCTTCGGGGTCCCGGCCGAGCTCGCGCAGCTCGAACAGGATCGCGCCGCGCGGGGTGTCCTCGGCCAGCCCGAGCGCCCGGCACAGCGCGGCCTCGCCGACCTCGGTCTCCCAGCAGCCGCTGCTGCCGCAGTAGCAGGCCCGCCCGCCCGGCCGGATCACCATGTGCCCGATCTCGCCGACGTAGCCCGCGCCGCCCCGCAGGGCCGCGCCTTCGGCGATCACGCCGCCGCCGACGCCGACGTCCGCCGAGATGTAGACCATGTCGGACGACCCGCGGGCCGCGCCGCGCAGGTGTTCGGCGACCGCGCCGAGCTCGGCGTCGTTGCCGACCAGGATCGGGATCTGCAGGACCCCGCGCAGCCGTTCGCCGAGCGCGACGTCGGTCCAGCGCAGGTTCGGGGCTTCGTGCACGTAGCCGTCCGCGCGCCGGACGACGCCCGGCACCGACACCCCGACCGCCACCGGGGTCACGTCGAGGTCGCCGGCCAGCACGGCCGTCGACTCGATGACGTGGGTGATGACCTCTTCCGGCCGGTTCATCCGGCCCCGCAGGTTCCAGCTGTTGCGGCCCAGGATCTGGCCGCCCAGCCCCACGAGGGCGATCGCGACGTGCTCGACCTGCAGGTCGACCGCGAGCACGACCGCCGCGTGCGGCTGGGGCAGGACCAGGAGCGAGGGGCGGCCCGCCCCTCGTCCCGGCCTCGGCACCTTCTCTTCGACGACACCGGCTTCCGCCAGCCCGTCGACGAGGGTCTTGATCGTGCTCCGGTTGAGCCCCAGCTCCGCGGCCAGGGTCGCCCGGGTGCTCGGCCCGCCGACGTGCAGCAGGCGGAGCAGGGTCGTGCGGTTGTGCCGACGCACCTCGTCCGGTCGTGCGACGGGTGAGCTGGACACGGGCTTGATCATCCCATGCTGGTTCAGCGCGTCGACGCAGCCGCGCGGCGCCGCGACAGCGCGTCGACCGTGGCGGCGAGCAGGAGGACCAGGCCGGTGATGATGTTGACCACCGCGGCCGGCTGCTTGAGCAGGCCCAGGCCGTTGATGACCACCGCGATGACCAGGCCACCGACGACCGCGTCGGCCACCCGGCCCTTGCCGCCGAACAGCGACGTGCCGCCGATGACGGCCGCGCCGACCGAGTACAGCAGCGTGTTGAGGCCACCGGACTGCGGGCTGACCGAACCGACCTTCGACGCGGCGACGATGCCGCCGATGGCCGCGACCGCCGAGCCGATGATGAACACGCTCGCCCGGATCTTCGGCACGTCGATACCGGCGCGGCGGGCGGCTTCCTTGTTGCCGCCGACCGCGTAGACGTACCGGCCGTACTTGGTCCGGTTGAGCACGTAGGTCCCGGCCACCAGCAGCACCAGCATGATCGGGATGACGTACGGGACGCCCTCGATCGTGACGACGGCCTTGTTCGGCGAGCGGTTGATCGTCAGCAGCCAGGTGCCCAGCGCCGACAGCACGACGAGCGCGCCGACCTTGACCAGCACCAGCGCCGTCGGCTGCACGACCAGGCCGCGCTGGAGCCGCTTGAAGTGGCTGATCAGCGTGATCACGGCGAACCCGCCCGCGGCGACGAGGAAGAAGATCCAGCTGCCGAGGATGTTCAGGTTGCCGTTGGAGATCTTGTACAGGATGTCCGAGTTGGTGATGCCGATCGTGCCGCCTTCACCGATGAACTGCAGCAGGACGCCCTGCCACACGATGAACAGCGCCAGCGTCACGACGAAGGACGGCATGCCGATCTTCGAGACGAGGAAGCCGGTGATGCAGCCGATCGCGGTGCCGACGCAGATGGCCAGCAGGATCTCGAGCCAGGCGTTGGCCGGGACGCCGACCGCGACGAGCAGCAGGCCGACCAGTGACAGCGCGGCGCCGGCCCAGATCCGCTGGTAGGCCGACAGCAGCATGGCCACGGCGAGGACCGCGATGAACGTGATGAACACGCCGGAGCCCAAGGTGCCCAGCAGGTTTCCGGCGTGCACGTAGTGCAGGGCCATCACCGACGCGGCGGTGCCCGAAGCCACACCGGCGGCGAGGTCGATCTCGCCGAGCAGCAGCACGAAGACGATGCCCATCGCGATGATGATCACGCCCGCGCCCTGCGGGAACACGTTGGCGATGTTGGCCAGCGTGAAGAAGTTGTCCGACAGCGCGCTGAACAGGATCACCAGCACGAGCAGGCCGAACAGCGACGGCAGCGAGCCGAGTTCACCGGCCCGGATGCGGGCGAAGTAGTCACGAAGCGCTTCGCCTGTTGACATCGATGTCGTGTCGATGCCGAAGTCGGTGATCGCCGCGGTGGGGTTCTGGGTCTGCGCGAGCGCGTCGGCGGGGGTGCCGACTTCGTGCTTGGCAGGGGTTTCAGTCATTTCCGGTTCTTTCTTCCCGCTCACAGGACCACGGCTTCGGGCCGGGCCAGGCCGAGGTCGCCGGAGCGACCCGCGGTGATCAGTTCCACGACCTGGCCGTGGCTGACGTCCTTCGTGTGCACCTCGGCGACGAGGCGGCCGAGGTACAGCACCGAGATGCGGTCGGCGACCTCGAACACGTCGGCCATGTTGTGGCTGATCAGCACGACGCCGAGGCCCTGCTCGGCCAGCCGGCGGACCAGGTCCAGCACCTGCCGGGTCTGCGCGACGCCGAGGGCGGCGGTCGGCTCGTCCAGCACGACGACCTTGCTGTTCCACAGCACCGACTTGGCGATGGCCACGGTCTGGCGCTGACCACCGGACAGCGAGGAAACCGGCGTCCGGACCGACTTCACGGTGCGCACCGACAGGGAGGCCAGCGTCTCGCGAGCGGCCTTCTCCATGCTGGCTTCGTCCAGCTTCCAGCTGCTCCCGCGCTCACGGCCGAGGAACATGTTCTGGACGATGTCGAGGTTGTCGGCCAGCGCGAGGTCCTGGTAGACGATCTCGATGCCGAGGTCCGCCGCGTCGCGCGGGCCGCGGATGTGGGCGTCCTCGCCGTTGAACCGCACGGCCCCCGAGTCGTACGGGTGGATGCCGGCGATGCACTTGACGAGGGTCGACTTGCCGGCGCCGTTGTCGCCGACCAGGGCGGTCACTTCGCCCGCGCGCACGTCGAAGTCCACGTCGTGGAGGACGTGGACGGGGCCGAAGCTCTTGTTCAGGCCCTTGATCTCGAGGATGGGCTCACTCATGGATGGCATGTCTCCGAATTTCTTATGCCCTGTGCCGCCGCTCCGCCGATCGGCAAGCGAGGAGTGGGGACCGGGCCGGGGCGCGCCGTCGGGGTGCGCGTCCCGGCCCGGCTGTTCATGGGTACTACTGCCTACGGCTCAGGAGATGCCGAGCGAGCTGCACTTGGCGGCGAGGTCGCCACCGCAGATCTCGGTCGCCTTGACGTAGCCCTGGGTCACGACGGTCTTGATGTCCTTCTCCAGGATCAGGGTCGGCGTGAGCAGCACGGACTTGATGTCGCGGTTGTTCTTCGGGTCGTGGAGCTTGCCCGTCGCGATCGCGTCCGCACCGGCGGTGTCACCCTTGACCAGGGCGGCGGCCAGCTTGGCGGTGGCCTCGGCCTCTTCCTTGATCGGCTTGAAGATGGTCAGGTACTGGTCGCCGCGCATGATGGCCATGAGGCCGTCCGCGGTGGCGTCCTGGCCCGTGACCGGGACCTTGCCGTTGAGGCCGTTCTTCTTGAGGATCGTGATGACCGCGCCGGCCAGGCCGTCGTTCGCCGCGACGACGCCGTCGACCTTGCCGCCGTTGCCCTGCAGGATCTGCTCGAAGGTCGTGCCGCCGAGCTGGTTGTCCCAGTCGTTGATCGGCTGCTTCTGGACCAGCTTCAGCGTGTTGTTCGCGAACAGGGGCGCGAGGACGGAGTCCTGGCCCTTGGTGAACAGCGTCGCGTTGTTGTCGGTCGGGGCACCCTCGATCTGGATGACCTGCGCGCCCGGGGTCGCCTTCAGCTTGTCCGCGAGGCCCTGGCCCTGCAGCTGGCCGACCTTCTCGTTGTCGAACGAGACGTAGTAGTCGGCGGACCCGCCGAGGCTCGGCCGGTCGTAGTCGATGACCGGGATGCCGGCGCCCTTCGCCTTCGCCTCGACGGCGGCACCGACGGCCGGGTCGGACGGGGCGATGATCAGGGCCTTGACACCGGAGCTGATGAAGCCGTCGGCCAGGGTGGTGAACTTCTGGGCGTCACCCTGGGCGTTCTGGATGTCGGCCTCGAAGCCCTGCGCCGTGAGAGCGGCCTGCAGCATCGGCTTGTCGAAGGCTTCCCAGCGCGCCGAGCTGGCGGTCTCCGGCAGGATGACTCCGACCTTGCCGGAGGCACCGCCGGCGGCGGCCGGGGCGGACGAGGAGGCGGAGCTGCTCCCCGTGCCCCCGCTGTCCGAACTGTTTGCACCGCAAGCGGAGAGCACCAGGCCGGTGCTCACCGTGGCGGCGAGGAGGGTAAGGGTTCTGCTGCGCATCCTCGTTCCTTCCGGATCCAAGCGTTGTGGTGAACGGCCCTCGAGGAACTCCACCGGACTCCGGCGGACTCCCTGACTCGGGCCTTGCGAGGCGGTGATCCGGAGAGTCCCGGCGCACCGTCGCGCATATGTTGTGGGCGACAACATATGCCGCTGAGCGGCCGCGGGGAAGATAGCTGGATCGATTAAATGACACCAATTGGACACGGTTCGGCAACACAGGCTGACCGTCGCCCGGAAAGAGTAGATCCGCTGACGATGTGATCGCCAGTACTCACCGTGTGTTACATCCAGGTTTCTTGACGGCGTGAAGTAGACCGGCCGCCGGATCCTCCGGCCACCGAGCGTGGGCGGCCGCGAAGTGGTGGTGATCCCACCGACCACGCCCACGCCTGGTCGCCGACTTGCGAAACCTTTCGGGCGGACTGCCCGAACCGCCCTTCCGGCCGGGGACGGACGGGCAGGGCGCCGGTGACAGGCTTGTACACAGCGTCACAGGGGTGACCGGGGCGAAACCGGGAACGGACGGTGACGGCGAACTTCAGCCTCTCGGGCGACATCGGCGGGGTTCGAGAGGCGCACCACGGGGTGAACGCGGCGATCGGGGTCCGACGCGGCCGGGACCGGTCGGCTGACCTGCGAAGGGGTCGGGAACGGCCCTGACGGAGCTGCCGGGCCGGCGGCCAGGACAGCGGCTGACGGGTGGGGGCGGGCGCGGCGGCTCTCGACGCGACCGGTCGGGCCGGATGCACCTCGGTCCGCCGGCGCGGCCGCGGCACGTTCACCAGCCCGCACAAGGTCACCCAGGAGCTCGCCGGCAGCGCCGCGGGCCTGGGGGTGCCCCCGGCGGACGGCAAAGCCGGCGACCGGGCCGGTCACGCGGAAGCCACCCCGGCCGGGGTCGCGAGTGTGCGGTCCGGTTGGAACCGCACGCTCACGACCCGCCGCGGCACCAGGTCGCGCCGGAGGTCACCAGGATCGGAGCGTCACGATCCGCTCTTCCAGCTGCTCCATCGTCGCCATCGCGGTCGGCGGGCCGCCGCAGACCCGGCGCAGCTCGTTGTGGATCGCGCCGTGCGGCTTCTTCGTGCGGTGGTGGTACATGCCGACCAGCGCGTTCAGCTCCTTGCGCAACGCCCCGAGGCGCTCGCTCACCGACTGGGACCGGGCGGGCGGCGGGGCCGCCTCCTCGGCCTTGGGCTTGCGGCGCTTCTCGTCCGAGATCTGCTCTTCCTGCCGCTTGCGCAGCAGCGCGCGGACCTGGTCCGGCTCCAGCAGGCCCGGCAGGCCGAGGTACTCCTGCTCCTCGTCGGAGCCCGAGAAGACCGCCGTGCCGAAGGAGTTGCCGTCGTAGATGACCTGGTCCAGCTCGGCCGAGGCGCCCAGCGAGGTAAACGCCTTCTCCTCCTCGCCCGGCTCGTCCTCGGTGCGGTTGGCCTGGGCGAGGAGCTCGTCTTCCCAGCCCTCCTGCTCGCGGTGGGGCTTGCCCAGCACGTGGTCGCGCTGCGCCTCCAGCTCGCTCGCCAGCTCCAGCAGCACCGGCACCGACGGCAGGAAGACGCTCGCCGTCTCCCCCTTCTTCCGCGCTCGCACGTAGCGGCCGATCGCCTGGGCGAAGAACAGCGGGGTCGACGCGCTCGTGGCGTACACCCCGACGGCCAGCCGCGGGACGTCGACGCCTTCGGAGACCATCCGCACGGCCACGATCCAGCGCTCGTTGGTCTCGGAGAACTCCTTGATCCGGCCCGAGGCCTTCGGATCGTCCGACAGCACCAGCGTCGGCATCTCCCCCGAGAGCCGCTCCAGGATCTTCGCGTACGCGCGCGCCGACTCCTGGTCGGTGGCGATGACCAGGCCGCCCGCGTCCGGCACGCTCTGGCGCACCTGCGACAACCGGGTGTCGGCCGCGTGCAGCACCGCCGGGATCCACTCGCCCGCCGGGTCGAGGGCCGTGCGCCACGCGCGGGCGTTCTGCTCCGCCGTCAGCGGCTCGCCGAGCCGCGCCGTGAACTCCTCCCCCGCGCTGGTGCGCCAGGAGGCCTCACCCGAGTAGGCGAGGAAGACGACCGGCCGGACCACGCCGTCGGCCAGCGCGTCGGCGTAGCCGTACGAGTGGTCGGACTTGCTGCGCTGGAAGCCGCCGGCGTCCGGCTCGTAGGTGACGAACGGGATGGCCGAGTCGTCGGACCGGAAGGGCGTCCCGGTCAGGCACAGGCGCCGCACGGCCGGGGTGAAGGCCTCACGGATGGCGTCACCCCAGGACTTCGCGTCACCGCCGTGGTGGATCTCGTCGAGGATGACCAGCGTCTTGCGGTTTTCGGTGCGCACCCGGTGCAGCGTCGGGTGGGCCGCGACCTGCGCGTACGTCAGCGCGACGCCGTTGTAGTCCGACGACGTGACGCCGGTGGTGTTGCGGAAGTTCGAGTCGATCTGGATCCCGGCCGCGGCCGCCGCCGAGGCCCACTGGTGCTTCAGGTGCTCGGTCGGGGTGACGATGCTGACGGCCTCGATCGTGCGGTCCGACAGCAGTTCCGCCGCGATCCGCAGGCCGAACACGGTCTTGCCGGCGCCGGGTGTCGCCACCGCGAGGAAGTCCTTGGGGCCCGTCGTCAGGTACTTGGTCAGTGCCCGCCGCTGCCACGCCCGCAGCGGGCGCGCGGTCGAGTCCTTCTCCGCGGGAGGCGCTCCGAGCTGCGTCCCCGTCATGCCGGTCCCCCCTCGCTCAACTGCCGCTCAAGTGCTTTGACGTGCGAAAACCCTCACTGTGGTACCGACTTCGGCAGTAACGACCGGTCTGGCTGCAGCGGTGAGGGCACTCCGGCGAGTCTACCGGCCGGGTCCGACGGTTCCGGGCACCGGCACGGGTGATGTCACCCGACACGCCCGGGTGCAGGGGTGGTGACGAGCCAAATCTCCACGGATGGACCATGCTGGACACCGACATGGGTGAGGTTCAGCCGCCTGAAACGGCGAAGGTGGCCCGCAAGGGGCCGTGGCGCCTCGTCACGCGCACGCTCGGCAAGGCGTGGGAGGGCAACATCTTCTCGGAGGCCGCGGAGGCGGCCTTCTGGCAGACGCTCTCGCTGCCGCCGCTGCTCCTGGGCCTGCTCGGCAGCCTCGGCTTCGTCGGCGAGTGGTTCGGCCAGGACGTCGTCGCGCAGGTGCACGACCGGATCATCGGCTTCTGCCGGACGGTCTTCAGCGCCAACGCCGTCCAGGACATCATCGAACCGACGGTGAACAGCATCCTCACCGTCGGCAAGGGCGAGATCGTCTCGATCGGCTTCCTCATCTCGCTGTGGGCCGGCTCGTCGGCGATGTCGTCGTTCGTGGACGCGATCACCGTCGCGCACGACCAGTACGGCGTCCGCAACGACGTCTGGCAGCGGATCTTCGCCCTGCTGCTCTACCTGTGCGGCCTGGTGATCCTGGTGGTCGGGCTGCCGCTGCTGGCGATCGGCCCGGACCTGCTGCCGGAGTTCTTCCCCACGCAGTGGGGCCCGACCGTGACGTCGTGGGTGAGCGCGCTGTACTTCCCGGCGCTCGGCGCGATGATCACCCTCGCGCTGACGACGCTGTACAAGCTCGCGCTGCCGCGGAAGCTGCCGTGGCACCGCGGGCTGCCGGGCGCGGTGCTGGCCATGGTCGTGTTCCTGCTCTCCTCGGTCGGCCTGCGCGTCTACCTGAACTGGATCACCAAGACCGGCTACACCTACGGCGCGCTGGCCGCGCCGATCGCGTTCCTGCTGCTGATGTTCTTCATCGGGCTGGCCGTGGTCGGCGGCGCCTACTTCAACAGCGCGCTCCAGGAGCTGTGGCCGGCGAAGGCGACCCGGCGGCAGCGCCGCAAGTGGCGCCGGCTGGAGATGGAACGCGCTTCCGAGCGGCTGCGCACGGAAGAAGGACGCAAGCTGTGGGAGCGTTCGACGATGCCGCTGCGGCGCCCGCGCGCCGAGGACGTGAACGGCACCACGAAGACCGGCGACGAAGACGGACCGTCCGATGAGGACGGATCGTCACCCAGCGCGCCGGAACCGGCACCCAGCGCAGCTCAGGGTGGAGCCTCATCCGAAGGGACCACCCGGAATCCACCCCCAGACTGAGTCGCTCCTCAGTTCGGACATGGGAGGCTCACCGGGTCACTGACGCCGGCGTCGGTCGCCGCGTCATTCCCGAGGGGGTTCCCAAGTCATGTCCGTGCTGGCCAGATTGAGCCTGCGCAACCGAAGCCTGATCGGCCTGCTCGCGCTCGTCGTCGTCGGCTTCGGTGCCTTCGCGCTGCCGCAGATCAAGCAGCAGTTGTTCCCGTCGCTGCAGTTCCCGCAGGCGCAGATCGTCACCGCGTACGCGGGCGCGTCCCCGGACGCGGTCGACAAGCAGGTCACCGAGCCCCTCGAAGGAGGCCTCCAGGGCCTGAAGGGCCTGGAGCAGCTCAACTCGACGTCGTCCGACGGGGTGTCGCGGATCGTCGCGCAGTTCGAGTTCGGGACCGACATCGACGCCTCCGTCTCGCAGATCCAGCAGGCGGTGAACCAGCTCCGGACGCGGCTGCCGCAGAACTCCGAGCCGACCGTGTCCGCGGGCAGCACCGACGACCTGCCGGTCGTCCTGGTCGCCGCCGGCACCGCCGGGGACCCGCAGCAGCTCGCGCCCGCGCTGACCGACCAGGTCGCGCCGGAGCTGCGCAAGATCGACGGCGTCCGCACGGTCACCGTCACCGGCGTGCAGCAGCCGCGGGTCACGATCACCCTCGACTACGCGAAGCTGGCCGCCGCGGGCGTCGACCCGGCGTCGATCGCCACGACGCTGCAGACGGCGGGCGCGGCCGTGCCGGCCGGGACGCTCACCGAAGGCGGCAAGACGCTGTCCGTCCAGGTCGGCGGCGCGCAGACCACTGTGGACACGATCCGCAACCTCTACCTCACGCCGAGCGCGGCTTCCGGAGCGGCCCGCGGACCGGCCCGGGGACCGGTGAAGCTCGGTGACGTCGCCGACGTCCGGACCGGGTTCGCGCCGCCCACGTCGATCACGCGCACCAACGGCAAACCGAGCCTCGGCCTGTCGATCACCATGGTGGACAACGGGAACGCGGTCGCGATCTCCGACGCCGTCCGCGACAAGCTGCCCGACCTGGCGAAGAAGACCGGCGCCGAGATGAGCGTCGTGTTCGACCAGGGCACCCCGGTGAAGGACGCGATCAGCGGCCTGACCACCGAAGGCCTGCTGGGCCTGGCGTTCGCCGTCATCGTGATCCTGCTGTTCCTGCTGTCGGTGCGCTCGACGCTGGTGACCGCGGTGTCGATCCCGCTGTCGGTGGTGGTCGCGCTGCTCGCGCTGTGGACCGGCGACCTGTCGCTCAACCTGCTCACCCTCGGCGCGCTGACCATCGCGATCGGCCGGGTGGTCGACGACTCGATCGTCGTGCTGGAGAACATCAAACGGCATCTGGCGTACGGCGAGGAGAAGCAGCGGGCGGTGCTCGACGGCGTCCGCGAGGTGGCCGGCGCGGTGACGTCGTCCACGCTGACGACCGTCGCGGTGTTCCTGCCGATCGCCTTCGTCGGCGGGTTCGTCGGGGAGCTGTTCTCGCCGTTCGCGATCACCGTGACGGTGGCGCTGCTGGCGTCGCTGCTCGTGTCGCTGACCGTCGTCCCGGTGCTCGCGTACTGGTTCCTCAAGCAACCGACGATCCCGGCGGACGCCATCGAGGCCGAGCGGGCGCGCGAAGCCGCCGTCGAGAAGGAGCGCCGCGGCCTGCTGCAGCGCGCCTACCTGCCGGTGATCCATTTCGCCACCAAGCGGCGGCTCACCGTCGTGCTGCTGGCGCTGCTGATCTTCGCCGGCACGGTCGGCCTCGCGACGCGGCTGAACACCAACTTCCTCGACCAGTCCGGTGGCACCACGCTGAACATGACGCAGAAGCTGCCCGCGGGCACCAGCGTCGAGGCCAAGGAGAAGGCCGCCACGGCGGTCGAGCAGGCCCTGGCGGCCGAGAAGGCCGTGCAGACCTACCAGGTCAGCGTCGGCGGGGGTGGCGGCTTCGGCGGCTTCGGGGGCGGCGGCACGGCGACCAGCATCTCGGTCACCGTCGCGAAGGACACCGACCTCGACGCGCTGTCGAGCCGGCTGCGCGACAAGCTGACGTCCCGGCCCGAGCTGGGCGAGATCAAGATCGGCGCCGACGCCTCCGGGTTCAACTCCGACCAGGTCTCGGTCACCGTGACCGCGCCGTCGGAAGCGGCGCTGAAGCCCGCGTCCGACCAGGTGCAGCAGGCGCTGCAAGGGGTTTCCGGGCTGACCGAGGTGACCAGCGACCTGTCCGTCGGCTCGCCGCGGGTGCAGGTCGAGGTGGACGACGCCGCGGCCGCCGCGCGCGGGCTGTCGGCGAGCACCATCGGCCAGGTCGCCAACCAGGCGATCGCCGGGCGCACGGTGACGCAGCTCCCGGTCGACGGGCAGCGCACGGACGTCGTGCTCCGCGCCGGCACCGCGCCGGTGTCCGTGGACCAGGTCAAGGGCCTGCCGATCCCCGGCCCGGCCGGCGTCGTCCGGCTGGACGAGGTCGCGAAGGTGTCCACTGTGGACGGCCCGGCGTCGGTGCACCGCACCGGCGGCGACCTCAGCACCACCGTCACGGCGAAGAACACCGGTGACAACCTGAGCAAGACGACCGCGGACATCCAGTCCAAGCTGGACGGCATCACGTTCGCCGGCGGCGCGTCGTACTCGCTCGGCGGTGTGAGCCAGGATCAGCAGGAGGCGTTCTCGAACCTCTTCCTGGCGCTGCTCGCGGCCATCGCGATCGTGTTCCTGATCATGGTGGCGACGTTCCGCAGCCTGATCCAGCCGCTGATCCTGCTGGTGTCGATCCCGTTCGCGGCGACCGGCGCGATCGGGCTGCTGCTGGCCACCGGCACCGCGCTCGGCCTGCCGTCGCTGATCGGGATGCTGATGCTCGTCGGCATCGTCGTGACCAACGCGATCGTGCTGATCGACCTGATCAACCAGTACCGCGCCGAGGGGATGAGCGTCGCCGACGCCGTCACCGAAGGCGGCCGGCGCCGGCTGCGGCCGATCCTGATGACCGCGGCGGCGACGATCTTCGCGCTCGTCCCGATGGCGCTGGGCATCACCGGCCAGGGCGGCTTCATCGGCCAGCCCCTGGCGATCGTGGTGATCGGCGGCCTGGTCAGCTCGACGCTGCTGACGCTGGTGCTGGTCCCGACCCTCTACACGATGGTCGAGACCCGCAAGGAACGCCGCCACGCGCGCCGCGAAGCCCGCCGGCACCCGGTCGAGGCCCCGGAGTCGGAGTCCCTGGACCCCGCCCCCACCGCCTGACCGTTTGACGAAGGCCCGGCACTTTCACGTGAAAGTGCCGGGCCTTCGGCGTTCACCCGGCGTGTCGACCCTTCAACCACGCGAGTCGGCTTCTCAATCACGCGTGTCGGCCCTTCCAGCACGGCTCGAGTGGCGGCTACTGCTTGAAGCGGTAGGTCATGCTGTCGAAGAGGATGCAGATGCTCGGCGACATCACGATGACCCGCAGGGTGTTGTCCCGCTCGTCGAAGTCGAGGCCTTCGACCTCGAAGGTCCCGCTGCAGCCGCTGCGCAGCGGCAGCTGGCCGAGCGAGGTGACGTGGCCGGCGACGTCGGAGCCGTTGAGGCCGCCGGCGAGGTCGACCTGCAGCAGCGGCTTCGTCGTGCCGAAGAGGCTGCCGTCCGGGTCGTCGGACGAGCAGAGCAGCCGGGTCGCGGTCTGGAAGTCGCAGCCCTGGACGTCGCGGACCGGGTGGTCGAGGCGGATCGTCCCCGCCAGCGGCAGGTTCTGCGCGGGGGTCGTGAACACCGCGCCGGGCATCGGGTGGACCAGGAGCCGGTCCATGGTGCCGTACTCGCCCTCGACCAGCCAGCGCGCGTCGGGCGAGACGGCGGCGAACGAGTTGTTGTTCGCCTCCCACGACTCGAGGCTGTGCTTGTAGTTCGCCCACGAGCCGTCCGGCGCCTGGACGCGGTAGAGCTTCCCGCCCCGGTCGTCGCGCTGGTAGGGCTCGACGTACCAGCCCTGCGCCGACCCGGGGTCGCCGATGTGGTTCCAGCCCTGGGAGTTCAGGTCGGCCGGGATGGTGCTGAGCCCGGTGTAGCGGATGGTGGTGCCCGACGGCCGCACGATCGTCGCGAGCCCCTGGCTCTCGTCGAGGGCGCGGGCCTGGTCCTTGCCGACCTCGGTCCAGCCGGTGACGGCCTGCGCCAGCGCGGGCGCGAACACGGTGAGCAGGGCGGCTACGGCGACGATGATCCCGGTTCTGCGCATGACGCCTCCGGTGGGAGTGGGAAACCTGGCGCACCGGATCTACCAGCACTCCCGGGCGTCGCGCACCCGTCTAATGAAGGGTTTTCACGTTTATCCCGGAGATCTGTCCCTTTCCGGACAGGATTGAACCCCGGCGGACGACGTCAGCCGGGGTTCCGGGCGCGGGGTCACTCCCCCTTGCGCAGCCCGTCGAAGATCTCCTTGCAGGCCGGGCAGACCGGCGAACCGGGCTTCGGCGACTTCGTCACCGGGAAGACCTCACCGCACAGCGCCACCACGTGATTGCCCATGACCGCGCTCTCGGCGATCTTGGCCTTCTTCACGTAGTGGAACATCTTCGGTGTGTCGTCGTCGGTGGTCTCCGTGCCCTCGGGCGTGGTTTCCGGCTTCGTCAGCGTCTCGGTGCTCACCCGGCCATTGTGCCCCAGTCCCCCCGAAGCTCGTACGAAAGCCCCTCGACCTGGCAGGATCGGCGGCATGTTCCAGAAGGTGCTCGCGACGTTCGGCTCGGGCGGAGCGAAGATCGACGCCCGCCTGCTCGACCGCACGGCCGCCCCCGGCCGCCCGTTGCACGGCGAGGTCCTGCTGCTCGGCGGGGAGGTCGACCAGGAGATCAACGCGCTGGGCGTGACGCTGCTGGCCCGCGTCCAGGTCCCCGGCGAGGACAAGACCGAAGACCTCCCGTTCGGCGCGCAGCAGCTCGTCGGCCGCGAGACCATCCGCGCCGGCCAGCAGGTGCGCGTGCCGTTCGAGATCCCGCTGCCCTGGGAGACGCCGGTCACGAGCGTCTTCGGCAAGCCCCTGGTGGGGACGGCGGTCGGCGTGCGCGCCGAGCTGGACCTCGCGGCGGCCGTGTCCGACCCGTTCGACGCCGACGCCGTCGCGATCGAGCCGCTCCCGGCGCAGAAGCGGGTCCTCGACGCGCTGGGCCGGATCGGTTTCGTCTACCACGAAGCGATCCTGGAGCAGGGCCGGATCAACGGCGCGAACCAGCAGCTCGCCTTCTTCCAAGAGATCCGCTTCGCACCTTCACCGCGCTTCGCGAGCGTCTTTTCCCAGGTCGCGGTCACGTTCCTGACGTCGTCGGAGCGCACCGATGTCGTCTTGGAGGTCACCAAGCGGGTCCGGGTGAGCAAGACCGGCGGCTTCGGCGGCCGCGGCCAGGAGTTCCTCGGCCTGTTCACGATGAAGCCGGACGTGAACTGGGAGAAGCAGCTCGACGACTGGTTCGACCAGGTGGCGCGGCCGCGCGGGATCTTCGACTAGCCGTGGAGACGCACCGTCCGTACATGCCCGGGTACGGGATCGCGCCCGCCGGCCAGGGCCTGCTGCCCTGGTCGTGGGCCGACGAGCGGCTGCGCGCGTCCCACGACTTCTGGCTCGCCACGGTGACCCCGGCGGGGCGCCCGCACCTGATGCCGGTGTGGGCGGTGTGGACCGGCGAGGTGATGTGGTTTTCGTCGTCGCTGCGGTCGGTGAAGGCCCGCAACGTCGCCGCGGGCTCGGCGGTGTCGATCGCGACGGACGACCCGTACGAGCCGGTCGTCGTCGAGGGCACCGCCGAGGTCGTCACCGATCCGGCGGCGCTGCGGGAGTTCCTGGACGCGATGAACGCCAAGTACCGGACGTCGTATGAGGAAGACTTCCTCGAACCGGCCGCCAACGCGTCGATGCGGCTGCGGCCGGAGAAGGTGATCGGGTTGCGGGAGAAGGACTTCACGAACACCCCGACGCGCTGGACGTTCCCGTGAAGTGGGCCGAAGCGATCGCCGCGCTCGGCGGCACACCGGACGCCTGGCCCCGGCTCGAAAGCCGTTACGGAGAGCCCCATCGCCGTTACCACACGCTCACCCACGCGGCCGCCGTCGCGCGTGACTCCGCCTGGCTGGCCGGCGGTCTCGGCGAGACCGACCGGGCCGTCGTCGCCGTCGCCGCGTGGACGCACGACGTCGTCTACGACGCGAACCCCGGCGAAGACGAACGCGCGAGCGCGGCCTGGGCCCGGGAAGCGCTGACCGGGGTCGCCGAAGCGCACGTCGAGCGCGTGGAAGGCCTGATCCTGACCACGATCAAGCACGACGCGCCGGCCGGCGACCACCTCGCCACCGCGCTGCTCGACGCCGACCTCGCCATCCTGGGCGCGCCCGAAGCGCAGTACGCCGGGTACGCCGAAGCCGTGCGCCAGGAGTACGCGAAGTACCCCGACGACGTCTGGCGCGAAGGGCGCATCGCCGTCCTCGAAGGCATGCTGTCGCGGACGCTCTACCGCAGCGAAGCCGCGCGGGCACGCTGGGCGACCGCCGCGGAAAAGAACCTGACCGCCGAGCTGACCCGCTGGCGCCGGGACCGACCCGATCACCGATGATGGTTCCTCGTGACCACCCCACTCAACCTGCACGAAGAGGTCGCTTCGGCGCTGCGTGACGGGCACCCCGTCGTCGCGCTGGAGAGCACCATCCTGTCCCACGGCCTGCCGCCGGGCCGCAACCTCGACGTCGCCCGGCGCCTCGAGCGCGTGGTGCGTGACGGCGGCGCCGTCCCGGCCACCATCGCGGTGCTCGACGGCCGCGTCGTCGTCGGCCTCTCCCCCGCCGAGCTCGAGCGCGTCTGCGCGCCGGACGCCGGCCTGGACAAGCTGTCGCTGCGCGACCTCGGCCCGGCCGTCGGCCTGGGCCGCTCGGGCGCGACGACCGTGGCGAGCACGTCGGCGCTGGCCGCCGCGGCCGGCATCGGGATGTTCGCCACCGGCGGCCTCGGCGGCGTGCACGTCGGCGCCGCGCAGTCCTGGGACGTCTCGGCGGACCTCGGCGTGCTCGCGAAGGTGCCGACCGTCGTCGTCTGCTCCGGCGTGAAGTCGGTGCTCGACATCCCGGCGACGCTGGAGGTGCTGGAGACGAACTCGGTGCCGGTGCTGGGTTATCGCACCGACGACTTCCCGGCGTTCTACCTGCGGTCGTCCGGACACGCCGTGGGCTGGCGGGTGGACGACGCACAGCAGGCCGCCGCCGTGGTCGCCGCGCACCGCGCGTACGCGGATTCCGGTGTCCTGCTGGCGAACCCGATCCCCGAAGCGTCCGAAATGGACAAAGAGCTGCACGACCGGCTGCTCGCCGAAGGCCTGGCGCTGGTCGCCGAGCGGGGCGTGCACGGCGCCGAGGTCACGCCGGTGCTGCTGGAGCACTTCCACACCGCGAGCGGCGGCGTGAGCATCGACGCGAACGAAGCGCTGGTGCTCAGCAACGCCAAGCTGGCGACCGACGTCGCGGTGGCGCTCGCATGACCGGCATCGTGGTGGTCGGCGACGCGGCCCTGGACGTGATCGCGCGGCACGACAAGCCGTTGCCGCACGGCGGTGACGCCCGCGCGAAGATCCGCTTCACCGGCGGCGGTTCGGGCGCCAACACCGCGCTGTGGCTGCGTTCGCTCGGCGCGGACACGACGTTGCTCGCACGGATCGGCGACGACCCGGGCGGCCGGCTGATCAAGGCCGAGCTGGAAGCCGCGGGCGTGCGGTGCGCGTTCGCGGTCGACCCCGAGGCGCCGACGTGCTGCGTCGTGGTGATGGTCGACGCGACGGGGCAGCGGAGCATGCTCGCCGACCGCGGCGCGAACCAGCGCTTCGCGCCCGAGGACGTCACTCGGGAGTCGCTGGCC
Source organism: Amycolatopsis sp. NBC_00355 (assembly GCF_036104975.1). Taxonomy (GTDB): domain Bacteria; phylum Actinomycetota; class Actinomycetes; order Mycobacteriales; family Pseudonocardiaceae; genus Amycolatopsis. Next base: position 9,580,100 of record NZ_CP107982.1, on the reverse strand, counting down.
GGGGCGGGGCACCTGCACCTGTCCGGGTACGTGCTGCTCGACCCGCCGTCGCGGGCCGCGGGCCTCGCCGCGCTGGCGCTGGCCCGTGAGCTGGGCCTGACGACGTCGGTGGACCCGCAGGCGGCGGCGCACATCACCGATCCGGCGGCGTTCCTCGACGACGTCCGCGGCGTCGACCTGCTGATGCCGAACACCGAGGAACTGGTCGCGCTGACCGGTTCGGCGGACCCGGCGTCGGCGAAGGAGCTGCTCGCCGCGGTGGGCGCGGTGGTGGTCACGGCGGGCCTGAACGGCGCGAGCTGGGTCGACGGCGGCGGCGTCACGAGCGTGCCCGCGATCGAGGCCGACTGCGTGGACTCGACGGGCGCGGGCGACGCGTTCGACGCGGGCGTGCTCACCGGCTGGCTGGCCGGCGAGTCCACGGTGGACGTCCTGCGCCACGGAACGCGGCTGGGCGCGCTGGCCGTCGGGAAGGTCGGACCCCAACCGGCCTGAAGCCGCATCTTTCTCTAGGAAAGATGCGGCTTCGGCGGCCCCGAGCGCGGGTTTCGTCGGATGAATGGCGGCTTGGTCAGCCGTCGATGACGCGGTGGGTGGTGTGCTCGATCGCCGTCGGCTCGGCCTGGAAGCGGTTGACCTTCTCGGTCTTGCGCGGCGGGCTGTCGTTGGCGATCAGTACCGCGATCCACGGCAGCGGCACCGAGATCGCGAGGAAGCCGAGCGCCAGCCACCACGTGTGGTAGGTCAGCCCGGCGAGGATCAGGCACGGGATGCGGCACGCCATCATGATCACGTACTTGCGCTTGCGCGCTTTGAACTGTTCTTCGTACGACGGGGCCGCCCCGGTGATCAGCACCGGGTCCGAGTCGTTGGCGGGCATGGTCACTGCACCACCTCCGCTGTCCATCGTCGCACCCCGGCGGCTCATGCGACACCGGGGTGGGCCAAGCGGCTCAACGCCGCGGCGACGAGCGTTTCGATGCCCGTGCGCAGGGTCGGGTGCAGCACCGGGGCGAACCGCGGCGAGTGGTTGGACGGGATGTCGCGCTCGAACCGGCCCTCGGTCATCGCGGTGATCACCGTCGCCGGGTCGAACCCGCCGACCAGCCAGAACACCGACGGCGCGCCGGCGGCGCGGCCGAACTCGCTGAAGTCCTCACTGCCGGTGATCAGCGGGGCCGGCATGGTCACCTCGGGCCCGAAGTGGGCGAGGAAGACCTCGGCGAGCGCGTTGTTGGCCGCTTCGTCGTTCTCCGTGATCGGGTAGGACCCGTACCGGGTGATCTCGGGCGGTTTCGGCGCGCCGGCCGTGGCCGCTTCGCCGTTGACGATCCGCTCCACCGCGGTCAGCACGCGCTCGCGGACCGCCTGGTCGAACGACCGGACGTTGACCTCCAGCACGGCGTCGTCGGCGATCACGTTGCTCGCCGTGCCCACGTGCAGCGAACCGACGGTGACGACGGCCGAGTCGGTCGCGGCGATCTCGCGCGAGACGATCGTCTGCAGCTTGAGCACGACGGACGCGGCCAGCACGGCCGGGTCGACGGTGGTCTCCGGGCGCGAGCCGTGGCCGCCGCGGCCGTGCAGGGTGATCCGCAGCGTGTCGGTCGCGGCCATGATCACGCCGGGGCGGGTGAGCACCCAGCCCGCCGGGCCGGGCACCAGGTGCTGGCCGAACACGACGTCGGGCTTCCCGGCGATGTCGAACAGGCCGTCGCGGACCATCGCCGACGCGCCGCCCGCGCTCTCCTCCCCCGGTTGGAACACCACCAGCAGCGTGCCGGACCAGGCGTCACGGCCGCGCGCGAGCAGCGTCGCGGCCCCGGACAGCCAGGTGGCGTGCATGTCGTGCCCGCAAGCGTGCATGACCGGGACGTCGGTGCCGTGCTCGTCGGTGCCGCGCGCGGTGCTGGCGTACGACAGCCCGGTCTTCTCCTCGACCGGCAGCGCGTCGATGTCGGCGCGCAGCTGCACCGTCGGGCCCTCGCCGTTGCGCAGCACGCCCAATACCCCGGTGCCGGCGATGCCGGTGTGCACCTCGTAGCCGTCGCGCTCCAGCCGCCGGGCCAGCTCGGCCGCCGTCCGGGTCTCGGCGAAGGAGAGCTCGGGGTGGCGGTGGAGGTCGATGTAGAGCGCTTCGAGCTCGGGCAGCGCCGCGCCGAGCGGGGTGAGGACGTCTTCGAGGGTCACAGGAGCCATCGTGGCAGCATTACCCACCGTGAGCACGCGAAGCGTACTGCCCGACCTGTCCGACGACGTCTGCGCGCGGCTGCGCGAGGCCTTCCGGCGCACCTCCTACGACGCCGACGGCGTGGTGGGCGCCCTCGGCGGTGCCGCCCACGCGGCGCTCGGCCGCAGCGAGCCGGAACCGGCGGACCGGGCCAGCCGGGACGCGGGCGACCTCGGCACGCTGATCCGGCTGTTCCTGCTCGGCGGCACCGAACCGGAGACCGCGGTCAAGGCCGCGTTCGCGCCGCTGACACCGGAAGACGCCGCCGCGGCCGGCCTGCTGGACGCCGTCGCCGGCGGCTACCGCGCCGCCCTCGACGTCCGCCCGCACGGCGACGAGGAGGGCTCCTGGTGGGTCGTCTCCGACCTCGACGCCGACGTGCTGGGCGCCACCGTGCCCGAGGACCACGTGCTCGGCGTCGGCCACGCTTCGCTGTCGCTGATCCGCGCCACCACCCGCCGCCCGGTCGGCACCCTGCTCGACCTGGGCACCGGCAACGGCGTCCAGGCACTGCACGCGACCCGGCACGCGCGGCGCGTCACCGCCGCCGACGTCTCGGCGCGGGCGCTCGCACTGGCCGCGGCGACGTTCCGGCTCAACGAGCTGGACGTCGAGCTGGTCCGCGGCGAGTGGTTCGCGCCGGTCGCGCGGCGGAAGTTCGACCAGGTCGTCTGCAATCCGCCGTTCGTGGTCGGCCCGGCGCGCGTCGACTACACCTACCGCGACTCCGGGCTGGCCGGCGACGACGCGAGCGCGCTCGTCATCCGGCAGCTGCCGGGGTTCCTGAACGACGACGGCGTCGGCCAGCTGCTGGCTTCCTGGCTGCACACCGGAAAAGAGGACTGGGCCGACCGGGTGAGCCGCTGGCTGCCCGCGGAGACGGACGCCTGGTTCGTCCAGCGCGACGTCGCCGACCCGGCGCTCTACGTCGGCACGTGGCTGCGGGACGCGGGCATCGAACCGCGCTCCCCCGAAGGCCGGGCGAAGGCGGCGGCGTGGCTCGACTGGTTCACCGCCAACGACGTCCGGGGCATCGGCTTCGGTTTCGTGACGCTGCGCCGCGCGGCCGGGCGCACCCCGACCGTCGTCTGCGAAGACCTGCGGCAGGCCTACGACGACCCGCTGGGCCCGGAAGCGGCGGGCTGGCTGGACCGCGTCGAATGGCTGCGCAATTCCGGTTCGTTGCTCGATGTCCGATTTGTCGTGCCCGACACCGTTTTGCTGGAAAGCGTCGAAGAACCGGGTGACGAAGGCTGGACGACGTCGATCCGGCGGTTGCACCGCACCGACGGGCCGGGCTGGCAGCACGAGGTCGACGACCTGGCCGCGCGGCTGCTCGCGGGCTGCCGCGGCGCCCTGCCCCTGGAAGACCTCATCGAGCTGCTCGCGGCCGCCCAGGGCCTCGAAGCGGACGAACTGGCCGCCGCCGCGCTGCCCGTCGTCCGCGAGCTCGTCCGGCACGGCATGCTCGTCCCGGCGCGGCGGTGAGGGCGGTCGCGGCCCGCGTCACCCGGGCGGACGTGACGGTGGACGACGAGGTGGTCGGCGCGATCACCGAACCCGGTCTGCTTGTGCTGCTGGGAATCCACGCGGACGACGACGCCGCGAAGGCCGCGACGATGGCGCGCAAATTGCACGAGTTGCGCATCCTGCGTGACGAGGAATCATGCGCGACGGTGAATGCGCCGTTGCTCGTGGTGAGCCAGTTCACGCTCTACGGCGACACGAAGAAAGGGCGCCGGCCGTCGTGGACGCGGGCCGCGCGGCCGGAGGTCGCCGAACCGTTGGTGGAGGCCGTGGTGGCCGCGCTGCGCGACCGCGGCGCCACCGTCGCGACCGGGCGTTTCGGGGCGATGATGGCGGTATCGAGCGTCAACGACGGTCCGTTCACCGTTCTCGTAGAGGTCTAGACCACTTCGGAGCGGTTCACTTCCTGACCGAATTCTCAAGGTCTTCTCAGGTTTCGCGACCCCTGCCCACTCTCAGGAAAAGCTCAGCATTGGTGGAGCAACCGGAAGGCTTCGGCAGCCGTCTCCTTTTCAGCGAGCCGGGAACGTTTCGGGAACCCGGAGCGTTGCACCAGATGTCCAGCCAAGCCGGCCGGACCGGCGTACCGGGTTCCACAGGCCTCGGTCCGCGGGTACGCACCCGGCGTGACCCACCGCAGCACGTTCAGCCCGTGACCGGGGAGGCAGAATGTCAGTCCAGACTCTCGAACGCGAGTCGCGCGGGATTCGCGAACGTATCCCGGCTCAGACGTCCGAGGAGCCGGTGAGCGCGGGGGCGTTCGCCGAAGGCGACCTCGACGCCCCGAGCCCCGCCGCCGACCTGGTGCGTGTCTACCTCAACGGCATCGGCAAGACGGCGCTGCTGTCCGCCGCCGACGAGGTGGAGCTCGCCAAGCGCATCGAAGCCGGCGTTTTCGCCCAGCACATGCTGGACACCGGGGAGAATCTCACCTCCAAGCGGCGCACCGAGCTGTCCGCTCTGGTCCGTGACGGGCACGTGGCGAAGAACCACCTGCTCGAGGCGAACCTGCGCCTGGTCGTCTCGCTGGCCAAGCGCTACACCGGCCGGGGGATGCCGCTGCTGGACCTGATCCAGGAGGGGAACCTGGGCCTGATCCGCGCGGTGGAGAAGTTCGACTACTCCAAGGGGTTCAAGTTCTCGACCTACGCCACCTGGTGGATCCGGCAGGCCATCACCCGGGGCATGGCCGACCAGGGCCGCACCATCCGGCTCCCGGTCCACCTGGTGGAACAGGTCAACAAGCTCGCCCGCATCAAGCGCGACCTGCACCAGCAGCTCGGGCGCGACGCGACGCACGACGAGCTGGCCGCGGAGTCGGGCATCCCGGCCCACAAGATCTCCGACCTGCTCGACCACTCGCGTGACCCGGTAAGCCTGGACATGCCGGTGGGCGCGGAGGAGGACGCCCCGCTCGGTGACTTCATCGAAGACTCCGAGGCGACCGACGCCGAGAGCGCCGTGATCTCCGGCCTGCTGCAGGACGACCTGCGCCGCGTGCTCGCGACGCTGGACGACCGCGAGCAGTTCGTCATCCGGCTGCGCTACGGCCTGGACGACGGCCAGCCCCGCACCCTCGACCAGATCGGCAAGCACTTCGGGCTGTCCCGCGAGCGCGTCCGCCAGATCGAGCGCGAGGTCATGTCCAAGCTCCGCCAGGGCGAGCGCGCGGACCGGCTCCGCGCCTACGCCAGCTGATCCGCTCTCCGACGGGGCGAGCGCGCACACTGTGCGTGCCCGCCCCGTTTTGTGTGCGTTACCGCAGTTCAGGACCACGCACGGAAAATAAGCCACCAACCCGGGGTTTCGGCCCAACATGACGTGGGTAGCAACCCTCGGCGACACCCGTTCGGCCGGATTGACTTATGACCTACGTCACGCCACTGTCGGGTGAAGGCCGGTGGGGTCACGGCGTCAAGCCTCGCGACCGGGTGTGCACGCATCCGGGAGCGTTCCCCGGGAGGTCGGGTCCGTCGGGGTGGACCCGGCCTCCCGACCAAACCTCCGGCACCGCGCCCCAGCCGGCCGGCTCACTCAGCCGGCCAGTCGCGTCGCGCGCTCAGCCTGCCAGTCACTTCGCACACTCAGCCAGTCGGCTCGTGTAGCCAGACGGTCATCTCGCTTACCCAGCCCGCCGGCCACGCCCAGCCGGTCGCTTCGCGCACCCCAGCCCGCTGGCTCACGCACCCAGCCTGTCGCTTACCCGGCCAGTCGCCCAGCCCGCCAGCTCATGTACCCGGCCGGTCGGCTCACATACCCGGCCGGTCGCCTCACACCCCCACGCCGACGGCCCTTACCCAGCCGGTCGGCTCGCCCTGCCGGATCCGGCTTTCCACAGGTCCGCCGTGATGTGGACAACCAGGCCCCGGCCGCCGCATTCCCCGGCTTTCGTCGGGCGCCCCCGATAAACTGGACAAGGGCACGCCCCCCAGGGAGGGTGGGGGCGCGGCCGGGGGCGGGTGGGGTGCTTCACAGTGGCCGGACGCCTCTGGGGCTTGGGTGCCGCGGGTGCGTAGGGTGGACCGATCCCGGAGCTGGCAAAGGAGCCTGGCAGTGCCGTCCACCACTTTTCAGCACACCGAAGTCCTCCCGCTGGGCAAGGACACCACCACGGAGTACCGGCTGGTCACCGACGAAGGCGTCGAGACCTTCGAAGCCGCCGGGCGGAAGTTCCTGAAGGTCGACCCCGCGGCGCTGACCACCCTCGCGCGCACCGCCATCACCGACATCCAGCACCTGTTGCGCACGTCACACCTGACGCAGCTGCGCGCCATCGTCGACGATCCAGAGGCGAGCGGCAACGACCGGTTCGTCGCCATGGACCTGCTCCGCAACGCCGCCATCTCGGCCGGCGGGGTGCTGCCCATGTGCCAGGACACCGGCACCGCGATCGTCATCGGCAAGCGCGGCGAAGGCGTCCTCACCGGCGGTGACGACGAGCGTGCCCTCTCACAGGGCATCTACGACGCCTACCAGCAGCTCAACCTGCGGTACTCGCAGATGGCGCCGGTCAGCTTCTGGGACGAGCGCAACACCGGCACGAACCTGCCGGCGCAAGTCGAGCTCTACCACAAGGACGGCCAGGACGACCCGGCCTACGAGTTCCTGTTCATGGCCAAGGGCGGCGGCAGCGCCAACAAGACGTTCCTGTACCAGGAAACGAAAGCCGTCCTGAACCCGAAGCGGCTCGCCCGGTTCCTCGACGAGAAGCTGCGCAGCCTCGGCACCGCGGCCTGCCCGCCGTACCACCTCGCGATCGTCGTCGGCGGTATGTCCGCGGAGTTCAACCTGAAGGTCGCGAAGCTCGCCTCCGCGCGCTACCTCGACAACCTCCCGCAGGAGGGCTCCGAGCTCGGCCACGCCTTCCGCGACCCGAGCCTCGAGCAGCAGGTCCTCGAGATGACGCGCCAGTTCGGCATCGGCGCGCAGTTCGGCGGGAAGTACTTCTGCCACGACGTCCGCGTCATCCGGCTCCCCCGCCACGGCGCGTCGTGCCCCGTCGGCATCGCCGTGAGCTGCTCCGCCGACCGGCAGGCGAAGGCCAAGATCACCGCCGACGGCGTGTTCATCGAGCAGCTCGAGCGCGACCCGGCCCGCTTCCTGCCCGAGGTCACCGAGGAGGACCTCTCCGACGACGTCGTGTCCGTCGACCTCAACCGGCCGATGGCCGAGATCCGCGCCCAGCTCTCGCAGCTGCCGGTGAAGACCCGGCTTTCGCTGTCCGGGCCGCTGGTCGTCGCCCGCGACATCGCGCACGCGAAGATCGCCGAGCGTCTCGACGCCGGCGAGGAGATGCCGGAGTACCTGAAGAACCACCCGGTGTACTACGCGGGCCCGGCGAAGACGCCGGAGGGCTACGCGTCCGGCTCGTTCGGGCCCACCACGGCCGGGCGGATGGACTCCTACGTCGCGCAGTTCCAAGCCGCCGGCGGCTCGCTTGTCATGCTGGCCAAGGGAAATCGCTCGAAGCAGGTGACGTCGGCGTGCGAGGAGCACGGCGGTTTCTACCTCGGGTCGATCGGTGGACCGGCCGCGCGGCTGGCGCAGGACTGCATCAAGAAGGTCGACGTCCTCGAGTACGCCGAGCTCGGTATGGAGGCCGTCTGGAAGATCGAGGTCGAGGACTTCCCGGCGTTCATCGTCATCGACGACAAGGGCAACGACTTCTTCGCCAGCACTGGCGATCCGGTGCTGCAGATCAGCTTCCGCTGAAATACCACACAGCGCCCCCTTCGGCCGTCCACAGTGGCCGATGGGGGCGCTGTCGGGTGATCAGGGCGGGGAAGGGAGCACCAGCCCGCCGCCAGTGCTCCCCTCCTTCCCTGCTCCCTCAGCCGACGCGCTCGATCCGCGCACGCCGGATGAGGAACTTTCCGGGTTCCCGAACCTGTTCGAAGGCCGCGTTGTTGAGCAGCGCGCAGCTGCCCGACACCGACGTCACCGTCACGGTGGTGGACTTCGAGTTGTCGAGGTTCGTCACCTTCAGCTTGGTCCCCGCGGGGAACTGGTTGCTCGACGCCGCCGGCGCACCGGCCTCGCCCGAGAGCGTCACGGTCGAGCCGGCACACACCACGTCGCCCGTCGCGGCACCGTTCTGGTTCTGCTGCTGCGCCGGGGCCTGCTGGGCGGGCGCCTGCTGGGCCGGGGCCTGCTGCGCGGGCGCCTGGGCCGGGGCCTGCTCGACCGGCGCCGCCTGGCCGTTGTTCGCGACGACGTTCGCGGTGCATTCCGCGACGACCCGCCGTTGCTGGATGAGGTCCACCACCGCCTGGCGGTTGGCGATCCTCGCGGCCGACTGCGCGTCCGGGTTCGCCTGCTGCCCGGCGATGAAGTTCAGGTTGTTCTGCAGCGCGGTGTCGAGTCCCGCGCAGTTCTCCTTGGGCGCTTCGGCCGCGTTGCTCGCGGGGCTGCTCAGCGCGATCGCGGCCGCGGTTACGCCGGAAACGCCCAGCAGCGCGGCCAGGCCGATGGTCGCTCGCTTGCGGTGCCGACCACTAGTCAACCGGGGCATGTTCCGTTCCTCTCTGATCACCACCTCATCCGGGAATACGGCCCGGTAACGAAGGTGGTTCACCGGGATGCGGGACTTTTTCGGCCTAGTTGCCCGAAGCCGAGGTCACGGGCTCGCCGAGATGGTCCGGACCACTGACGCGCGCGGCGGTCGCCAGGGCCCACCGGCCGGTGGTGACGAGCCCCAGCACGAACACCAGCACCCCGCAGCCGGCGATGATCACCCAGCCGGTGCGGCCCGTCCCGGGCGGCAGTCCCTCGCTCGCGGCGACGACCACGCCGATCACCGCCACCCCCAGGGAGATCCCGACCTGGCGGCTGGTCGAGGCGACGGCCGCGGCGAGCCCGGCGCGGTCCCGCGGCATGCCCGACACCGCGGCGTTCGTGATCGGCGCGTTGAGCATGCCGAACCCGGCGCCGAAGCACACGTAACCCAGTATCAGCACGGAGATCGGGGTGGTCGGGCTGATCCCGGAAAGCACGATCCCGGAGGCCGCGATCCCCGCCCCGGCGACGAGCAGCGGCAGCCGTGGCCCGCGGGCGCCGACGAGACGGCCGGACAGCGGCGCGAACACCGCCGTCACCACCGCCATCGGCAGGGTCAGCAGACCGGCGTCCAGCGCGGACAGCCCGCGGGCGTCCTGCAGGTAGAGCGAGTTGAGGAACAGGAACCCCGACAGCGCCGCGAGCCCGGTGACGGCGGTCAGCGTGGCGCCGGAGAACGGCACGCTGCGGAAGAACTTCAGGTCCAGCAACGGATCCCGGCGACGCCGTTCGTAGGGCAGCAGCACGGCCAGCGCCACCGCGGCGATGACGAAGCAGCCGACGATCTCCGGGGAGCCCCAGCCGGCGCCGCGCCCTTCGATGATCCCGTAGATGAGCGACGCCAGCAGGACGATGACCAGCAGCTGTCCCACCGGGTCGAGCCGGCGCGGGTGCGGGGACCGTGACTCCGGCACGAACAACGCCGTCAGCACGATCGCGGCGATCCCGACCGGGACGTTGATCCAGAAGATCGAGCGCCAGCCCGCCCAGCCGACGAGCGCGCCGCCGAGCACCGGCCCGACGGCCATGCTCAGCCCGACGACCCCGGCCCAGACGCCGATCGCGCGGGCGCGTTCGCGGGGCTCGGTGAAGATGTTGGTGACGATGGACAGCGCGACCGGGTTGAGCATCGAGCCGCCGATCGCCTGCAGCGCGCGGAACGCGACCAGCAGACCGATGTTCGGCGCGATCCCGCACAGCAGCGAGCCGAGGCTGAACAGGGCCAGGCCGGTCTGGAACGTCCGGCGGCGGCCGATGCGGTCGGCCGTCGAGCCCGACAGCATGAGCAGGCTGGCCAGCACGAGGGTGTACGCGTCGATCGTCCACTGCAGACTGGACACCGACGCGCCCAGTTCGCGCCGGATCGACGGCAGCGCGAGGTTCACGATCGTGTTGTCGAGCCCGACGATGAACAGGCTCATGCAGCAGACGGCGAGGACCACCCGCCGCCGGACCGGCTGTGGCACCCCGCACCCCGCTCGTTGTCAGCGACAATACTTAGCACTGTACAACTAATTTTTCGCGGGGCCGGGTGACCCGAACCACGCCGTCAGCCCGGGAACAGCTCCGTGAGCCGGGCCAGCGTCTTCTCGATGCCCTGGGTGTTCTTGCGCGGGAACGGGCTGAGGCTGATGGCGAGCGGGAACTTCGCCGTCGACCAGTCGAACGTCTCGGTGACCTCGGTGCGGCCGCCGTCGAGGGGTTCGAGGCGCCAGCGCCAGCGGTGGCCGTTGAAGTGGCGCCAGGCGATCAGGCGGCCTTCTTCGTACTCGACCACGGTGTTGAGGACCTTGTAGGACGCGCCCATCTTCATGTCCATGCCGAACTTCGTGCCGAGCACGAGCCGGTCCGGGCCTCCCGGCTGGGGGGCCCGGACCGTCCCGGATCCGTCGATGAGCGGGTGCTGGGCCGGATCGGCCAGGAGCCCGAAGATCTTCTCCGGGGTCGTGGCGACGATCGTGGTGCGTGAGACCTGACGGCTTCCCATCACCCGAGCCTAGATCATTTGGTCGTCTTCAGGACGACCGTGCGCTGGTCGAGCGGCGCGGCCAGTGCCACGGAGATCACCGGGAACCGGATGTCCATCGTGCACATCTGGCCGGTCTGCGCCTTCGTCTCGCTCAGGTTGACCACGACGCGGTCGCCGGCCTGCTCGGTCGCCTCGCCGAGGGCGTGGCCGCAGCCGCCCTCCTGGGCGCGGATGTTGAGGATCGTGCCGCCGTTGGCCGTCCACACCTCGTGCGGGTAGTCGGCGGGCAGCGCCGCCGCGTCGACCTTGTTCGGCGGCACCGGGGTACTGCCTTCGGGCACGGTGAGCCGGGGTTTGCCGGGCGGGTTCGCCGAGGGCGACGTCGGCAGCACCGACTCGCTCGGCGACGTCGAAACGCTGCCGGAGGGTGCTACGGAGTCGCCCCCGGAAGCGGGCTGGCTGATGGGCATGTCCTGGCCGGCGCAGGCCGTCGCCATGAGGAGGATCGCGCCTGTCCCGACCACCTTCGCTAAGTACCTCATGCGTCCAGGACGGAACGGGGGCGGCGCGGGGTTGCACGAAGATCGATGACAAATACGGAAGTACGTACTAATGTAGTGCTTCATCATGAAGGACGTAGATTTTGCACGGGATCCGGACGACCGGTTGTTCGACCCGAAGGTCCGGACGGCGCTCGCCGAGTTCGCCGTCGACGACGACCTCGGCCCGCTGGAAGCGGCCGCGGCCGTCCGGACGGCCGCGCGCGGCCTGGATTGGCTGCGCTCGCACGGGACGGACAGCCGCGGGCTGAGCCCGGGCGCGCTGGACATCCTGATCCGGATCAGCGGGAGTGACGCCGGGATCAGCATCAAGGACCTGGCCGGCGCCGCCGGGGTGAGCTCGCGGAACGTGACCGGCCTGGTCGACACGCTCGAGCGGAGCGGACTCGCGGAGCGCGTCCCCGCCCCGGCGGACCGGCGGTCCGTGCTCGCCCGGATCACCCCGGCCGGGCGGACGTGGCTCGAGGAGTTCCGGCGGCCGTCCCAGGCGGCGATGGCGGCCGTCTTCCGCGGGTTCACCCCCGGCGAAACCGCGCTGTTGCGGCACTTGTGCCTGCGTGTCGTGGAAAACCAGCACCACTTGGCCCGTTACCTGGAGGACCGACCATGACGACCCGTGAGACCGTTCAGGCCTACCACCGGGCGAGATTCGCCGGCGACGTGCCCGCCGCGGCCGCCCGCCTCACCGGCACGTTCACCTTCGAGAGCCCCCTGCTCAGCGCCGACGCCGACAGTCACCTGGCCGGGCTCCCCGGCTTCCTCCGGGTGGTCACCGGCGTGGAGATGATCAGCGAGCTGTACGGCGAGTCGGAAGCCACGCTCGTCTACGACGTGCACACCGCGACGCCGGTGGGCACCCAGCGCACGGCGGAGCACTTCCGCCTGCGTGACGGCCGGATCGAGGCCATCACGCTGATCTTCGACGCCACCCGCTGGCACCCGATCATGGCCGCGGCCCCTCACCCCGCGTGACCCAAAGCCGCCACTTTCTCTAGGAAAGATGCGAGTTTGCGCGGGGTGAGGTGACACGTTCGTGGGGGTGTGTGGTGCTTTCGGGTGATGCCGGGGCTCAGCCTTGGCGGAGGACGACCGTGCGCGTGCCGAGGGGTGCGGCCAGCGTCAGCGGGATGCTGATCTCCTTGATGTAGTCCGGGCACATCTGGCCCTTCGTCCCGGACGTCACCGTGATCAGCACGACCACCTGCGCCGCGTTCTGGTCGCCGACCCGGGCCGAGACGCGGCGGCAGCCGCCCTCCTCCGCGCCCAGGACCACCGTCTTGCCGTCCAGGCTGCGGGTCAGCGTGCGGGGGTAACCCTCCGGCAGGCCGCGCGCGTCGACCTGGGTCTCGGCGATGACGTCGTCACCCGGGGCGATGCCCTGCGTCGGGCGGCCGACCGTGCCCGGGGGCGGCGGGTCGAACGTCGGCGTCACCGTGCCCGGCACCGTCGGTGCCGTCGTGGGCGTCTCCGGCCCGGTGCTGCTGACCGGCGGCGGAGTGGCCGAAGAGGCCGACGGGGCCCCGGCGCCGGTCGAAGAAGCCCCGCATGCCGTCAGCGTGACCAGCAGCAGGCCCGTCCCCAGCAGTTTCACCGCGTTGCGCATACCTCCAGGACGGAACGCGGGCCCTTCCGGTTGCACCGCGCCCGGAACGTCACCGATGGGCGGCTCGTCCCCGGACCAGGCCCAGCAGGCTGACCCCCACCAGCGTCACCACCAGCAACAAGACCGTCGCCGCCGAAGCCAGGAACACCTGGCCGCGGTCGGTCAGCGCGAAGATGCTCGCCGGGAGCGTGCGCCAGTCCGGCGGGTACAGCATCATCGTCGCGCCCAGCTCGCCCATCGACATCGCCAGCGCGAGGCTCGCCGACGCCGTCATCGCCGGCAGCAGCACCGGGACGCGCACCCGCAGCAGCACCCGCACCGGCGACGCGCCGAGCGACGCCGCGGCCTGCGCGAGCTGCGGGTCGACGCGGGCGAGCGCGGCCGAGACCGTGCTGTAGGCGAACGGCAGCAGGATCAGCAGGTGCCCGAGCAGCACGATCCAGCGGGTGCCGTTGAAAGCCAGCGGCGGCCGGCTGAACGCGATCAGCAGCGCGAGGCCGAGCACCACCGACGGCACCGCGATCGGCAGGTGGAACACCGTGTCGGTGATCCTGCGCAGCCGCCTCGGCGCGGTTTCCGCCGCCAGCGCGGCCCACGTGCCGAGCAGCACGGCCGCCGCGCCCGCGATCACCCCTGTCTGGATGCTCACCGACAGGCTCGCGAACGTCTCCCCCGACAGCGCCTCGGTGTAATGGCCGAGGGTGAACCCGCCCGGCAGCACGCCGGTCCAGTGCCCGGCGAACGACGCGAGCACGATCATCACCAGCGGCGCCGCGACGACCACCGCGAACAGCACGCCGAACACCAGCCACAGCAGCGCTTTGCTACGCCGCGTCCACAGCAGCACCGCGGCTCCTTCCGCCCAAGACCCGGTAACTCCCGTACAGCAACAGGGAAATCGCGACGTCGACCAGCGCGACGACACTCGCCGCCGGGAAGTCGAACGTGACGATCCCCTTGCCGTACACCAGCATCGGCAGCGTCGTGACGCCCTTCGCGCCGAGGAACAGCACAATGCCGAACTCGTTCAGCGCCAGCAGCAGCGTCAGGCACGCGCCCGAGGCCAGCGACGGCAGCGCCGCGGGCAGCACCACCCGCCACAGCACCCGGCCGGGACGCGCGCCCAGCGCCGCCGCGACGTCCAGCTGCACGCCCGGGACCTGGCTGAACGCCGCCAGCGCCGGACGCATCACGAACGGCGTGTAGAAGGTGATCTCGGCCAGCAGCACACCCCACGGCGAGTACAGGAACCCGCCGGTGCCGAAGACGCCCGCGCTGCCGTAGAGGAACGTGAACGCCAGCGCGATGAGGAACGACGGGAACGCGAGCACGGTGTCGACCAGCCGCGACAGCGTCCGCGCCCCGGGGAACGGGACGAACGCGACGACCAGCGCGAAGAACGTGCCGAGCAGCACGCAGCCGGTGGTCGCGCCCAGGGCGAGCAGCACCGTCTGCCACGCCGCGTCCCGGAACTCCGCCGAGCCGAGCACTTCAGCCCACTTCGCCAGGCCGACGCCGTCGTCCGTGGACAGGGACTGCCCGGCCACCAGCACCAGCGGGTAACCGAAGAAGACGGCCACGACGACCAGCGGCGGCAGCAACCAGAGCCCACGGCCGCGCCGCCCGGAAGCCCGCCGCGGCGCCGGGGCCACCGTGGCTTCGAGCGCGAGGCCGGTCATGCGCCGACCCCGACCAGCGGGCAACCGTCCGGAATGGACACTCCCACCGGGGTGCCCACCGCCAGGCCGGCGACGTCCGGGACCTCGGCGCGGATCGTGCCGCCGGTCGCCTCGAGTTCCAGGTCGAGGCGGTAGCCGGTGCCGCGCCACTGGACCGCCCGGACCAGCGCCGGGAGCGTGTCCGCGCCGGGTTCGCCGACGCCGACGCGGTGCGGGCGCACACCCAGCGCCACCGGCTGCCCGGGGCTCAGCGCGCCGGTCGGCTCGGCGGTCAGCACGCGCGCGCCGAGCCGGACGGTCGACGGCGTCCCGGCGTGGACCACCTCGACCGGGATCAGGTTGGCCGCGCCGAGGAAGCTCGCGGTGAACCCGTCGGCCGGGCGGCGGTAGAGCTGCTCGCACGGGCCGGTCTCGACCAGCCGGGAGTCGCGCATGACGGCGATCCGGTCGGCCAGCGCGAGGGCCTCACCCTGGTCGTGGGTGACGTAGACGAGCGTCGTGTCCGGCAGTTCGGCGCGCAGCCGCAGCAGCTCCGCGATCATGTCCTCGCGCAGCGCGGCGTCCAACGCGGACAGCGGCTCGTCGAGCAGCAGGACGTCCGGCCGGATGGCCAGCGCCCGGGCGAGCGCGACGCGCTGCTGCTGCCCGCCGGACAGCTCGCGCGGGTATCGCCGGGCGTAGGCGCCCATGCCGACGAGGTCGAGGACTTCGGCGACGCGCGACGCGACCTCGGCACGCGGAGCCCGCCTCGCGTTCAGTCCGAAAGCGACGTTCGCGGCGACGCGCAGGTGCGGGAACAGCGCGTAACTCTGCACGACGACGCCGAGCCCGCGCCGATGCGGCGGCAGGTCGGTGACGTCCTGCCCGGCCAGGAACACCCGCCCGGAGCTGGGCCGCACGAACCCCGCGAGGGCCTTGAGCGCCGTCGACTTGCCCGAACCGGACGGCCCGAGCAGGGCCAGGGTCTCGCCGCGGGCCACGGCAAGGCTCAACGAGTCCAGCGCCGTCGTCCGTCCGAAGTGGACAGAGACGTCGCGGAACTCGACCGCCGGGGTCATCGCCCGACGGCCTTCTTGTACGCGGCCAGGTCGGCGTCCAGCTTGCCGAGCACCGCGGCCCAGTCCGGGCGCCAGATCTCGACACCCTGCAGCGCGGCCTTGATCTTGTCCGCGTTCGGGCCGGTGGCGGTGACGTCGGCGCGGGCCGGGATGCCGAACGCGTCGGCGGTCTTGGCCTGGACCTGCGGCGAGAACAGGAAGTCGAGGAGCTTCCTCGCCTCTTCCGCGTGCGGCGCGTTGGTGACGAGACCGGCGTAGTAGGGCAGCGCGAACGTCGAGCGCCGGCCCTGGGCGTCGGCCGGGAAGAAGACGTCGAAGCCGCCGCTCTCGGCGATCTCGGCGAGGTTCATCTGGAGGTCGCCGTTGGCCACCAGCAGCTCGCCCTTGGCCACCTTCGGCTGCAGCTTGCCGGTGGACGACGACGGCCCGGCGTTGTTCGCCTCGAGCCTGCCGAGGTAGTCGAGCGCGCCCTGCTCGCCCAGCACGTGCTGCAGCTGCAGCAGCACCGCGGTGCCGTCACCGGCCTCGCCGGGCGTCGAGTACTGGACCTTGCCCTTGAGCTTCGGGTCGAGCAGGTCGTCCCAGGTCTTCGGGGTGGCCCCCGGGTTGTGGATGAAGCTGAGGTAGTTGTTCATCATCGCGAAATAGCGGCCCCGCGGGTCCTTGTCCGTCACTTGGTCCGCGCCCGGCGGGGTGTACGGCTGGAGGAGCCCGGCGACGCGCTGGACGAACGGCGGCAGCGTGACGAGGACGTCGGCCTTCGTGTTGGCCTTCTCTTTCTCGACTCGCGAGGCGACCTCGCCGGAGCCGGCTGTCACGGCTTCGACGGTGATGCCGGTCTGCTGCTCGAACTCGGCGAACCGGGCGGTGTACCAGTCTTCCAGTCCGTCCACTGTGTACACGGTGACGGTCTTGCCGCCGGCGGACGCGGCGCCGGTGCCACCGCAGGCGGCGAGCAGTCCGGTCAGCGCCACGGCGAGCACGGCGATGGTCTTTCTCATCGGATTTCTCCTAGTACAGCGGGAAGGTCACGGACGGAGTCGAGGATGTGGGTGGCGTCGAGGAGGTCTTCGCGGCGGCCCGCGCCGGTGAGGACACCCGCGACGACCGACGCGCCCGCGCGGAGTCCACACAGGACGTCGGACGCGGTGTCGCCGACGACGGCGACGTGGCGTACGTCGGTGACTTCGAGCCGCATGGCGGCGGTGAGGACGAGATCGGGGAACGGGCGGCCGCGGACGCCGTCGCCCGGAGCGAGCGCGAGGTCGGCGAGGTCGCGCCAGCCGAGCGCGTCGAGGATGGCCTGCTGGGTCGCCGGGGCGAAACCGGTGGTGAAGGCGACCTTGACGCCCTTCTCGCGCAGGTCGCGGACGACGTCTTCGGCGCCGTCGATCGGGGTGCACGCGCCGCCGCGCACGAGGTCGCCGTACGCGCTTTCGAACGCGGCATTGGCTTGCTGCGCGCGGGTTTCGTCGTCGAGCAGGGCGCGGAAGACGGTGATCTTCGACTGCCCCATGGTGTCGAGGACGTACTGGAGCATGTCCGGGTAGCGCTCGTCGGGTACGCCGACGGCGCGGATGGCTTCGGTGAAGGCCCGCACCACGAGGCCGTCGTCGGCGACGGTCGTGCCGGCCATGTCGAACACGACGAGTTCGGTGGTCACAGGCCCAGCTCCGCGGCGGTGTCTTCGGCGATGGCGGGGGCGCAGGTCATGCCGCGGCCGCCCGGCCCGGTGACGAGGAAAGCGTTGTCCGCGACGCGTTCCCGGTGCACGATCCGGCCGGTGTCGGTGGTCTGCGCGTAGACGCCGGCCCAGCGGCGCCGGATACGCGGCAGCGGCCTTCCGAGCAGCGCGGACGCGACGTCGGTGAGGTGCTCGTAGGGGTCTTCGGTGACGTCGAAGGCGAAGGGCTCGTCGTACTCGTGGGTGTCGCCGATCGTCAGGGAGCCGTCGAGCCGCTGGACGAGCAGCAACTGCATGCGGTGGTGTGCGGCGACGTCCCCCTGTGGCTGCGTTGCCGCCAGTGTGCCGAGGGCCGGACCGCGGTAGGCGGGGTAGTAGCGGAAGCTGTCACCGTCGGCGACGCTCGTGGTCAGCTCCTCGCCGAGCGGCTCGGTCTGCGCCATCTGCAGCCGGACCTTGCGCACGGGCGGGCGGCCGGCCAGCTCGCGCACGAGCCCGCCGGTCCACGCGCCAGTGCAGAAGACGACGACGTCACCGTCGTGCCGCTCACCCCGGTCGTCGGCGACGCCGGTGGCGCTCAGGTGCCGGACCTCCCGGCCGGGCCGCCAGGTGTAGCGGCCACTGCGCTCGAGTTCGGCACGCAGGGCGGGCTGGGCGACGCGGGGTTCGACGGCGGCGTCGCGCTCGCACCGGAGCGCGCCGAGGAAGTCCCCGCGCAGGGCCGGATTCAGGTTTTTCGTCTCGGTGGCGTCGAGCAGCTTGTACCCGCGGTCGGCGGCCTCGGCGCTCGCGGCGCTCTCCTGCGCCACGGCGAGTTCGGCTTCGGTCCGGACGACGCTCAGCGAGCCGTTCGCACGGAAGCCGAGCGCCGGAACACGCTCGCCGATCCGTTCCCACAGCCGCCGAGCCCGCAGCGCGGTGTCCAGTTCGGCGCCGGTGGCCCGGCCCCCGACCCAGACGAGGCCGAAGTTGCGCACGGACGCGCCCCGGGCCTCGGGTTCCCGTTCGAGCTGGACGACGTCGTGGCCGCGCTCGACGGCCTGCCAGGCGTGCAGCGTGCCGAGCACGCCACCGCCCACGATGAGGATTCGCACGCCGCACACGCTCGCGGCCACGCGCCAACGGCGCCTGACCCGACGGCGAACGGAGCGTGAAGCGCCATCGAATATTGGACCGGATGAGTTACCGTTCCGTTATCACGCTAGCCCGGAGGGCCACGCACCAGCGAGCGCCGGGAGATGCCGAGCAGCCGCGTCAGGCTCACCGGAGGGAACAACACGCGAGCCGGTTGTCCACAGCCAGGCCGTGATGTGGACAGCGAGGCCCAGCAGCGCACATTTCCGGCTTCTCGTCGGATGCCCCCGATACGATGGACTGGGGACGCCCCCCGGAGAGGGTGGGGGACGTTCTAGGGGGCGCGGCGGCCGCGAACTCGCGTGAGTGCGGCCGACTTCGAACCGCGAACCTCCGCGCGGGACAGCCCCCCGAGCGACGTGACAGGTCAGTCCACGCGGCAGGTCAGTCGACGCGGCCCAGGCGGGTCATGAAGCTCAGCCGGTCGCCGCGGTACAACGAGCGCACCCGCTCGAACGGCGCGCCGTCCGGGCCCCATGACACGCGGTGCATCAGCAGCATCGGCAGGGCCGGGTTCGTGCCGATCAGCAGCGCCTCGCGCGGCGTGGCGAGCACCGTCTCGACACGCTCCTCGGCGCCGTCGAAGACCACGCCGAGCCGCTCGCTCAAGCACGCGTACAGCGACTGCTCGGGGTCGAACACCTCCATCAGCGTCGGGAAACGGGACGCGAGGAGATATGTCGACTCCAAGCCGACGCGTTCCTCGTCGGCCAGCAGGACGCGCTCGATGTGGATCACCTCGGCGTCCGACGTGACCTGCAGGTCGGCCGCCAGCGCGCTGCCGGCGACGCGCCGCTCCAGCGTCACCACGTTCCGGCCGGGGCGGATGCCCTGACGCCGCAGGCCCTCGGTGTAACTGACCAGGGCCAGCGGCTGGATGAGCTTCGGGCCCGCGACGTACGTGCCGCTCCCCTGCCGCCGGCTGAGCTTGCCTTCGAGCACCAGTTCGCCGACCGCCTGCCGCACCGTCGCGCGCGACACCTCGAACCGCTCGCACAGCTCCCGTTCGGTGGGCAGAACCGAGCCTTCGCCGAGTTCCGCGATCACCGCCAGCAGTTCGACCTTGACCGCGTAGTACCGCGGGACACGGCCGTGTTCGGGAATCCCGTCGAGCACGGGACCGTCGGCGGACAGGCGGGAATAACGCGAAGGGGCAGGCACGGAATCGACCCTATTCGCTTACGCCGACGCCGTGGTTGGCTGTGGCGCGTAACACGGCCGGCACACGGAGGATCACCCGGATGCGACCGGCCCTTCGACCCCGCGGACTCGGCCTCGCCGACGCCGTTTTCCTGGGCCTGGACTCGATGATCCGGGGCCGGCGACGCACGCCGCGGGCGCCGGGCCCTTGCCCGTGCTGCTCGTCGCGGCCGTCGTCGCTTACTGCAATGCGACATCTTCCGCGCGCCTCGCGGCGATTCACCCGGAATCCGGCGGAACCCAAGTTCACGGCCGGGAAAGGCTCGGTGAATTCTGGGTTACTCGCGGGCCGGGGATTCGTCACGGACAAGACGGCGAGCCGCGCGGTGATGGCGCTGACCGCCGTCGCGTACGCCGCGCCGGGCCTCGGGCAGCCGTGGCGGAGCCTGCTCGCGGCGGCGACGATGGGCGCCGGGCCGCTCGTCGCCTACCCGGTACCGGTGGGATCCTCGAAGCGGCCGGGCTGCTCGCCTTCGCGGGCTATTACGCGGCGGCGCGGACCCTGCGTTCGTCACGCTGGGTCGCCGTTCTCGGCATGGCGAGATGCGTGGTGCCGGCCGGCGCGGGCTACGGCGTTCGCCGGACCCGTCGGTGAGAAATCACCCAACCGCCCGAAACATCCGAAGAAAGTCGGTTGTCCGGGTGTGCGGGCACCTGGTGTAGTCGTGGGGCCGCCGTCGGCAACCGCTTCCTTTGTGGACACTGGAAGGACTGATCCCCTTGGCTCCCAAGCGCTGGTTCACCCTGCTCAGAAACGTCACCACCGCCGTAGCGGCCGTCGCCGCGGCCGCGTCGTTCGCCACCCCGGCGATCGCCACCGCCGCCCAGCCGCCGTCCACCGACGTCGTCGGCGGGACCCGGGCCGCCCAGGGCGAATTCCCGTTCATGGTGCGGCTTTCCATGGGCTGCGGCGGCGCGCTCTACACGAATCAGATCGTGCTGACGGCCGCGCACTGCGTCAGCCGGACCGGCTCGAACACGTCGATCACGGCGACCGTCGGCGTCGTCGACCTCAACAGCACGAGCGCCAAGAAGATCAAGTCGACCTACGTCTACCAGTCCCCCACCTACGGCACCTCGACCGGCGGCGACTGGGCGCTGATCAAGCTCGCGAGCCCGGTCACCGGCCTTTCGACCCTGCCGATCGCGAAGACCTCGACGTACAACACCGGCACGTTCACCGTGGCCGGCTGGGGCGCGGCGACCGAAGGCGGCGCGCAGCAGCGTTACCTGCTGAAGGCGACCGTCCCGTTCGTGGCCGACAGCACCTGCGCCGCCCAGGGCGGCAGCTACCCCGACCTGATCCCGAGCGCGGAGATCTGCGCCGGCAACCTGACCGCGGGCGGCGTCGACACCTGCCAGGGCGATTCCGGTGGCCCGATGTTCCGCCGGGACAGCGCCAACGCCTGGATCCAGGTCGGCATCGTGTCCTGGGGTGACGGCTGCGCCCGGCCGCACGCCCCCGGCGTCTACACCGAGGTGAGCACGTTCGCGTCGAAGATCGCCGCGGCCGCCGCCACGCTCTAGCCCCAAAGCCGTGAAGGCCTCCTTACCGGCTCTTATGGCCGGTAAGGAGGCCTTCACGGCTTTCAGCGGGTCTTGTCCAAACGGGACAGTGCGGCTTCGTAGCCGGTCACCAGGTCCGCGACGACGTCGGCGACCGGGCGGACGCCGTTCATCCGGCCGACGATCTGCCCGACCGGCATCGACACCACACTCGGGTCGCCCGCCGCGTGGATCCGGTTGTGCGCGTGGGAAACCAGCAGGTTCTGCAACGGCATCGGCAACGGCTCGGGCGCGTCCGCCGCAGCCCACGCCTCGGTCCACCGCGTTTTCAGCAGCCGCGCGGGTTTCCCGGTGTAGATCCGCGTGCGGACGGTGTCGGACGACGTCGCCGCGACCAGCGCCTGCTGCATCGCCGCCGACTCGCCCATCGTCTGCAGGTACTCCTCGGTGGCGAGCCAGTACGAGCCCATCCACACCCCGGACGCGCCGAGCGCGAGCGCCGCGGCGACCTGGCGCCCGGAGCCGATCCCGCCGGCGGCGAGCACCGGCACGTCGACGGCGTCGACGATCTCCGGCACCAGCACCATCGACGCGATCTCGCCGGTGTGCCCGCCGGCCTCGTAGCCCTGCGCCACCACGAAGTCGACGCCGTTCTCGACGTGCCGGACCGCGTGCTGGGCCTTCCCGGCGAGCGCGGCGACCGGGATGCCGCGGTCGTGGCACTGGGCGATGACGTCCGCCGGCGGTGAGCCGAGCGCGTTCGCGATCAGCTTGATCGGGTGGTTGAGCGCGACCTCGACGTGCGAGCGGGCGACCGAGTGCAGCCAGCCGAGCACACCCGCGCGTTCGTCGGTGTCGTCCGGCAGCGGCGGCACCGCGAGGTCGCGCAGCACGCGGTCGACGAATTCGCGGTGACCGTCCGGGATCATCTTCGCGAGGTCGACCTGGGTGCCCTCGGCGGGGATCTTCGCCGGCATCACGATGTCGACTCCGTAGGGCTTGCCGCCGGTGTTCTCGTCCATCCAGGTCAGCACCCGGTCGAGCTCGGCCGCGTCGTTGAACCGGACGCAGCCGAGCACCCCGAGCCCGCCGGCCCGGCTCAGCGCCGCGGCGACGTGCTCCGACGGCGTGAACCCGACGATCGGCAGATCGATGCCGAGCCGGTCGCACAGCGATGTCCGCACTCTGGTGTCCTCCTCAGACGGGCTGGGCCGTCGCCGGTTCGTGCTCGGCGGCGTAACGCTGGGCCCACGGGTAGTCCGGTTTGCCGCTGGGCGAGCGGCCGATCTCCGCGGCCAGCCACACGGTGCGCGGCACCTTGTAGCCGGCGACCTCGTGGCGGACGTGCTCGTCGATCCCGGCCAGATCCGGCTCGGCGCCTTCCCGGAGCTGGACGACGGCGGCGACGCGCTGGCCGGTCCGCTCGTCCGGGATGCCGATGACGAGCGCGTCGAAGACGTCGGGGTGCGACTTCAGCGCCCCTTCGACCTCTTCGGGGTAGACCTTCTCGCCGCCGGTGTTGACGCATTGGGAGCCGCGGCCGAGCAGGGTGACCGTGCCGTCCTCTTCGTAGCGCGCGTAGTCGCCGGGGACGACGTAACGGACGCCGTCGAGGTCGACGAAGATCGTCTTGCTCTTCTCGGGATCGCCGTAGTAGCCGAGCGGGACGTGCCCGCGGCGGCCGATCAGCCCGATCGCACCGGCCTTCGGCTCGACCAGGTGGCCGTCGTCGTCGAGCAGGATGGCGTCCTTGCCGAAGCTGACGCGCGGGCCGGCGCTGTGGTCGGAATCCTTGCCCACCATGCCGATCCCGGTGAAACCGCTTTCGGACGAGCCGATCGCGTCGGTGATCACGGCGTTCGGCACGAGCGCGACGAACTCCTGCTTGACCGACTGCGAGAACAGCGCGGCGTGACTCGAGACGGCGACGAGCGACGACGCGTCGTAGTCACCTTCGCGGAAGGCCTCGATGAGGGGGCGCGCCATGGCGTCGCCGACGATGGTGAGCACCTGGACCTTGTGCCGCTGCACGGCTTTCCACACCTCGTGCGCGTCGAAGCGCGGCACGAACACCACCGGGCTGCCGGTGAACAGCGCGCCGAACGCGGCCCACTGCGCGGCGCCGTGGATCAGCGGCGCGGCGGGAAGCCGCGTCAGGCTGCCGGCCTTGCCCTGCTCGGCGAGCGTCCACTCGTCGGGGACGTACTCGCCGGTGACGAAGTTGATGCCGCCGCCGAGGGCGCGCCAGATGTCCTCGTGGCGCCACAGCACGCCCTTCGGGTAGCCGGTGGTGCCGCCGGTGTAGAGGATGTAGAGGTCGTCGTTGCTGCGCTCGTCGAAGTCGCGCTCGGGCGACTGTTCGTTCAGAGCTGCTTCGTATTCGACGCCGCCATAGCTCGCGAAGTCACCGTCGCTGCCGTCTTCGATGACGACAACGTGTTTCAGTTTCGGCGCTTCGGGCAGGACGGCCTTCACCTTGTCGGCGTAGCTTCTCTCGTGCACGAGCGCGACGAGATCGGCGTCCGTGAAGAGGTACGCGAGTTCGCCGTGCACGTAGCGGTAGTTGACGTTGACGGCGATCGCGCGCAGCTTGTACGCGGCGATCATCGCCTCGAGGGCCTCGATCGAGTTGCGGGAGTAGACCCCGATGTGGGATCCGCGTCCCACGCCGTGCGCGGCGAGGTGGTGGGCGAGCCGGTTGGCCCGCGCCTCCAGTTCGGCGAAGGTGACCTGCCGGTCGCCGCACACGACCGCGACGCGCTCCGGCACGGCGTCGACGGCGTGCTCCAGAAGATCCGCGATGTTGAGTGCCACGCCCTCAAAGTAGAACATGTTATCGTTCTGGGCAATGGCAAGGCGTTGTTCGAGGAGGTTTCGGTGGGTGAACCGCACGCGCTGGTTTCGCAGGACGGGCCGACGCTGATCGTCACGATGAACCGCCCGGAGGCCCGCAACGCGATCACGGGCGAGATGATGTCGATCATGGTCGACGCCTGGGACCGGGTGGATTCGGACGACTCGATCCGCAGCTGCGTCCTGACGGGCGCGGGCGGCGCGTTCTGCGCCGGCGCCGATCTGAAGTCGATGTCGCGGAACTCGCCGTCCGAGTCGTTCGCGTCGGGCAAGTTCGACCCCGCGCACATCCCGGGCCTCTTGAAGGGCCGGCGCCTGACGAAGCCGCTGATCGCGGCGGTCGAGGGCCCGGCGATCGCGGGCGGCACGGAAATCCTGCAGGGCACGGACATCCGGGTGGCGGGCACGACGGCTCGGTTCGGCGTGTCGGAGGCGCGCTGGGGCCTGTTCCCGATGGGCGGTTCGGCGGTGCGGCTGCCGCGCCAGATCCCGTACACGGTGGCGGCGGACATCCTGCTGACCGGCCGTCACCTGTCCGCTGCGGAGGCTCTCGCCATCGGCTTGATCGGCCACGTGGTGCCTGATGGAACTGCGTTGTCCCGCGCCCTCGAGCTGGCGGCGCTGGTGAACGCGAACGGCCCGGTCGCGGTGCGCGCGATCCTGCGAACGATCCGCGACACCGAAGGACTCCACGAGGAGGAGGCCTTCAAGCTGGATTCGCAGTACGGGATCGAGGTTTTCGCTTCGGAAGACGCGAAGGAAGGGCCTCGGGCGTTCTCGGAGAAGCGGAAGCCCGAGTTCCGCGGCCGCTGACGCCGTCCTCGGATCGGACGAGCCGGTTTGTCCACAGCACCACCGTGATGTGGACAAGCCGGTCGCCCGGCGGCTTTCCGGCCGGTTCGGTCGGAGGCCACCGATAGACTGGACCAGGGCACGCCCCCCAGGGCGTGGTGGGGGCGCGCCCGGGCTCCGGAGCCTGATTACGACACGTATTTCGCTCGTAGGTGGCGCTTGTACAGCTTCCCGTTCGGGTCCCGCGGCAGCTCGTCGAGGTAGTCGATCGACTTCGGGAGCTTGAACTTCGCCAGCCGCGTTGCCGCGTACGCCAGGAGTTCAGCGGTCAACGCATCAGAGGGTGAGACTCCCGCGACGGGCTGGACCACCGCCTTGATCTCCTCGCCCCAGTCCTCGTGGGTGATGCCGAACACCGCGACGTCCGCGACCGACGGGTGCATCACCAGCTCGCCCTCGATCTCCGCCGGGTAGATGTTCACCCCGCCCGAGATGATCAGGTCCGCCTTGCGGTCGTGCAGGAACAGGTAGCCGTCCTCGTCCAGGTGACCCATGTCGCCCAGGGTGAACAGCTTGCCGACGCGGGCGGCGGCCGTTTTCTCCGGGTCGTTGTGGTACGAGAACTCCGACGACCCCATCTGCATGTACACCGTGCCGGTCTCGCCGGCCGGAAGCTCGAGCCCGGCATCGTCCAGGACCTTGATCGTCGAGCCCGGCCACGGGAGGCCGACCGAGCCCGGCTTGCGCAGCCAGTCCTCGCCGTTGATCACCGTGCCGCCGCCCTCGGTCGCGGCGTAGTACTCCGTCACCACCGGGCCCCACCACGCCAGCATCTGGCGCTTGACCTCCAGCGGGCACGGCGCCGCGCCGTGGATCATCACCCGCAGCGACGACAGGTCGTAACGAGCGCGCACGTCAGCAGGCAGGCCCAGCAGCCGGCGGAACTGCGTCGGGACCATGTGGCTGTGCGTGACGTGGTGGCGCTCGATCAGGCGCAGCATGTCCTCGGCGTCCCAGCGGTCCATCAGCACCGCGGAATGGCCCAGCTGCAGCGAAATCGCCACGAAGTTCAGCACCGCCGTGTGGTACAGCGGCGAGCCGCACAGGTGGACGTGGTCGTCGTGCGGGCCGAGGCCGAAGACGCCGAAGAACCACGTCGACGCCGCCGGCACCTCGTCCGGGTCGGTGCCCGTCAGGGGACGCCGGACGCCCTTGGGCCGGCCCGTCGTGCCGGACGTGTACAGCATCGGCGAGCCTGCCGTACGCCGTGCGGGACGTCCGTCGCCTTCGCCGGCCCCCAGCTCTTCGATCCGGCGGAAGCCGGGGACCTTCCCGACCGCGAAGCGCGCCGAAGCGGGCAACCCGGCTTCGTCGGCCGCGGCGACCGCGACGTCGGCGAAGCGCTCGTGCGCGAGGAACGCCTTCGCGCCGCTGTCGCCGATGATGTACGCGACCTCCGGGCCGATCAGGTGCCAGTTGACGACCACGACGTACAGCCCGGCCTGGATCGCGGCGAAGTAGGCCGCCACCAGCTCGTCGCCGTTCGGCTGGAGCAGCACGACGACGTCGCCGACGTCGAGGCCCAGCTCCTGCAGGCCCCGGGAGTACCGGTTGGCCTTCGCGGCCAGCTCGCCGTAGGACACGCAGCGGCCGTCCGGGTCGACCAGAGCCGTCTTCCCGGGCTCTTCCGCGGCGATGTTCCACAGGCCCAGCGTCTTCGCGGCAGTCGTCGTCATACCGCAAATCTAGAACGCGTTCCACCTACAGGCAACCGTCCGGCAGTGAATCTTGCCGACGAATCGAGAACGTGTTTCACTCAAGCACGTGACCGAGACACCGCTCGCCGCACCCCTGAACGTCGGCTTCGACTACACCCGCTCGACCGGGCCGGTGCTCGGCCGGTTCGTCAACGCGCTGCGCGAGCGCCGCATCGAAGGCATCCGCGGGAGCGACGGCCGGGTGCACGTCCCGCCGGTGGAGTACGACCCGGTGACGGCCGACCCGCTCAGCGAGTTCGTCCCGGTCGCCGAAGAGGGCACCGTCGTCTCCTGGTCGTGGTGCCCGCACCCCCTCGACGGCCAGCCGCTGAGCCGCCCGTTCGCCTGGGCCCTGGTCAAGCTCGACGGCGCCGACACCGCGATGCTGCACGCCGTGGACGCCGGCTCGCCCGACAAGATCCACAGTGGACAGCGCGTCCGCGTCCGCTGGGCCGACGACACCGTCGGGCACATCCGCGACATCGCCTACTTCCTCCCGGCCGACGCCGCGGACACGACACCGACCGAGCCCGCTCCCCCGGTCGCCGAACGCGAAGAGGGCGCGCCGGTCAGCATCGTCATCACGCCGGTGCACCTGCGCTACCAGCACTCCGCGTCGCCCGAAGAGAGCCGCTACCTGCGCGGCCTGGCCGAAGGCAAGCTGATCGGCCAGCGCTGCCCCGCCTGCCGGAAGGTCTACATCCCGCCACGCGGCTCCTGCCCGACCGACGGCGTGCCGACCACCGACGAGGTCGAACTCCCGGACACCGGCATCGTGACGACGTTCTGCATCGTCAACGTCCCGTTCCTGGGCCAGCGGATCAAGCCGCCGTACGTCGCCGCGTACATCCTGCTCGACGGCGCCGACATCGCGTTCCTGCACCTCGTGCTCGGCTGCGACGCGAAGGACGTCCGGATGGGCCTGCGCGTGCGCGCCGCGTGGAAACCGCGCGACGAGTGGTGGACGTCGCTGGAGAACATCGACCACTTCGAGCCGACCGGCGAGCCGGACGCGGCCTACGAAACCTTCGCCCACCACCTGTGAGGTCCTGATGCCAGACGTCGCGATCGCGGGCTTCGCGCACGCCCCGAACGTCCGGGAGACCCCGGGCACCACCAACGGCGTGGAGATGCTCGTCCCGATCTTCGCCGAGGTCTTCGCGCAGACCGGACTGTCCAAGCAGGACATCGGGTTCTGGTGCTCCGGCTCCTCGGACTACCTGGCCGGGCGCGCGTTCTCCTTCATCGCCGCGGTCGACGCGATCGGCGCGTTCCCGCCGATCCACGAGTCGCACGTCGAGATGGACGCCGCCTGGGCGCTCTACGAGGCGTGGCTCAAGATCCGGATGGGCGAGGTCGAGACGGCGCTCGTCTACGGCTTCGGCAAGTCCAGCGCCGGCCAGCTGCGCCGGGTGCTCGCGCTGCAGCTGGACCCGTACGTCGTCACGCCGCTGTGGCCGGACTCGATCTCGATCGCCGGCATTCAGGCACGGATGGGCCTCGACGCCGGGCTGTGGTCCGAAAAGGACCTCGCCGAGGTCGCCGCCCGCAACCGCGACCTCGATGCCGCCGAGCTGCTGGACACGCCGTACGTCGCGGACCCGTTGCGCGCGCACGACATCGCCCCGATCACCGACGGCGCCGCCGTGGTCATCCTGTCCACAGTGGAACGGGCGAAGGACATCGTCGAGCACCCGGCGGTGATCGCCGGGATCGAGCACCGCGTCGACTCCCCCGTGCTCGGCGCCCGCGACCTGACGCGGTCGCCGTCGACCGAGATCGCGGCGAAGGCCCTCGACCTCGACGGCGTCGACCTCGCCGAGCTGCACGCGCCGTTCACGCACCAGGAGATCATCCTGCGCACCGCGCTGGGGCTCAAAGACGGCGTGAACATCAACCCTTCGGGCGGCGCGCTCGCCGCGAACCCGATGTTCTCCGCCGGCCTCGCCCGCATCGGCGAGGCGGCCCGGCGGATCCACAGTGGAGAGTCCCGCAAGGCCGTGGCGCACGCGACGAGCGGACCGGCCCTGCAGCAGAACCTCCTGGCCGTGCTGGAGGCACGATGACCAAGCAGCTCACGGCCGTGCTCGGCACCGGCCAGACGCACCACCGCGCCAAGCGCACCGACGTCTCGATGCCGGGCCTGCTGCGCGAGGCGATCGACCGCGCGATGCTCGACGCCCAGGTCGGGTGGGCCGACATCGACGCCGTCGTGCTCGGCAAGGCGCCGGACCTGTTCGAGGGCGTCATGATGCCCGAGCTGTTCCTCGCCGACGCGCTCGGGGCGAACGGGAAACCGTTGCTGCGCGTGCACACCGCGGGTTCGGTCGGCGGGTCGACGGCGCTGGTCGCGGCGTCGCTCGTGCAGTCCGGCGTGCACCGCCGGGTGCTCACGGTGGCGTTCGAGAAGCAGTCCGAGTCGAACGCGATGTGGGGCCTGTCGATCCTGCCCCCGTTCCAGATGCCGGTCGGCGCCGGCGCGGGCGGCTACTTCGCGCCACACGTCCGGTCCTACATCCGCCGCTCCGGCGCGCCCGAGCACATCGGCGCGATCGTCGCGGCGAAGGACCGCCGCAACGGCTCGCTCAACCCGTACGCGCACCTGCGCCAGGCCGACATCACCGTCGAGTCGGTGCAGGCGTCGCAGATGCTGTGGGATCCGATCCGCTACGACGAGACGTGCCCGTCGTCCGACGGCGCGTGCGCGATGGTGCTCGGCGACGAGGCCGCCGGGGACGCCGTCGAAGGCGGCGCCGCCTGGATCCACGCGACGGCGATGCGCACCGAGCCGACCACGTTCGCCGGCCGCGACCAGGTCAACCCGCAGGCCGGGCGCGACGCCGCGGCCGCGCTGTGGGCCGAGGCCGGGATCAAGGACCCGATGTCCGAAGTGGACGTCGCCGAGATCTACGTGCCGTTCTCCTGGTTCGAGCCGATGTGGCTGGAAAACCTCGGCTTCGCCGCCGAAGGTGAAGGCTGGAAGGTCACCGAAGCCGGTGAGACGGCGATCGGCGGGCGCCTGCCGGTCAACCCGTCGGGCGGGGTGCTTTCGTCCAACCCGATCGGCGCGTCCGGCATGCTTCGCTTCTCCGAAGCCGCGAAGCAGGTCATGGGCCGGGCCGGGGACTACCAGGTCGAGGGCGCGCGCGTCGCGCTCGGGCACGCCTACGGCGGTGGGTCGCAGTACTTCTCGATGTGGGTGGTCGGCGCCGACAAGCCGCGTTGATACGCTCGACCCACCATGCCGAGACTCGCCGACCACGAGCAACGCCGCCGCCAGATCGCCGAGGCCGTCTGGCGGATCGCCAGCGCGCGCGGACTGGAAGACGTGTCGCTGCGCAAGGTCGCGGCCGAGGCCGGCGTCTCGCTGCGGCTGGTCCAGTACTACTTCGGCACGCGCAACGACCTGCTGCTGGGCGCCCTCGAAATCCTCAACAAGGACGCGGAGGAACACACCCGCGCCGAGGTCGGGCCGGCGGCGGACGCGACACCGCGCCAGGTCCTGCGCACGATGCTGGTGCGGATGCTGCCGCTCGACGACGACCGCCGCACGCGCTACCTCGTGCACCTGGCCTACTTCGTCCGCTCGCTGACCGACCCCGACCTCGCGACGGCGTTCAGCGCGGCGCCGCCGGAGCTCGAGCGGCTGACCGCGGACCTGCTGGCCTGGGGACAGCAGCGCGGCGAGGTGCCGCCGGACCTCGACCTGATGCCCGAAGCCGAGCTGCTCCTCTCGAGCGTCGACGGCCTGCAGACCAGCCTCATCCTGGGCCAGCGCACGCCCGAGGCGGTGTTCGCGCTGATCGACCACCAGCTCGGCCGGCTCTTCAGCCTCGCGAACGTCGCCACCTGAGCGCGAGCAGCGTCCCGAGCACGCCGGTCACGACGCCGATCGTGGCCGGCACCGCGACCGGCGGGTCCACCACGATCACCGGCTTCAGCTCCACCGGCGCGGGCGGCTGCACCGGCCTCGGCGGCGCGTCCGAGCCGGTCGCCGTCCACGCCGTGACGTAGACGAGCATCCGCGCGATCAGCGAGATGAAGAAGATCAGGCCGATCACCGAGCCGAACGCGATCCCGGTCGGCGAGCTGCCGATCAACCGCAGGTAGAAGCCACCGGCCAGCTTGAGCGCCTCGAACCCGAGGGCCAGGGCGATCGCGCCGCGCACCGCGCTGCGCACGCCCACCGGCTGACGCGGCAGCCGGGTCAGCACCCAGAGGAACACCAGCCAGTCGGCGGCCAGCGAGAGCGGCACCGAGGACACGGAGACGAGCTGGTGCCCCCAGCTCGTGTCGTCGAGGCCGGCCAGCCGGAGCAGGTAACCGCCGAGCGCCGTGCCGGAGATGGTGATCGTGAACGACACCAGCAGCGCCGCCGTCAGGCCGAGCAGCGCGAGCAGGTCGACGGCGATCAGCCGCAGCAGCGACTGGTCCGACCGGTTCTGCCCCCACAGCGCGGTGAGCGAGTCCCGCAGCGCGTTCATCCAGTTCCAGCCCGAGTAGAGGCCGATCACCAGGCCGAACGCGCCGACGCTCGTCCGCTGGTCGACGAAGCCGGTGAGCAGGTCGGTGGCCTTGTCCCCCAGCCCGCCGGGCAGCGTGCTGACGATCGCGCGCACCATCGTGTCGAGCAGGTGCGGCTGGCTGGCCAGCACGAACCCGGCCACCGACGACGCCACCATCAGCAGCGGCACGAGCGACAGCAGGCTGAAGTAGGTGATCGACGCGACGTAGTGGTAGCCGCCGCTGTCGACGTAGCGGTTGGTCGCGCGGGCGATGTGGTCCAGCCACCGGTACCGGGCACGGGCCCGCGCCCAGGGGCTGGGGGCCTTGGGGGAACTCTTCACGCACACTGTCTACCCAGCCGGGAGCCTCCTCGCGCACCCAACACGCACTCCGGGCACCCCATCACCCGCTCGCCGGACGTCCGGGGGCCCGATCGGGAGGCCGGCCAGCGGCGTCAGCCGAGGACGACCAGGTCGGACCAGTCGTCCTGGGGCAGCTCGGCGTCCGTCGTCACGAACACCGAGCTGCCCAGGAAGTCCAGGCTGCAGCCGAGGGTGGCCAGGAACGACGTGTCCGCGGCGTCGCGGCCGGTGGAGATCCGGAGCATGGTCTGGCGCGGGGCGAGGTGCGTGGCGTCGAAGACGTACCAGTGGCCGTCGATCGCGGCCTCGAAGACGGCGTGGAAGTCCATCGGCGACAGGCCGGGCGCGTAGACGCCGACGTACCGGGCCGGGATGTCGAAGTACCGGCAGAAGGTGACGCACACGTGCGCGAAGTCGCGGCAGACGCCTTCGCCGGCGAGGAGGGTGTCGATCGCGTCGTCGGTCGGCCGGGTGGCGCCGACGGTGTAGAGGAGCCGGTCGTGGACGTTCCGGACGATGGCGTCCACAGTGGACCGCGCGTCCGGGTGGCCGTACAGCTCCGGCGGCGCCAGCCCGCCGATCCGGTCGGACGGGCAGTACCGGCTCGGCCGGGTGAACACGGCGACGTCGGCGAGGGTGACCGGCTCGGGTTCGGCCTCGGCCAGGTCGCGCTCGGCGTGGTAGGTGACGCGGTGTTCCCCCAGCGGCAGGTCGAAGACGTCGGCGCGGGTGCCGTGCTCGAACAGGACGGCGTCGCTCCCGCCGCCCCAGGAGACGGTCAGGTCCTCGGTGTCGGCGTCGGCCGCGGAGACCGAGATCGCCGCCCTGCCGGGTTCGGTGACGCGGATGGTGAACTCGACGTCGACACTCGCTCGCGGGGCCATCGCGCCATGATGACAGCCGGGCCGCGTGCGACCATCACCCCATGGTGAACATCGTGGTCTTCCATTCGGTGCTGGGACTGCGGCCGGTCGAACTCGGTGCCGCCGAACGCCTGCGCGCGGCCGGGCACGACGTCGTCACGCCGGACCTCTACGCCGGCTTGACCGCGGCCACGCTCGACGACGGCTTCGCGCTGATGGACCGCGTCGGCTGGGCGGCCATCAGCCGACGCGCCGCGGAGGCGGTGCGCGACCTGCCGCCCTCCACCGTGCTGCTGGGAGTGTCGATGGGCTGCGGCGTGGTCCAGAGCGTCCTCCCGGACCGTCCCGCCGCGGCCGGTGTCCTGCTGCTGCACGCGTTGGCGGCCATTCCCGCGTCGGCGCGCGACGGTCTGCCGGTGCAGGTGCACGTCGCCGACCCGGATCCGATCGCGCCGCCGGCCGAGGTCGCGGCTTGGCGTGAGGCCACTCCCGGGGCCGAGGTGTTCACCTACCCCGGCGCCGGTCACTTCTACACCGACGCCGAGGATCCCGGGTACGACGAGGTCGCGGCCGCTCTCACCTGGCGGCGCGCACTCGGCTTCCTCCGGACGCTGCCTCAGGCGGACTAGGTTTCCCGGTGGCGATCTGCTTCCTGCTCGACATCGGCTTCGGGACCGACTCGGCCGAGGCCGCGCGCCGGCTGATCCGGGCCAGTCCGCGCCTGCGGGCCGCACTGCGGGTGATGGTCGGCACCGGATCGCGCGTCAACGCCGTGCCACGAGGGGTCGGCTACGGAGTGCCGGCGGAGTTCGCCGAGCGCACCCGGCGCCTGGACCTCACGGCCGAGGAGCGTATCCGACGACGTCCACCGGAAGCTGCCCGCTGCGAAGGGTTCGAGCCGTTCGCGCCCGGCTACCAGTGGCTGCCCTGCCGAGGCGAGACAGCCACTTAGCAGCCGGCCCCCGGCTCAGGCGTAGCGGACCGGGTAGTGCTTGATGCCGTTGAGCCAGCTGGACCGCAGCCGGACCGGTGGCGCCGCTTCGGTGATGTCCGGCATCACGTCGGCGATGGCGTTGAAGATCAGGTCGATCTCCAGCCGGGCGAGGTTGGCGCCGATGCAGTAGTGCGAACCGGTGCCGCCGAAGCCGACGTGCGGGTTGTCCTCCCGCAGGATGTCGAACTTCTCCGCGTCGTCGAACACATCGGGGTCGAAGTTCGCGGAGCTGTAGAACATCCCGACGCGGTCGCCGCGCTTGATGTGCGCGCCGCCCAGCTCGGTGTCGCGCGTGGCGGTGCGCTGGAAGGCGACCACCGGGGTGGCCCAGCGGACGATCTCGTCGGGCGCGGTCTTCGGACGCTGCTCCTTGAACAGGTCCCACTGGGCCGGGTGGTCCAGGAACGCCTTCATGCCGTGGGTGATCGCGTTGCGCGTGGTTTCGTTGCCGGCCACCGCGAGCAGGATGACGAAGAACCCGAACTCGTCGGAGCCCAGCGCCTCGCCGTCGACGTCCGCCTGGATCAGCTTGGTGACTATGTCGTCCATCGGGCACTTGCGGCGGTCCTCGGCCATGTTCCAGGCGTAGCCGATGAGCTGGGTCGACGCCTCGAGGGGCTCGACCTGGTACTCGGGGTCGTCGTAGGCGACCATCTGGTTGGACCAGTCGAAGATCTTGAGCCGGTCCTCCTGCGGGACGCCGATCAGCTCGGCGATGGCCTGCAGCGGCAGCTCGCACGCGACGTCGGTGACGAAGTCGCCCGTGCCCTTCTTCTTCGCCTCGAAGACGATCTTCTCGGCACGGTCCCGCAGCGTATCCTCGAGCTTGGCGATCGAGCGCGGGGTGAAGCCCTTCGACACGATGCGCCGCAGCTTCGTGTGCTGCGGGGCGTCCATGTTGAGCAGGACCAGGCGGTTCGCGTTGAGGCGGTCCTCGGTCATGCTCTCGTCGAAGCGGATGATGGCGGTCTTCTCGCTCGACGAGTAGAGCGTGCTGTCGCGCGAGACCTCCTTGACGTCTTCGTGCCGCGAGACGACCCAATAGCCGTCGTCGCCGAAGCCTGCGGTGTTGGTCTTCTGAGGGTTCCACCACACGGGGGCGGTCCGCCGGAGCTCGGCGAACTCCGCCAAGGGCAGCCGGTGGGCGTAGAGGTCCGGGTCCGTGAAGTCGAAACCTGCGGGGATGAGCGGAGCGGCCACGTTGCCTCCCACGGTTCGGCTTTTGAAACACGTTCTAACCGGATTGAAGCATACGGTGTTAACTAACGGAAGACTGTTCAGTGAAACCCGTTAACTTTACCGATGAGGCCAGGTGAACGAGCGCTCACTCGGTCAAGATCGAGATCACGCCAACACTGCGGCGCCTTGCGCAGAACGATAACTTGTTCTAGTTTTCGGGTTACTCGACAGTCTTCCCGAGGAACCTCCCGACGAAGGGGACGAGATGGGCGTGCCGGTCATCGTCGAAGCCGTGCGGACTCCGATCGGCAAGCGGGGCGGCCTGCTGGCCGGCCTGCACGCGGCCGAGCTGCTGGGGGCCGCGCAGCTGGCCCTGCTGGACCGGGCCGGGATCGACCCGGCGCTGGTCGAGCAGCTGATCGGCGGCTGCGTCACACAGGCCGGCGAGCAGTCGAACAACGTCACGCGCACCGCGTGGCTGCACGCGGGCCTGCCGGAGACGGCGGGCGCGACGACGATCGACGCCCAGTGCGGCTCGGCGCAGCAGGCGACGCACCTGATCGCCGGGCTGATCGCGGCGGACGCCATCGACGTCGGCGTCGCCTGCGGCGTCGAGGCGATGAGCCGCGTCCCGCTGGGAACGAACCGCGCGGGCGGCTCCCCGCGGCCGGCGTCGTGGTCGATCGACCTCCCGAACCAGTACGGCGCGGCGGAGCGCATCGCCGTGCGCCGAGGCTTGACGCGTCTTGACGTCGACACTTTCGGCGCCGCGTCCCAGCAGAAAGCCGCGGCCGCCTGGGAAGCCGGCCACTTCGACCGCGAGGTGGCGCCGGTGAAGGCCCCGGTGCTCGACGCGTCGGGCGCGCCGACCGGCGAAACCCGGCTGGTCGGCCGAGACCAAGGCCTGCGCGAGACGACGGTCGAAGGCCTCGCCCGCCTCAAGCCGGTGGTCGAGGACGGCATCCACACGGCGGGCACGTCCTCCCAGATCTCCGACGGCGCGGCAGCCCTGCTGCTGATGGACTCCGCCCGCGCCTCTTCCCTCGGACTGCGGCCTCGCGCACGGATCATCGCGCAGGCGCTGGTCGGCGCGGAGCCGTACTACCACCTGGACGGCCCGATCCGCGCGACCGAGCGAGTGCTGTCGCGAGCGGGCATGACGATCACCGACCCGGACCTGTTCGAGGTCAACGAAGCGTTCGCCTCGGTCGCGCTGTCGTGGCAGCGGGTCCTGGAGCCCGACGAGTCGCGAGTCAACGTCAACGGCGGCGCGATCGCCCTGGGCCACCCGGTGGGCAGCACGGGAGCGCGCCTGCTGACGACGGCGTTGCACGAGCTGGAACGCCGCGACGCGGCGACGGCGCTGGTGACGATGTGCGCCGGCGGAGCTCTGTCGACGGCGACGATCATCGAACGCCTCTGACCCGCCGCCTCCGGCCAATCACCGTGTCGGCCGTGCCCCGGCCTGCCGGCCACTTCGGTCACCAAGTTGGCCACTCCGGCCACCGTGTTGGCCACTCCAGCCGGCATGTTGGCCGCTCCGGCCGCTCCGGTCACCGTGTCGACCACTCCGGTCATCGTGTCGGCCATTGCCGTCGCTGTGTTGGCCGTTCCGGTCGCTGTGTTAGCCACTCCGGTCACCGTGTTGGCCGCTGCGGTCCACCGTGTTGACCACTCCGGCCGGCGTGTTGACCGCTCCGTTCAGCGCCTTGGCCACTCCGGCCACCGTGTTGGCCATTGCGGTCGCCGTTAGCCACTCCGGTCACCGTGTTGGCCGCTCCGTTCAGGGCCTTGGCCACTCCGGTCGCGAAGTTGGCCACTCCGGTTACCTGCGTTGGCGATGCCCGCGCGGCGGACGTGACCGCCCGGCTGCTCAGCCGACGACGGCCGGGCCGATGTTGTCACCGACTCCGCTCGCAGCACCCGACCGGGACGGCCAACACACCGGCCGGAGTCGCCAACACACCAGCGGGAACGGCCAACACAC
Source organism: Amycolatopsis sp. NBC_00355 (assembly GCF_036104975.1). Classification (GTDB taxonomy): domain Bacteria; phylum Actinomycetota; class Actinomycetes; order Mycobacteriales; family Pseudonocardiaceae; genus Amycolatopsis. The sequence continues at coordinate 9,543,602 of NZ_CP107982.1, read as the reverse complement.
CAACCGGAACGGCCAACACCCGGCGGGCGTAGCGCCGAGCCAGCCGCACGCCGTCGCCGGCTCGGCCACGCCTGTGCCGGAGCCGGCAGGCGCGGTCGACACCTCGGGCTCGCGGTGCTTCTTCTGCCACCAAAGGCATTCCTCCTCGAAGACCCGCCGCCCGCTACTTCACCACCTCCGCCGGGCCGTTGCCCGGCCTGGCGAACTTCACCGTTCCCCTTCCCTCCTTCCAGCTCTCCACGAAGAGCGTGTCCTCGGCCACCCACGTCAGCACGACCTCCTTGAGGTCGAGCCGGAACAGGTGACACGGTTCGTCGTTTCCTTGCAGCGCCGCGATTTCCGCCGTGTCCGTCAGCTCCGCCACCACACCCGCCAGCTTCGCGTCGCCGCCCTCCTCGATGCCCGGGTAGGCGTGGATCGCGAACCGGTTGTCGCGCCGCAGGTCGCGGGCCTTCAGCGCGTCCAGCATCGACCCGATGTACGCCTCTTCGCCACGGAAGTCCACCTCGGAGCCGCTCACCCGTGGCGAACCGTCGCGCCGCAACGTCGCCAATACGTGCGACTCCCCCGCCGTGAATCGCGCGTGCACGCGCGAAGCCAGCGAGGGTGACTGCGCCGAGAACTCCTGCCAACTCGTCATGCCCGGCAGCGTCCCACCCACCACCGACAGTTTTCAGAGCCCGCCCACGACCAGGTGAACGAACGTCCCGGACAGCCCGTAGGTGCTGACTCCCGCCAGCGCCCGCCCCGGGTAAGGCCATTCGACCGGTGAAGACGCGAGCGCGAGACCGGCCCAGTCGACCGCCGAGGTCGGACGCGGGCAGTGCAAAGTGGCCGGAATCCGCCGTTCGCGGACCACCAGCGCCGTCTTGAGCAAGCCCGCCAGGCCGCCCGCGGCCTCCGGGTGGCCGATGTTCGACTTCACCGAACCCACCAGGCACGGCTGACCCGCCGGCCGCCCGGAGCCGATCGCCGCGCTGATCGCCTGCAGCTCGACGACGTCCCCCGCCGGGGCCGCGTTGCCGTGCGCCTCCACGTAACCGATCTCCGCGGGCGCGATCCCGGCCTGCGCGCACGCCCGGGCGATCACCTGCAGGTAGCCCTCGACCGACGGCGCGATGATCGCCTTGGCCGTCCGGCCCTTGCTCGCCTGCGCGCTGCCGAGGATCAACGCGTGGACGCGGTCGCCGTCGGCCAGGGCCTGACCCAGCCGCTTGAGGACGACGACGCCCGCGCCGTCGCTGCGGACGAAACCGTCCGCGTCCTCGTCGCCGAAACGGCAACGCCCGGTGGGCGACAGCATCCCCGCCGCCGAGTAGCCGAGCGTGTGGTCGGTGCCCAGGACCAGGCTGACGCCGCCCGCCACCGCCGTGTCGCACTCCCCCGTGCGCAGGCTCTGGCACGCGAGGTGCACGGCCAGCGTGCCCGACGAGCACGCCGCGTCGACCGTGGCGCACGGGCCGCGCAGGTCCCACGCGTAGCTGATCCGCCCGGACGCCATGCTCCGCGCCGCCGCGCCCGCGATCGCGTACATGTCGGCCGTCCCCTGCCGGCTGTCCCAGTGCTCGCCGGTGCTCTGCCCCATGAAGACGCCGATCTCGCGGCCCTCGACGCCGTCGAGCCCGGCGTCGGCCAGCGCGTCGCGCGTGGTCGTCAGGAGGACGCGGTGCTGCGGGTCGAGCACCGCCGCTTCCCGTTCGCTCACACCGAAGAACCCCGGGTCGAACTCTTCGGAGCCGAGGAAGCCGCCCGCCAGGCTGACGAGCCGGCCGCGGCGGCGGGGCACCGGGTCGTACAGCTCCGCCGCGTCGAACCGGGCAGCCGGTGCGGCGCCGACGACCGCGTCCCCGCGCGTGTCGAGCAGCTCCCAGAGCGCGTCCGGGCCGGCCGCGCCGGGGAACCGGCAGCCCATGCCGACGATCGCGATCGGCTCGTTCATCGTCCTCCTGTCGGGATGTCCACTGTGGACGGCAGATTCACCCGTCCGTGGCAGCGCGGGTTCCCGCGGCCGCGCACACCCTATGTGATCATTCAGGCCGCCCGGGTGATCGCCTCGGCGATCTCCCCTTCCCCGGAGGAATCCCCGTTATGTGTGGCATCGCGGGCTGGGCCGACCCCAGCTGCCCGCTCCCGGACGGCGGCATGACCGTGCACCGGATGACCGAGACCCTCGCCGCCCGCGGGCCCGACGACGCCGGCGTCTGGGCGGCCGCGCACGTCGCGTTCGGGCACCGCCGGCTCGCCGTGCTCGACCCCGCGAACGGCCGGCAGCCGATGGTGGCCTACGACGACCGGGACGAGGCCACGACCGTCCTGTCCTACAGCGGCGAGGTGTTCAACCACCGCGAACTGCGCGTCGAGCTGGAGCTGCTGGGGCACAAGTTCCGCACGGACACCGACACGGAAGTCGTGCTGCACGCCTGCCTGGAGTGGGGCACCGACGCCCCGCGCCGGCTCAACGGCATGTTCGCCTTCGCCGTCTGGGACGCGCCGCGCCGCCGGTTGCTGCTGGTCCGCGACCGCCTCGGCGTCAAGCCGCTCTGCTACGCGCGCCACGGTGACGGCGTCCTGTTCGCCTCCGAACCCAAGGCGCTGTTCGCGTCCGGCTTGGTCGCCCCAGCCGTCGACGACAACGGCCTGCGCGACTTCCTGGCTTCGGTCCGCACCCCCGGCATGACGCTCCACCGCGGCGTCCACGAGGTCCGGCCGGGCACGATGCTGCTGGTCGACGCCGACGGCGTCCGCGAGCGCCGCTACTGGTCACTGGACGCGCAGCCGCACGAGGACGACCTCGCCACGACCGTCGACCGGATCCGCGAGCTGCTGGAGGACATCACCGAACGGCACGTGCGGGCCGACGTCCCGCTCGGCGCGCTGCTGTCGGGCGGGCTGGACTCGAGTGCGCTCGTCGCGCTCGGCCAACGGTTCACCGCCGGGCCGCTCCGCACGTTCTCCGTGGGTTTCGCCGGCGAGTTCGTGCCCGACACCCTGCGCGCCACGCCGGACGCGCCGTACGTCCGGGACGTCGTCGCGCACTGCGGGCTCGACCACCGCGACCTGGTGCTCGGGTCGGCGGCGCCGGCCGATCCGGCGGTGCGCCGAGCCGTTGTGGACGCGCGGGACGCGCCGGCGACCGGCGACATGGATACGTCGCTCTTCCTGCTGTTCAAGGCGGTGCGCGAGCATTCGACCGTGGCGCTGTCCGGGGAGAGCGCCGACGAGGTCTTCGGCGGCTACCCGTGGTTCCACCAGCCGCTCGCCGACGGCTATCCGTGGCGTTACTTCACCGGCCGCAGCGGGACGTACCTCGCGCTGCTGCGCGACGACGTCGCCGCCGAGCTCGCGATCGGCGCCCATCGCGAGGCGCACTACCGGCAGGCGATCGCCGAAGTTCCGGTGCTGCCAGGGGAACCGGCCGAGCGGCGCCGGATGCGCGAGGTGTTCCACCTGCACCTGACGCGCTGGCTGCCCGACCTGCTCGATCGCAAGGACCGGCTCAGCATGGCCGTCGGGCTGGAGGTCCGGGTGCCGTTCTGCGACCACCGGCTCGTCGAGTACGCGTTCAACGCGCCGTGGTCGTTCCAGACGTTCGACGGCCGGGAGAAGTCCCTGCTGCGGGCCGCGGTGGCCGACCTGCTGCCGCGCAGCGTCACCGAGCGGGTCAAGGCGCCCTACCCGGCGACGCACGATCCCGGTTACGACGTCGCGATCCGTTCGCAGGCGGCGGATCTGCTGGCCACGCCGAACGCGCCGGTCTGGACGTACCTCGACCCGGCGCGGCTGAGTGAGCGCCTGGCGCGCCCGTCGACCGACCGGGCGACGCGCGCGGGCATCGACTTCGCGCTCAACCTGGACCTCTGGCTCACGCGCTAGCCGGGCAGGTGCGCGTCGACCTCGATCTCGATCTTCATGCGCGGGTCGGCCAGGCCGCACTCCAGCATCGTCGCGGCCGGGCGGACCTCGGCGAACGCCTTGCGCAGCACCGGCCAGCACGGCTCGAAGTCCGCCCGCGACGGCAGCAGGTAGCGCACCCGGACGACGTCGGCGAGGGTGCAGCCGGCCTCGGTCAGCGCCGCCTCGATGTTACGGAGGCATTGGGCCGCCTGCTCGACGACGTCGTCGGAGATCGTCATGGTCGAGTAGTCGAAGCCGGTGGTGCCGGAGACGTACACGCGACCACCGTCGACGACCGCGCGGGCGTAGCCGATCTGCTCCTCGAAGGTGGAGCCGCTGAGAATGGTTTGACGCGCCATACGCGCACGCTAGCGGCTCGCGCCAACCGGTTATCCGGCGCCGTAGACCGGTTCCGGGGCCGCCGACTCCGCCAGCAGTTCCGCCACCACCGGGCCCAGCTCGGCCGGTGCCCAGCGGGCGCCCTTGTCGCGTTGCGGGCCGTGGCGCCAGCCGTCTGCCAGGCCCACTCGGCCTCCGTCGACCTCGAAGACCCGGCCGGTCACTCCCGACGACTCCACGCTGCCCAGCCAGACCACCAGCGGGGACACGTTCTCCGGGGCCATCGCGTCGAAGCCGTCGTCGGGGGCCGCCATGTCGAACGTCTTCTCCGTCATCCGGGTGCGCGCGGCCGGGGCGATCGCGTTGACCGTGACGCCGTAACGGCCGAACTCCGCGGCCGCGACCGTGGTCAGGCCGAGGATGCCCGCCTTCGCCGCCGAGTAGTTGCCCTGGCCGACGCTGCCCAGCAGGCCCGCGCCGGAACTCGTGTTGATCACCCGCGCGCTCCGCGTGCGCCCCGCTTTCGCCTCCGCGCGCCAGTACTCCGCCGCGTGCCGCAGGGGCGCGAAATGGCCCTTCAGGTGCACCCGGACGACCGCGTCCCACTCCTCCTCGGCCAGGTTGACCAGCATCCGGTCGCGCAGGAAGCCCGCGTTGTTGACCAGGACGTCGAGGCCGCCGAAGGCGTCCAGAGCCGTGCGGACCAGCGAAGCCGCGCCGTCCCAGGACGCGACGTCGTCGGTGTTGGCCACCGCTTCCCCGCCCGCCGCGCGGATCTCGTCGACGACCTGCTGCGCCGGGCCCGCTTCACCGCCGCGGCCGTCCAGGGCCGCGCCGAGGTCGTTGACGACCACTCGCGCACCCTCCGCGGCGAACGCGAGCGCGTGCGCCCGGCCGATCCCGCGCCCGGCGCCCGTGACGACCACGACGCGTCCTTCGACCAGCCTGTTCATGACTTATCCTCCATCGCGTCGAGAAATGCCGGACGCTCGCCGCCGCCGTGCACCACGAGTCGCGCGCCGCTGACGTAGGACGCCAGCGGTGAAGCCAGGAATGCTGCGCACGCGCCGACTTCCGCCGGTTCGGCGAGCCGGCCGAGCGGCACCGTCGCGCCGAGGGCGGCCGGGTCGCCGTAACCGTTGTCCGTGCGCACCATGCCGACGTCGAGCGCGTTGACCCGCACCTTCGGCGCCCACTCGACGGCGAGCGTGCTGGTCAGGTTGTCGAGCCCTGCCTTCGCGGCGCCGTAGGACGCGGTCCCCGGCGACGGCCGCAGCGCGCTCACGCTGCTGATGTTGACGATCGAGCCACCACGCTCCTGGCCCTGCATGACGGCGTTCGCGGCGCGCGAGACGATCAGCGGCGCCAGGAGGTTCAGCCCGATCACCTTCTCGTGGAAGCGCGGCGAGGCCGTGGACGTGTCCGCGAAGGGCGCGCCGCCCGCGTTGTTCACCAGGACGTCGAGCCGGCCGAAGCGTGCGGTGATCGCCTCGACCAGCGCGGCAACGGCGTCCGGATCCCGGATGTCGCAAGGGAAGAACGCCTCCCCCGGCGACGACTCCGGCGTCCGCCGCGCGCAGGTCACGACCCGCGCGCCCGCCTCTTCGAAGGCCTGCGAGATCCCCAGGCCGACACCACGGACGCCGCCGGTCACCAACACGACCGCGCCGTCCAAGCCGAGTTCCAGGGCCACCGGTGACCTCCCGCTTTTGTCGTCCCGATGCTAACGTACCAAGCAAGTGCTAGGTTGTTAACCGCGAGAGGGTGCCGATGACGGTTTCGACGCACACCCCGGAGCCCGGGATCGCCGTGATCACCGTGGCCGCTCCCCCGGTGAACGCGCTGACCGTGCGCGGCTGGTTCGACCTCGCCGAGGCGATCGGAAAAGCCGGCCGTGACCCAGCCGTGCACGTGGTCGTCCTACGCGCGGAAGGCCGCGGGTTCAACGCCGGCGTCGACATCAAGGAGATCCAGCGCGACCCCGGGTACGACGCGCTGATCGGCGCCAACGAAGGCTGCGCGGCGGCGTTCTCGGCGGTGTACGACTGCCTCGTGCCGGTGATCGTTGCGGTGCAGGGGTTCTGCCTCGGCGGCGGCGTCGGACTGGTCGGCAACGCCGACATCGTGGTAGCCAGCGAAGACGCCGAATTCGGACTGCCCGAAGTGGACCGTGGCGCGCTCGGCGCGGCGACACATCTGGCGCGGCTCGTGCCGCAGCACCTCATGCGCGCCCTGTACTACACGGCGTCGAAGATCAGCGCGCAGCAGCTGCACCACCACGGCTCGGTGTACGCGGTCGTCAAGCGCGAAGAACTCGACGAAACCGCGCTCGGCGTCGCCCGGCAGATCGCCGCGAAGGACACGCGCGTGATCCGCGCGGCGAAGCAGGCCATCAACGGCATCGACGTCCAGCCCGTGCACCGCAGCTACCGGTTCGAGCAGGGGTTCACCTTCCAGCTCAACCTCGCCGGCGTCTCGGACGGGGCGCGCCAGGAGTTCTTGGAGAAGGGAAAGCCTTGAGCGACAAGCGGATGAGCGTCGACGACGTCGTCGGCGAACTGCGCGACGGCATGACGCTCGGCATCGGCGGCTGGGGTTCGCGGCGCAAGCCGATGGCGCTGATCCGGGCCATCCTGCGATCGCCGCTGAAGGACCTCACGATCGTCTCCTACGGCGGCCCGGACGTCGGGCTCCTGGCGTCGGCGGGCAAGATCCGGCGGCTGGTCTTCGGGTTCGTGACGCTCGATTCGGTGCCGTTCGACCCGTGGTTCAACCGGGTCCGCGAAGCCGGGTCGATCGAGGTCACCGAGTACGACGAGGGCATTCTCGGTACCGGGCTTTCCGCGGCGGCACAACGGCTTCCGTTCCTGCCGACGCGCGCCGGGCTCGGCTCCGACGTCATGACGTTCTCGCCGTCACTGAAGACCGTCCGATCGCCTTACGAGGACGGCGAGGAGCTGCTGGCCGTGCCCGCGTTGCGCCTCGACGCGGCGCTCGTGCACCTCAACCGCGCGGACGCCCGCGGCAACGCGCAGTACCTCGGCCCGGACCCGTACTTCGACGAGCTGTTCGCACTCGCCGCCGACAAGTGTTACGTGTCAACCGAAAAGGTCGTTCCCACCGACGAGCTGACGGCGACCGCGCCGGTGCAGAGCCTGCTGCTCAACCGCGCGAGCGTGCACGGCGTCGTCGAAACCCCGCGCGGCGCGCACTTCACGTCCGCCGCACCGGACTACGGCCGGGACGAACGGTTCCAGCGGCACTACGCCGCGGCGGCGAAGGACCCGGACGCCTGGCCGGCGTTCGCGGACCGGTTCCTGACCGGCGACGAGACGGACTACCAGCGGGCCGTCACGCGGTTCGCGGAGGAGGCGGCATGACGCGCGCGGACGTCGCGGTCGTCGCGTGCGCGGAGCTGTTCCGCGGCGACGGCGAGATCCTGATCAGCCCGATGGGGTACGTCCCGGCGCTCGGCGCGCGGCTCGCGCGGCTGACGTTCGAGCCGGACCTGCTGCTGTCGGACGGCGAGGCGTACCTGCTCGAAAGCCCGGTCGGCAAGCCGGTGATCGAGGGCTGGCAGCCGTTCCGGAAGGTCCTGGACACCGTGGTGCCGCACGGGAAGCGGCACGTCGTGATGGGCGCCAACCAGGTCGACCGGCACGGCAACCAGAACATCTCCGCCATCGGCGACCACCAGAAGCCGAAGAAGCAGCTGCTCGGGGTGCGTGGCGGGCCGGGCAACACGGCCAACCACCGCACCAGCTACTGGGTGCCGCGGCACAGCACCCGGGTGTTCGTCGACCAGGTCGACGTCGTCTCCGGCGTCGGTTTCGCCCGCGCACGCGAGGCGGGGCTGCGCTACCACGACGTCCACCGCGTGGTGACCAACCTCGGCGTGCTCGACTTCGGCGGGCCGGACCACGCGGCGCGGCTGGTGTCGACGCACCCCGGTGTCACGGTCGACGAGGTCGTCGCGGCGACGGGGTTCCCGCTGGTCACCGACGGCGTCGCCGTCAGCAGGGAACCGACCGCCGAGGAACTGGACCTGATCGCCCAGCTGGATCCGAAGTCGCTGCGGGAGAAGGAAGTCCCGGAATGAGGACGCGGCTGACCGAGCTGACCGGCGTCCGGCACCCGGTCGTCCAGACCGGGATGGGCTGGGTGGCCGGGCCGCGGCTGGTGTCGGCGACCGCGGAGGGCGGCGGGCTCGGCATCCTCGGCTCGGCGACGATGACGTTCGACGAGCTCGAAGCCGCCGTCAAGGAGGTGAAGAGCCGGACGTCCGCGCCGTTCGGCGTCAACCTCCGCGCGGACGCCGACGACGCCGGCCGCCGCGTCGACCTGCTGATCCGCGAGAACGTGCGGGTCGCGTCGTTCGCGCTGGCCCCCAAGAAGGACATGATCGCGAAGCTGAAGGACCACGGCGTGGTCGTCGTGCCGTCGGTGGGCGCGGCCCGGCACGCCGAGAAGGTGGCGTCGTGGGGCGCGGACGCGGTCGTCGTCCAGGGCGGCGAAGGCGGCGGGCACACCGGCGGGGTGGCCACGACGCTGCTGCTGCCGTCGGTGCTGGACGCCGTCGACATCCCGGTGGTCGCGGCGGGCGGGTTCTTCGACGGCCGCGGGCTGGCCGCGGCACTGGCGTACGGCGCGGCCGGGATCGGCATGGGCACGCGGTTCCTGCTGACACAGGAGAGCACCGTGCCGGACGCCGTCAAGCAGGCCTACCTGGCGCGGGACCTGAACGGCACCGTCGTCACCCGTAAGGTGGATGGCTTACCTCACCGTGTGTTGCGGACGGGCCTGGTCGACGGACTGGAGACGTCCGGGACGCTCGGCGGGCTCGGCCGGGCCGCGGCGAACGCCGTCCGGTTCCGGCGGCTGACCGGGCTCTCCTGGACGTCGCTGGTGCGCGAGGGCGTCCGGATGAAGCGCAGCGGGCAGCGGACGTGGGCGCAGGTGCTGATGGCCGCCAACACGCCGATGCTGCTGCGCGCGGGGCTCGTCGACGGCGACCTCGGGGCCGGCGTGCTGGCGTCCGGGCAGGTCGTCGGGCTGCTCGCGGATCTCCCCCGGGTGGGTGACCTGATCGAACGGATCGTGAGCGACGCCGAAGGAATCCTGCGCGGGCTGTGTGCTTGACTTTCCGGCATGATCTCGGAAAGCCGTTGCCCGGTGGAGGACGGTGAGCTCCAGGTCCGCCGCGGCGGCGCGGGGCCGGTGCTGCTGCTGATCGCGGGCGGTACCGGATCGGGTGACGCCTATCGGGCGCTGGCGAAGCACCTGTACGAGCACTTCACGGTCGTCACCTACGACCGGCGCGGCCACTTCGGCAGCACGGACACCACGACCGGCCCGGTCCCGGTGTCGCTGCAGGCCGACGACGCGCTGGCGGTGCTGAACCACGTGACCGACGCGCCGGCCCGGGTGTTCGGCTCGAGCGCGGGCGCCCTGATCGGCCTCGACCTGGTGGCCCGCCACCCGGGCAGCGTCACGACGCTGGTCGCGCACGAGCCCCCGGCGGTCCACCTGATGCCGGACGCGAGCGGCTGGCTCGAAGCGGCGGCCGAACAGGTGCGGTTGGCCCGTTCGGGTGACCTGATCGGGGCGGTGACGCGGTTCGCGGACGCGATCGCGGGGGCGGCGCTGCCCAACCTGCCCAACATCCGGCTGCCCCACGAGGCCGACTGGATCCGGCTGTTCGACCGCGAGCTGACGCCGTTCTTCGACTACCTGCCGGACCTGCGAGCGCTGCGGCGGGCGAGCACGGAGATCCTGCCGGTGGCGGGCGAGGGCAGCCGAGGCCGGTACCACTACCAGCCGGCGAAGATCCTGGCGCTGGAACTGGGCTTGCCGTTCACGGAGACCCCCGGAGCGCACCTGGCCCCGCAGCGAAACCCGGCGAAGTTCGCCGCGGCCCTGCGGGACCTGATCTCCCCGGAACTCCCGTAATCGGGCTTTCGCCCCTTTTCGGCAGCGAAAAAACCTCGCCGCCGTAACGCGATCCGCCATCGCCGCGACCCATGGACCGGTGCGGCCGGTTTCGGTGGCGAAGGGGCGGACATGGAAAGCAAGACCCGCGGTGGTTTTGTCATCGCCGGCAGCGTCATCGGTTTCCTCGGGTTCGTCCTGCCGTCCTTGTACGGCGCGACTTACGAGCCACCGCCCGGTTCCCCGCTGGCGCACGTCGTCCTGACCAGCCTGAAGGACTTCGGCGGCGGGGTCGGGGGCGGGAACTTCGCCGTTTTCAACGGTTTCGCCGGACCGGTGAATTTCCACCCGACGTTGTATTCGCTCATCGCGCTGACCTTGATCGGAATCGTCGGCCTGAACTGGAACATCGACAACGCGACCCTGATCGCGAAAGTAGCGGGCTATTCCGTCAGCGCCGTCGCGATGCTCTGGCCGATCGCGCAGTTCATCTGGGAATTCCGCTACGACCGCACACCGGCCACGATCAGGGACGTCTTCGTCGCCGATCTCGGCGGTGGGCAGAACGCCGTCACCGCGGCCCAGTACGTGCACGGCGAGCTGGGCCTCGGCACCCTGATCCTGGCGTTCGGCCTGCTGGTCGCCGGGGTCGGCGTCAAGCCGATCGTCGGCTGGCCGCTGCTCGGCGTCACCGTCACCGGCTTCGTCGTCCTGGTCGCGGTCAGCTCCTAGACCACCCGGGTGCCGTCCTTCCAGACCTCGCGGATGGCGGAAGCCAGCCCCGGGAAGTCGTACGGGTCGCCCGCCACCACCACGAGGTCCGCCCGCAGCCCCGGCTCGATGCGGCCCAGCTCGCCGTCCAGCCCCATCAGCCGGGCCGCCGACGACGTCGTCGCCTCCAGGACATCGCCCGGGGTCATGCCGCACGCCGCCATCAGGGCCAGTTCCTCGAGGTTCGTGCCGTGCGGGCCGACGCCGCTGTCCGTGCCCATCGCGATGCGGACGCCGGCGGCGTACGCGCGCCGGACCGAGTCGCGGTGGGCTTCCACCACCTCGCGGGCTTTCGCGACGACCGCCGAGGGCAGGTCGACCCCCGCGTCGGCCGCGCGGACCACGTTCACCGGGGCGATCAGCGTCGGGACCAGCCACGTGCCGTGGCCGAGCATCAGCTCGATCGCCTCGTCGTCGAGGTAGATGCCGTGCTCGATCGAGCGGACGCCCGCGCGGACGGCGTTCTTGATGCCCGCCGCGCCCTGGGCGTGCGCCATCACCGGACGGCCCTGCATCGCCGCCTCGGCGACCAGGACCTCCAGCTCTTCCGGCGTGAACTGCGAATGCCGCGGATCGTCACGCGGCGACAGCACACCCCCGGTCGTGCACACCTTCAGCACGTCCGCGCCCGCGCGCAGCAGCGTCCGGGCGACGCGGCGCATCTCGTCGGGGCCGTCGGCCCTCGCGTCCGGGCGGCCCGGGTGCGGCACCAGCAGCGGGACACACATGCCCGACGGGCTCCACGCGTCGCCGTGGCCGCCGGTCTGGCTGATCAGCCCGATCGAGATCTGCAGCCGCGGGCCCGGGATCAGGCCGTCGTCCACCGCCTGCTTGATGCCGAGGTCCGCGCCGGACGCGTCGCGGACCGTCGTGATGCCCAGCCCGAGGGTCGCCCACAGGTTCCGCGCGGCCTCGTAGAACTGGTAGGAAAACGGCTTCTGCACCCGCGCCAGCAACCCGATGTCCGACACCGTGACGTGCACGTGGCAGTCGAACAGCCCTGGCAGCAGCACCGCGCCGGCGCAGTCGACGCTCTCGTCGCCGTCCAAGTCCGTCCCGACCTCGACGATCCGGCCGTGCTCGACGACGACGTCGGCCGCCGCCGGGTCCGAGCCGGTGCCGTCGAACACCGAACCGCCGGTGAACACCGTGCGAGTCACGCCGCCTCCTGGGGAGAAACCTGTCGTTGGACCAGTGCGGCCGAGGCGAGGACGACGACGTTCGCGCCGAGCCCGACCAGGCCCACGTTGACGGTGCCGACCAGGTGAGTGTCCACAAAGGTCAGCCAGATGACGACGAGCTCGCCGGCGACCAGCCCGGCGAGCACCGGTCCCTTGCCGACCGGCACGCGCCGGAGGAAGCCCAGCAGATTGGCCGGGGCCAGCTGGACCGACCCCGAATAGGTGAGCAGCAGCAGGTTGGCCAGCAGATCCGGCCGGAAGATGCCGAGCACGAGCGCAAGAGTACTCGCGAGCACAACCGTCCCGTGATTGATCCAGAACTGCTTGCGGCCGCTGCGCACGCGGACTACGTTGCGCGCCACCAGCGACGAGATGCCGATCAGGATCCCGGCCGCCGGGACCATCGCGGTGGCCGTCGCGGCGACCACGACAACGCCGGTCACCCAGCCCGGCAAGGCATCCTTCGACAGCGTCAGCAATACGCCGTTCGGGTCTGCTTTGTGAGAGGCGCTGTCCTTGGGCACCACGAGGATCGCGGCGAACCCGATGATCATCGGCAGCAGCAGGCACAGCTCGTACACCGGCATCCAGGCGTAGTTGCGCCGCAGCACCTTCGGGTCGCGCGCCGACATCAGCGCCGGCCACGAATGCGGCAGCGTCATCAGACCGACGCCGATGGCGCTGACCAGCATGCTCGTGACGAACCAGACGTGATCGTTCGCTCCACTGTGGACGATCAGCTTCTCGGGGTGCAGCTGCTCGATCTTGCGGAACACGCCCCCGACCCCGCCCGCGAAGTGCGTCGGCACGGCGATGATCAGCACCACCAGCGCGACGAGCATGATGCCGTCCTTGAAGTAGGACGTCGCCGCGACGCCGCGCAGCCCGGCCCACAGCACGAACGCGACGACCAGCACGCTGCCGGTCACCATGCTGAGCGTGCCCGACGCGCTGTCGCCGGTGACCAGCCGGACGATCAGGCCGAGCCCGGTGATCTGCAACTGCAGGTAGGGCAGCACGAAGAGCACCCCCAGCACCGCGGACAGCGTGCCGAGCGTCCGGCTGGAGAACCGGTCCTCGAGGAAGTCGCCCTGGGTGAGGTAACCGCGGTCCTTCCCCATCGTCCACAGGCGTTCGGCCAGGAAGAACAGCACGACGTAGGCGATCGGCACGTACGGCAGCGCGTACATCGCGGCGACACCGCCGGAGAACGCGAGCCCGGCCATGCCGAGGAAGGTGAAGGTGGTGAACACCTCCCCCGCCTGCAGGAACCACATGGTCACGGCGCCGAACCGGCGGCCACCGACGGTCCACTCCGCCAGGTCGGCGACGGGTCTGCGGCGGCCGACGAAGCCGAGCACGCCGATCAGGACGATGCCCACCAGGGTGAAGGTGAGGATCACGCGTCGTCCTCCTCCCCCGCCGCGCGCAGCAGGCGTTCGGACAGCAGCAGCGCCGGGGTGAACATCAGGCACCAGAACGCGCCCCACACCACCATCCGCGGCAGCCCGAGCCACAACCCGGTCGTGTTGACGAACGGCAGGAACGGCATCAGGACGAGCGCCAGCACCGGGAGCAGCGGCGGCCAGTGGTAGCTGCGCACGGCGTCACCCGGCCAGGAGCGCGAGCCGGCGGACCGCGAGCTCGGCCAGCAGCGCGGCGCCGTCGCCGAGCACGCTGTCGTCGAACCTCGCGCGGGGCGAGTGGTTGTCCGGCGCGGTCGCCGGGTCCGTCGGGCACGCGCCGAGGAACAGGTAGGCGCCGGGCACGCGCTCGAGGACGCGGGAGAAGTCCTCCGACCCGGTGATCGGTTCGGCCATCTCGGTGAACCGCTCCTCGCCGAAGACGTCGCGGATCGTGTCCGCGACGAAGTCGTACGCGCCGGCGTCGTTGACCGTCGCCGGGTACTCGGGTTCGAAGGTGACGTCGATGTCGAGGCCGTGCGCGGCGGCGATGCCCTGGCAGACCTGGACGGCGCGGTCGCCGACGCGCGCCGCCGTCTCCGGCGAGAAGGACCGCAGCGTCGCCTCGAACACCGCGTCGTCCGGGATGATGTTGCGCCGGGTGCCGGCGTGGAACATCCCGACGGTGACGACGACCGGGTCGAAGACGTCGAAGCCGCGCGTCACCATCGTCTGCAGCGCGGTCACCATCTCGCAGGCGGCCGGGATCGGGTCGCGCGCGTCGTGCGGGGACGAGCCGTGGCCGCCCTCGCCCCGCACCCGGACGGCGAGCGCGCCGGAGGCCGCCATGAGCGTGCCGGGACGGGCGGTGAACTGGCCCTTCGCGTAACTCGCGGCCGAGACGTGCAGGCCGTACGCGGCGTCGACGTGCTTGCCGGACGCCGTCAGCACACCTTCTTCGATCATGTGGCCGGCGCCGTCCCAGCCTTCTTCGCCGGGCTGGAACATGAACACGACGTCGCCGGGCAGGTCGGCTTTGCGGGCAGCGAGCAGCCGGGCCGCGCCGACCAGGCCGGCCGTGTGGAGGTCGTGACCGCAGGCGTGCATGGCGCCGTCGAGGGTCGAGGTGAACTCCTCGCCGGTGGCTTCGGTGACCGGGAGCGCGTCCATGTCGCCGCGCAGGAGGACGGTGCCACCGGGCTTGCCGCCGCGCAGGACTCCGGTGATCGACGAGAGCTTCTCGCCGAGGGTGAGTTCGAGGCCGAGGCCGTCGAGCGCGGCGAGGACGCGGTCCTGCGTGCGCGGCAGGTGCAGGCCGATCTCGGGGATGCGGTGCAGGTCACGGCGCAGGGCGACCAGATCGTCGAGCAGGACGGCGGCGTCGGAGCGCAGGGTCATCCGCCGATCATGCGAGAGTCGAGCACAATGGCTGGGAAAAACCGACGGAACCACCGTTTTGAGGGCTGATGAGCGAAGGATCCGCCATGTTGGACGAGCAGGACCTCAAACTGGTCGACGCGCTGCAGGCGGCACCGCGGGCGTCCTGGTCGACGCTCGGAAAGGCGCTCGGGCTGGGCGCGGTGACCGCCGCCCGGCGGTGGGACGGTCTCGTCGGGCGCGGGGACGCGTGGCTCACGGCGTACGCGGGCGGCGAGCTCACCGCGCAGCTCGCGTTGGCGTTCGTCGCGATCGACTGCGCGCCCGGCGCGGCTGTGCGCGTCGCCGCGGAACTGGCCTCGGACGTCCACGTCGTCACGGTCGAGTGCCTGGCCGGGCCCTGCGATCTGCTCGTCCACGTCGTCGCGCCGACGCTGCGGGAGCTGGGTGCGCACGTGCTCGACCGGGTGGCGGCGGTGCCCGGGGTGGCGCGTGTGCGGACGGTGCTGTCACCGCGGATGTTCACCGAGGGCAGCCGCTGGCGGGTGCGGGCGATCTCGCCCGGGCAACGGGAAGCGCTGACGCCGAAACCGGTGCGGCACCGCGCCCCGCTGCGGTTCGACGACGCCGACCGGGCCCTGATCCTGGCGCTCGGCGTCGACGCGCGGGTGTCGGCGGCGGCACTGGCGGCCGAACTCGGCGTCGGCGCGACGACCGTGCGGCGCCGGCTCGACGCGCTGCTGGCCCGCGGCGCGATCCGCGTGCGGTGCGAGATCGCGCGGTCGGCGTCGCCCGCGCCGGTCACCGTGACGCTGTGGCTGCGGGTACCGCCGGACAAGCTGGAGACGACGGCGCGGTCGCTCGCCATGCTGCCGGAGGTCCGGATGTGCGCGGCGCTGTCCGGCGAGACGAACCTGATGCTGGTGGTGTGGCTGCCGACGCAGCACGACACGGTGGCGCTGGAGGGGCTGATGGCCGCGAAGCTGCCGTGGCTGGAGATCGCCGGCCGGGCCGTCACGCTGCGGAGCGTCAAGCTGATGGGCCGGCTGCTGGACTCCACCGGCCGGGGCCTCGGCCGGGTCCCGCTGGACTTCTGGGCCGCGGTCCCCGTACCGGAGCACGGGGACCGCAGCTGAGCCGGTCCGGAGGATGAGGGGGGTGAGGTGGAGGGAAGCATCCACCGGACCGGGGACTTCGGGGCCCGCGACCGAGGGGGCGGTCGCCGGGCCGGGATCCGGGCGGAGCGTGGAAGCTCGGACCCGGACTCGCGGGACCGGAAGCGGATCTCGCGTGACTGGGGACGTGACTCACGTGATGGAGGACGTAAGTCGCGTGTCCAGAGGGGAATCTCGTGTGTCTGGAGAGGCATCTCGCGTGACTGGAAGGTCGACTCGCGTGATTGAGGGGTCGACTCGCGTGATTGGGGGGTGGGTGAAGGAGTTCCGGGCCGGCGGGCGAGGGGGGTGAGGTGGAGGGAAGTGCTCGCCGGGCCGGAACTCGAGGGGCGGGGGTCTGCGCCCGCCTTGTCCTCCTTCGTCTGATCCGCGGGGGATCGTTGTGGGGAACGGAATCCCGGCCCGGTGGACGAGGGGGGTGAGGTGGAGGGAAGTCGTCCACCCGGCCGGGGCTCGGGGGCGGGACCGTGGTCCCGCGTACTTCGGGGTGGTGCTGACCGGCCCGGCGGACTGGGGGGGTGAGGTGGAGGGGAAGCGTCCGCCGGACCGGGTCTCGCATTCACGCACCGGCCTGGTGGGCAAAGGGGTGAGGTGGAGGGAAACGCCCACCGGGCCGGAACTCACGACCGGGACCGTGGTCCCGGGTACTGCAACCGGCCCGGCGAACGGGGGGGTGAGGTGGAGGGAAGTGTTCGCCGGGCCGGGGATCGTGGGGCGGGTCAGTACCCGCCGGATGAGGAGGACGTCGCGACTGCCTGCCGGGCTTCGGGTCTGCGGGCCGGGTCGACCTTGCAGCCGCTGGGTTCCACGGCGTACCAGGTGTTCCCGACGCCGTGCCCGTTGGCTTCGCCGGGCGCGTCGTCCTTGCTGTAGCTGTAGACCGGCCAGCCGCCGACGGTCACCTGCATGGTGCCGTCCGAGCGCCGGATCCGGCCGATGAGGCCCGTGTCGACGCTCTCGGCGACGGTGATCCGGCCGTCCACCCGCACCGGCGGCCACGTCTTCGCGCACGCGCCGTCGCAAGTGGACGTTCCGGAGTCCTTGCCGTCCTTGGTGAAGAGGTAGAGCGTGTCACCGGCCTGGTCGGTGAGCACCGGGCCGAGACCGCCGACGTCGGTGGTGCCGATCGTCTTCGGCTCGGCGGGTCCGACGGGCTCGGAGGGCTCGGTGGCCGAGGCACCGCCACTGTCCCGGCCGGCCACCGCCTTCTCCCCCGCCGGCGTGATCGCCGCCCAGTCCGCGCTGACGTTCTGGCCGAGCGCGATGCCCCGGCCGGTGTCCTTGGCGTACCGGTAGACCGGCCGGCCGCCGACGGTCACCTGCCGCTGCCCGTCCGGCCTCGTGACCTCGCCGATGAGCTGCGCGTCCACCCCGGCGGCGAGCGCCGGGGCGTCGGAGACCAGCGGGGGCCACGTTTCCGCGCACGCGCCGGCGCACGTGGCCTTCGGGGGCTTGGCACTGTCTTTCGCGTACCGGTAGAGGGTGTGGCCTTCGGCGTCGGCCAGGACCGTGCCGAGACCCTCCACTGTGGACGAGACGAGCTGGGTCCGCCCGGCACCGGCCGGAACCGTGCTCGCCGGTTGCTGCTGCTGTACGCCGAGGGCGACGGGCTGGACCGCGCCGGACGTGGCGTACGGGTTGGACCCGCAGGCCGTGACCAGCGCGAGGCCGGTGACGGCGAGCAGAGCGGCAGCGACCGGGCGAGCACGGTTCATGACGTTCACCCTTCCTGGAAGGTGGCCGGTTGCGAAGGTGGAGCCGTTATTCCTTGCAGGTCTTGCCGAAGTTGACGCAGCTGACGACGCGGCTCATGATCTTCTTGCTCATCACGTTGGCGAAGTCGTCGTGGTCGGAGCGCGGGTTGTGCTTCTCCTGGGCGAACGCGTCCACTTTGTACTGGCCCTTCTGCTGGACGTCCTGCGGGACGTTGTAGACCAGCGTCACCTGCAGCTGGGGCACGTTCTTGAAGCCCTGCGGGCACTTGCCGGCCTGGTCGGAGAACACGATGTGGGTGCGGTGGTTCGCACTGTCGGTGTTCTTGCCGTCCCAGCAGTTCGGGAAGGCGTGGATCCGCTCCACCTTGCTGCCCGCCGGGCAGATCGGGTAGAGGTCGGTCAGCCGGTCCTCGAACCCGGTGCAGGTCCAGCTGGGCCGGGCGTTGGCCGGGCCGTTGGTGCTCTGCTTGGCGTCACCGTAGAGGACCCGCAGGCCGAGCGGCATCGCGACGACGTTCTGCGCGCCACCGCCGATGAACTTCAGGGTCGCGGACTCGGGCTCGACGATCTCGCCGTCGTTGTCGCCGACCTCTTCGTTCGCGCCTTCGGGGCCGCCCAGTACCTCGGACGGCGGTGCCGCGGCACTGCTGCTCTGGTTCTGGCCGCCGTTCTGGCCACCGTTCTGACCGCCGTTGTTCTGGCCGCCGTTCTTGCCGCCGCCCTGGTTCTGGCCGCCACGACGGCGGTCCTGGGCCTGCTGCTGGTCCTGCTGGTTCTGACCGTCCTGCTGCTGGGCGTTCTGGTCGCCGCGCGTCGCGCCGCCACCGGTGTTCTTTTTCTTCTGCTGGCCGTTCTGGTCCTGCGTCGCCGTGTCCGGGGCGCCGGAGTCCTCAGTGGCCTGGCCGTCCTGCGCATTCTGGTCCTGGGCGTTCTGATCCTGAGCCGCCTGGTCCTGCGCGTCCTGGCCCTGTCCGGCCGCGTCCGCGGCCTGGGCGTCCGCCGCGCTCTGGTCCTGCTGGACGTCGCCGGTCTTGCCCTGCTGCGACTGCTGGGCCTGCTGGTTCTCGCTCGCGTTCGCCGCGTCGTCCTCGCGGTCGATGCGGATGACCGGCCAGAAGTAGGCGGACTGGTCACCGTTCTTGCAGGTGGTGTCGCCGGCGAGGAGGCTCTTGAGGCTCGAGTCGGCGTCGGTGGTCACGTTGCCGACGTAGTCGTGCAGGTGCTGGGCACCGTTCTTGATCCCGGGCTGGGCGATGAAGTTGTCCGGGTTGTGGTGGGCGCCGTCGGCGTTCGTTCCGCAGTCGACGGTGAAGGAACCCTTGGCACCCTTCTTCTGCAAGGCCGCGTTGACGTTGTTGCCGGCGGGGACCTTGTTGATGTCGATGAAGAACGACGGGTCGGCGGGGTCCGCACTGGCCTCGCCCGTGCGGCCCGTCGAGACCGCGACGGCGAGTGCGCCGACGGCGATCGCCAGGCCGAGCGCGCCCATCGCGATCTTGGTTCGGCGGGCAACACGATGCTTGCCCGTCACGGGGGACCGAGAATTCCGGGGCATGGACTAGTTCACCTCGTTCGTTTTTCCGGGCGCGCCGAACAGCGCGGCAGCCCGGGCAAGAACTACCGATAATTGCGTCGTTATTGGTGCGGAACCCGGGGGAAGTGCTTACCGGGGCCTGCCGCCGTGCGTTCCGGCGTCGCTGCCCGGTGCCACTTGGTTCCGGTTCGGGGGTCTTCCGAGTGCATCGGGGGATGCATTGGGGGATACGGACGCCGGACGGGAGAGGTTCAAAAGCGACCGGTCCGTTATCTGTTCGTTATCTAACGCCGCGCAACCGGACAGCATTCACCCAGGTCACCGGGGATCGGCGGGAAAAATGATTTAACGTTGCACCATGACGAGAACGGTGCCGTCCTCGCCACGGACCTCGAACCGGCCGATCTGGTCCATCGCCATGAACGTGGACCCCTGCAGCCGCAGAGGTTCGGGTGAGCCGGGGATGCCGAAGCCCTTCGGCGGCACGGACCAGCCGGTGACGACGCGTTCCTCGCCCGAGGCGGAGATGGCGACCAGCTGGCAGTTGAGCGGCCCGACGATCCCGCGCAGCTCGAGCTCGACCCGGCTGCCCCACTCGACGGGCAGGACGGTGACGAGCGCGGTGACGGCGGACCCGCCGCTGCCGCGGCCGTAGGTCTGGCCGCCACCGGGCGGCCGGCTCGTCGACGCGGACGGCGGCGCGGTGGACGTCGCGGGGACGCTCGTCACCGCGGACGCCTGCTTGCTGCTCGGCGCGGACAGGGAGGCGGGCGGGACGGCGTCGGCGGGCCGGACGGCGAGCGTCACGAGCGGGCCGGCGACGACGAGCGCGGCGGCCGCGGTCCCGGCGATGATGCCGAGCCGCTTGCGCCGCCGGCGCTTGACGGACGCCTCTTCCATCAGGCCGCGCAGCACGCGGGGCCCGGGGGCGAGGGTCCGCGGGCCGGGCGCGGGCATCGGGGGCTCGGGCCAGCTGCGCTTGACGAGGTCGAGCACGTCCGGCAGCTGGTACAGCTCGATCAGGTCGAGCTGGCAGTTCGGGCAGTTCATCAGGTGGGCTTCGAACTGATTGCTCTCGGCCTCACTGAGCACGCCGAGCACGTACGCGGCGACGTCGGTGTGTGCGGACCCGGCCAACCTCAGCTCACCCCCGCTCGCGCAGGGCTCGGCGCAGGGCGCGGACGGCGTGGTGGATGCGGGACTTGATGGTGCCCGGGGGCACGCCGAGGGTGGCCGCGACCTCGTTCACGGTGCGATCGCGCAGGTAGGTCTGCTGAATGGCCTCCCGCTGCTCGGGCGAAAGGCCCTGCAGCGCTTCGTAGACGATCATCGCGGCGAGCGTGCGGTCCGACTCGTCGGACACCGTGATCGCGTCGGATTCGATCTCTTCGAGCTCCTGGGGACGGACACTGCGGCTGCGCCAGCCGTCGATGACGATCCGCCGGGCGACCGTGAACAACCACGCGCGCAGCATCTCCGGCCGGCGGTCGAGTTTGTCCGCGTTCCGCCACGCCTTGATCAGGGTCTCCTGCACGACGTCTTCGGCCCACTGCCGGTCGTGGCCGGTCAGCCGGAGTGCGAACGCCATGAGGGACCCACCGAACTCCTGGTAGAGCGCCTTCGCCAGATCATCGGAGGCGTCGTTCGACTCGACAACGACGTCTTCCGGATCTTCGACGGGTCTCAGCGCTCGAGTGTGCCGTCCCACGCGGGACATCCTGGTGCCCCGGAGGCCCGGAGTCCAGTCCCAACTGAGCCCGAAAGTTTTTTGAACCGTTTCCGGACCGTGTCCGTATCCCCTACCGAAGACCCCCGACAAGGCGTTGTCCCCCGCAACGCTCCACCTCCACCCCGGACCAGTCGTCCACAGTGGATCTTTCGCGCGCTTTTCCGTTGCACCCCCGGCAACAGCGCGTAGTCATGCCCCACGGAGGAGCAGTGATCCGCATTCCCCGACCGGTGGTCCCCGCCGCCGTGTGCCTCACCGCACTCGCTCTGCTCACCGCCTGCACCGCCGGCGCCGCGACCACCTCAGGTGGTTACGCCGCAGGTGGCGGCATGCAGATGCCCGCCCAGCAACCGGGCCAGATGACCCTCGCCATGCCCCAGCCGATCACGGCCGACCCGAACGACCCCGCGAAGAGCCAGCTCCGCGCGGCGAAGGCGTTCGACCTCGGGCCGATGCTCGTCGACGGGACCGGCTTCACCATCTACCGCTACGACCGGGACACGAGCGACCCGTCCCGGTCGAACTGCGTCGGCGCGTGCGCCACCAAGTGGATCCCGGTCAGCGCCGGCGGCAATCTGGCGCCGATCGGCGTCGACCCGTCGCTGATCGGGCAGCTCACCCGCGACGACGGCACCCAGCAGGCCACTCTCGGCGGCTGGCCGCTCTACCACTTCACCGGTGACACGGAGCCGGCCGACACCGCGGGCCAGGGCGCCGACCAGGCGTGGTACCCGATCGCGCCGGACGGCAAGAAGATCACGATGACCCAGGACGAGTGGAGGCAAAATGCGTTCGGCGTCTGAGCTGACCGTGCTGGAGCTCGACCCGCCGTCCGCCGTCGAACGCTCCCGGCCGCTGGTCCGGATCCTGTTCGTGGTCGTCGCGGTGCTGACGCTGCTCACGCCGGGCACGGCTTCGACCGCCCAGACCACCGCGGTCTCGGCCACCGACGCGGTGCTGCTGACCAAGGTCCGCCAGGCCGGTCTGTGGGAGATGCCGTCGGGCATGATGGCCATGCAGAAGGGCAGCCCGCTGGTCAAGGAAGTCGGCTTCGCGATCATGATGGATCACGGCCGGCTCGACGTCGCGACCCGCGCGCTCTCGGCGAAACTGAACTCGCCGGTGCCCGACCAGCCCTCCGACGAACAGCGCGGCTGGCTCCTCGAAGAGATGAACGCGGCCCCCGGGCCGGCGTTCGACCGCGTCTTCGCCAACCGGCTGCGCGCGGCGCACGGCCAGGTCTTCGCCATCCTCGCGCAGCTGCGGGCCGGTACCCGCAACGACGACGTACGGGCGTTCGCGACCGTCGGCAACCAGGCCGTGATGCGGCACATGACGATGCTCGAGAGCACCGGGATGGTCGACTATACGGCGCTCCCCGAGCCCGCGGTCTCCACCACCGCGGCGCCCGCCGGGGCCCCGCTCGGCCTCGACCCGTCCCAGATCGCCGTCGTGGTGGCGCTGTTCCTGCTGGTCGGGGGTGGCCTGTTCTACGTGCTGCGCCAGATCAAGGGCAACCGCAGCCGCGCCCGGACCTCGTCCCGCCCCACCGCCGCGGTCCGTGCCGGGGGCAGTCATGGTTGAGACCTGGCACGACGCGACGCTCCTGATCACCCAGCAGTTCCAGCCGAAGACCGACCCGGCGGCGCGCGGCCTCGCGGCGTTCGCGGCGCGGGCGTCCTACGCGGCGATGATGCTGACCCTCACCTGGGGGGTGCTCACCGCCACGGGCTGGGTGCGCTCGGTCACCGGCCGCAAGGCGCTGCGCAGCTCGCACATGGTGCTCGCGACCGGCACGATCATCTTCGGCGGCATCCACGCGCTGGGCTTCTTCTACCTGACGATCCAGCCGTACAGCCTGCAGTACCTGTTCCTCCCGTTCCTGTCCGGCCAAGAGGTGCGTCACAGCATCGGCATCGTCGGCTTCGAGGTCATGGTGGCCATCGCGCTCACCGCGGGCCTGCAGCGGTTCACCGCCTACCGCCGCTGGCTGTGGTTGCACCGCTGCGCCTACCCGGCCGTCGCGCTGACCGCGTTGCACGCCTGGTTCGGCTCGATCGCCAACGGTCACCTCGCGGTGGTCTGGCTGGGCGGCATCACGCTGCTCATCCCGGCCGCGACGGTGTCGCTGCTGCGGTTCCTGCCGGCCCGCACCCTCGAACGCATCGGACTCGTGGAAGAGCAGGTGGCTTGACATGCCGCTCCGTTTGCCCGGTAGCGGGCCCCGGATCAGCGTCGACAACGACCGGTGCGAGCTCTACGGCATCTGCGCCATGGAGGCGCCGGACGTGTTCGACCTCGGCCAGGACGGCCGCCTGCGCTTCCGCACGCGGCTGCTGGACGAAACCACCATGGAACAGGCGAAGATGGCCGCTCGCTGCTGCCCGATGCAGGCGGTCGTGATGAGAGGGGACCTCGATGGCTGACGGCGACCGGATCGTCATCGTCGGCGCGGGTGTCGCAGGGTTGCGCGCCGCGGAACGACTGCGGGAACAGAACTTCGACGGCGAGATCGTGCTCATCGGCGACGAGGCCCGGCGCCCCTACCACCGGCCGATGGTCTCCAAGGCACTCGTGATGGGGACCGAACGGCCCAGCGACGTGGGCCTTTCGCACTACCTGCCGGACCTGGACGTGCACTGGCGCCTCGGCGCGCGGGTCACGCACCTCGACACCACCGAGCGGGTCGTGCACCTGCCCGGCGGCGAATCCCTCTGGTACGACGGCCTGATCGCCGCGACCGGCGTCTACCCGCGGCACCTGCCCGGAGCGCCGCGGCACGACCCGCGCGTGCGGATCCTGCGCACGGTCGAGGACTCGATGGCGGTGCGGCGCTGCCTCAACGCCAGCAAGAAGCCGGCCGTCGTGATCGGCGCCGGCCTGATCGGCAACGAGTTCGCCGCGAGCATGCGGCACATCGGCCGGGACGTCACCCTGGTCGGCCACGCGAAGGCGCCGCTGCACCGCTTCGGCGACCGCGTCTCCAGCGGCATCGTCGAGGCGCACCACGAGCACCGCGCGAACCTGGCGATGAAGAGCGAAGTCCGGCACTGGATCAGCACGAAGGACACCGTCGGGCTGCACCTGACGAACAACCAGCTGCTGGTCGCCAGCGTCGTCGTGCTCGCCATCGGCAGTGTCCCGTCGGTCGACTGGATGCGCGGCTCCGGCCTCGACATCAGCGACGGCGTGCTGTGCGACGCGAAGCTGTTCGCCGAGGGCGCCTCCGACGTCGTCATCGCCGGCGACATCGCGCGCTGGCCGAACCTGCGCTTCGACGAGACCCCGCGGCGGGTCGAGCACTGGATCAACGCCGTCGAGTCGGCCCGGCACGCGGCGGACAACCTGCTGCTGGGCCAGTCGAGCGCCAAGCCGTTCACCCCGCTCCCCCGGGCCTGGTCGACGCTGTACGACACGCGGCTGCAGATGTGCGGCATGCCTTCGCTGGCCGAAGACACCGTGACCCTGGCGGACGGGATCACCGGCTTCATCCGCGACGGCCGGCTGGTCGGCGTCTCGTCCTGGGACAAGCCGAGGGCGATGCTGGACTGGATGGCCGAGCTGGACCGCCGGCTGCCTGCCCCGGACTACATCCCGGAGCCGGAGCCCGCTCCCGCGGTGGCCGAAGTCCCGGTGGTCGAGCCGTCGATCGCGGCGCTGGCGGCCGAGGTGCCGCCGGAGTTCGAGAGCGGCTTCGACGCCCAGGCCTTCGAGCGCGAGTTCGAGAGCGAGTTCGCGAACAACATCCCGACCACCGCGTTCGCCGCGCAGTCCTTGCCGGTCGTCCCGGCGGGGGTCACCACGGCGTTCCCCGCGCAGTCGCTGCCGACGATGGCCATCCCGATGGGGAGGTAACCAAGACGGGGGCGAGGCTGCGCGCGGCGGCCCTCGCCCCTCGGCCGGTCACCACACACCCTCCGCGGCTGGGTGGTGGTGGTGACCGGCCCCCACAACGTCCCCCTGCCCGCCTCGCGCCCGGACTCGGGCCGAGCGTCCGGCGGGCCAGGAGAGGGCCATCCCGAGGGAACCCGACACCCCTCGAGATGGCCTTCTTCCGGCTCGCCGGACGGGGGTCCGGGGTCGTGCGCCACGGCGGTCCGCTGCCGGGGCGTGTGCCTCGTGAAGGTCTTCCCGCCGGAAGGGTATGCCGACGGGAAGGCCTTCACGGGGACTGAGTGCACAATCGGGGTTGCACCGGCCAGGGCCGGTTCGAGGGAACGGGAACCTTCGAACCGGCCTTCGCTGTGCCGCGTCAGGTCAGGTTTTCGACGATGGTCACGTTGGCCGTGCCGCCGCCTTCGCACATCGTCTGCAGCCCGTAGCGACCGCCTCGGCGGCGAAGCTCGTGGAGCAGCGTCGCGAACAGCTTCGTGCCCGACGCGCCGATCGGGTGCCCCAAGGCGATCGCGCCGCCGTTGACGTTGACCCGGGACGGGTCGGCGCCCGTCTCGTCGAGCCACGCCAGGACCACGCTGGCGAACGCCTCGTTCACTTCGAAAAGATCGATGTCACCGATCGTCAACCCGGTGCGACGCAACGCGTGCGCGGTCGCCGGGATCGGGCCGGTGAGCATCCAGACCGGGTCCGCCGCGCGGACCGAGAGGTGGTGGATGCGGGCCATCGGCGTCAACCCGTGCTCTCGCACGAATGACTCCGACGCGATCAGCGTCGCGCTCGCGCCGTCCGAGATCTGGCTCGCCACCGCCGCCGTGATGCGCGATTCCGGGGACAGCGGCTTCAAGCCCGCCATCCGTTCCAGGGAAGTGTCGCGGCGCGGTCCTTCGTCCTTGCCGAATTCTCCGTAGGGCGCTATTTCGTCGTCGAACAATCCGCCGTCGGACGCCGCCGCCGCGAGCTGGTGACTCCGCAGCGCGAATTCCTCCATCGCGACGCGGGAAATGTCCCAGTGCCCGGCGATCATGTCCGCGCTGCGGAACTGCGACACCTCACTCGCGCCGAAGCGTTCCTGCCAGCCCTTCGAGCCGGAAAACGGATCCTCGAACCCGTATTCACGCCCGGCGAGCATCGCGGCGCCGATCGGGATCGCGCTCATGTTCTGCACGCCGCCCGCCAGCACGAGGTCCGCCGTGCCGCTCAGCACCGCCTGCGCGGCGAAGTGCACGGCCTGCTGGCTCGAACCGCACTGACGGTCGACGGTCACCCCGGGCACGTGCTGCGGGTAGCCGGCCGCGAGCCACGACGTCCGCGCGACGTTGCCCGCCTGCGGGCCCAGCGTGTCGACGCAGCCGAAGATGACGTCCTCCACCAGCTCCGGGTCGACGCCGGTCCGCTCGACGATCGCGCGGATCACGTGCGCGCCCAGGTCGGCCGGGTGGACCGTGCTCAGCGCTCCCCCGCGCTTGCCCACCGGCGTCCGGACCGCGTCCAGGACATACGCCTCAGCCACGTCGTCTCCCCTTTGCGATGCCGTCCAGCAGGATCCCGAGGTACTGCTCCGCGACGTCCTGCGCGGTGAGCGCGCCGTCGGGGTTGTACCAGCGCACGGCCACCCACACCGTGTCGCGGATGAACCGGTAGGTCAGCTCGACGTCGAGGTCCGCGCGGAACACACCGTCCGCCACGCCGTCGGTGAGGATGCCGTTCCACAGCTTGCGGAACTCGGCGTTGCGGTCGTTGAGGTAGGCGAAGCGCGGCAGCTGCATGAGGTGCTTGGCCTCGTTCTGGTAGATCGCGACCTGCGCCGGGCGCCGGTGGATCGAGTCGAACGACGCCACGACGACGGCTTCGAGCGTCTCACGCGGCCCCAGGCCCCGGGCGACGATCTCCGCGTACGAGCCGAACAGCTCGTCGAGGAAGCCGGTGAGGATCTCGTCGGCCATCGACTCCTTGGAGTCGAAGTGGTGGTACAGACTGCCGGACAGGATGCCGGCGGCGTCGGCGATGTCCCGCACGGTGGTGGACACGTACCCGCGCTCGGCGAACAGCCGCGCGGCCAGGTCCAGCAGCTCCGCACGCCGGCTGTTCTTCTGAGAGCTCTTCTGGGGGCTCATCGGGGCACCTCACGCATGTTGCGAACTCACGGACACGACCTCGCCGGTGAGGTACGACGCGTACTCACTGGCGAGGAACACGATCACATTCGCCACTTCCCACGGCTGCGCCGCCCTCCCCGAAACCTCGCGGGCGGTCAGTTCTTCGAGCAGTTCGTCGCTGGTCACCTTGGCCAGGAACGCGTGCATCGCCAGACTGGGCGCGACGGCGTTGATCCGGACGCCCAGCGGCGCGGCGTCGACGGCCGCGCACCGCGTCAGGGCCATCACACCCGCCTTGGCCGCGGCGTAGTGCGCCTGGCCGCCCTGGGCCCGCCAGCCGAGCACGGACGCGTTGTTGACGATCGCGCCGCCGTCACCCTGCTCCGCGAACCGGCGCAGGGCCGCGCGGGTGGCGCGGAAGGTGCCGTTGAGGGTGACGTCGAGGACCCGCGTCCACTCCTCGTCGGTCATGTCCACCAGGGACTTCGTGCCGCCGAGCCCGGCGTTGTTGACCACGACGTCGATCCGGCCGAACCGCTCGACGCTGCCGTCGATGAGGGCCTGCACGTGATCTTCCTTCGTGACGTCACAGGGGATCGCGTGGACGTCGCCGAGGTCCGCCAGCTCCGCGGCCTTCTCGCCGAGCCGGCGTTCGTGCCAGTCGCTGACGACGACCTTCGCGCCCTCCTCGAGCGCGCGTTTCGCCGTGGCGGAGCCGATCCCGGTGCCGGCCGCGGCGGTCACGACGACCACCTTGTCCCGCAGCAGGTTCGCGCCCTCGGGGTACTTCGGCACGGTGATCACGGACGGGCCTCCCGGGGCAGGCCGAGCACACGCTCGGCGATGATGTTCCGCTGGATCTCGTCGGAGCCGCCGTAGATCGTGTCGGCGCGGGTGAACAAGTACAGCCGCTGCCAGTCGTCGAGGCCGTCCGGGGTGAGCATCCCGGCCGCGCCGCGGATCGCCATGGCCAGTTCGCCGAGGGTGCGGTGCCAGTTCGCCCAGACGAGCTTCGCGACCGACGCCGTGCCGGGGCCGGTGTCGCCGAGCGTGCGGATCGCGTGCGCCCGCATGACTTCCAGGCCGAGCCAGGCCCGGTCGACGCGCTCGGCGAGCACCGGGTCGTCGAGAGCGCCGCTGTTTTTCGCGAGCTCGGTCAACGCCGCCAGCTCGCGCCGGAACCCGACCTGCTGGCCGAGGGTGGCGACCCCGCGTTCGAAGGCCAGGGTGCCCATCGCGACGCGCCAGCCGTCACCCGGCTCCCCCACGGCCAGGTCGCGGTGCGTGCGGGCGCCGTCGAAGAAGACCTCGTTGAACTCCGCCGTACCGGTCAGCTGGACGATCGGGCGAACGTCCACTCCGGACTGTCGCATCGGGACGAGAAGGTAGGACAGTCCCTTATGGCGTTTCGAGCCGAGCTCGGTGCGGGCGACGACAAAACACCAGTCCGCTTGCTGCGCGAGCGACGTCCAGACCTTCTGCCCGGTGACCACCCACTCGTCGCCGTCCAGGCGGGCCGACGTCGAGACGGCGGCGAGGTCCGAGCCGGCGCCGGGTTCGGAGTACCCCTGGCACCAGAGTTCTTCCGCGGCGACGATCGGCGGCAGGAACCGGCGCTGCTGCTCCGGCGTGCCGAACGCGATGAGTGTCGGGCCCAGGAGTTCCTGGCCGAAGTGCCCGACCTTGGCCGGGGCGTCGGAGAGGGCGTATTCCTCGTGGAAGACGACCTGCTGTTCGAGGGTGGCGCCGCGGCCGCCGTGCTCGACGGGCCAGCCGACGCAGTTCCAGCCCCCCGTGGCGAGTTCGCGTTCCCACGCCAGCCGCTCCTCGAACGCCTCGTGTTCGCGGCCGGGACCGCCGCGGCCGCGCAGCTTCGCGAAGTCACCACGCAGGTGTTCGGCCAGCCAGGTCCTTACTTCGTCACGGAAGTCTTGGTCGGGCACCGGCACCTCCTCTGGCCAAAACCGGGGCTCCTGCGTAGGCTACCCTACCAAGCACTTGCTAGGGAGGCCGTGATGACGGAGACCGTCCCGGCGGCGCTCGACGCCGCGGCGGAGCGGTTCCCCGCCCGTGAAGCACTCGTGGACGGCGACGTCCGGCTGACCTGGCCGGAGCTGGCTTCCCAGGTGCGGCGGTGCGCGAACTTCTACGCCGCCGCGGGGATCGGGCCGGGTGACCGCGTCGCGGTCTGCGCGCCCAACACGTGGCACTGGCCGGTCGCCGCGCTCGGAGCGCACTACGCGGGCGCGACGCTGGTGCCGATCAGCACCCGGTTCACCGCCCGGGAAACCACCGACATCCTGACCCGCGGAGGTGTCTCGGCCCTGGCCATCACGGGCACGTTCCTCGGCACCGACCGGCTCGCGGCCCTGACCGAACGGCCGCCCACGGTCCTGCGGATCCCCGTCGAGGGCCCGGAAGACCCGGTCGACGGCGTCACCGAATGGGACGCGCTCGACGGCTTCGACGACACGTTCACGAGCCCCGCGCAGCCGGACGACGTCAGCGACATCCTCTTCACCTCGGGGACGACCGGCCGCAGCAAGGGCGCGATGTCGTCGCACCGGCAGGCCCTCGGCGTCGCCGCCGCGTGGGCGGACTGCGGCGAGCTGGCCGAGCACGACCGCTACCTGGTGATCAACCCGTTCTTCCACAGTTTCGGCTACAAGGCCGGGATCCTGGCCGCCACCCTGCACGGCACGACGCTCGTGCCGCAGCGCACCTTCGCCGTCGCCGAGACCCTCCGGCTGATCCGGGACGAGCGGATCTCCGTGCTGCCGGGCGCCCCGACGATCTTCCAGGTCCTCCTCGACGCCCCCGACCGGCCCGCGTACGACCTGTCGACGCTCCGGCTGGCCGTCACCGGCGCCGCGACCGTCCCGGTGGTGCTCGTGGAGCGGATGCAGGCCGAACTCGGCTTCGATCTGGTGCTCACCGCGTACGGGCTCACCGAGGCCGTCGTGGCCACGATGTCCCTGCGCACCGACCCGCCCGAGCTCATCGCGCGGACCGTCGGCCGGCCTGCCGCCGGGTTCGAGGTCCGCCTCGGCGACCGCGACGAGGTGCTGCTGCGCGGCCCGAACGTGATGCTCGGGTACCTCGACGACCCGGCCGCCACCGCCGAGGCGATCGACACCGACGGCTGGCTGCACACCGGCGACGTCGGCGTGCTCACCGAATCCGGGCACCTGCGGATCGTCGACCGGATCAAGGACATGTACATCTGCGGCGGCTTCAACGTCTACCCGGCCGAGGTCGAGCAGGCGCTGGGCTGGCTGGACGGCGTGGCCGAGGCCGTCGTCGTCGGCGTGCCGGACCCGGTCTACGGCGAGGTCGGCAAGGCCTACGTCCGGCTGCGACCGGGTGTCACTCTGTCCACTGAGGACGTCCTGAACCACTGCAAGGCCAACCTGGCGAACTACAAGCGGCCCCGGCACGTCGAGTTCCGGGACGAGCTGCCGCGCACGCCGTCGGGCAAGGTGCTGAAACGAGTTCTGCGGGAGGAAGCATGAGCGACATCGGCGAGGAGGTCACGTACGAGGTGCGCGGGCCGGTCGCGGTCGTCACCCTGAACCGGCCCGAGTACCGCAACGCGCAGAACTCGGCGATGACCTACGCCCTCGACGCCGCGTTCACCCTGGCCGTCGACGACGCCGAGGTGAAGGTGATCGTGCTGGCGGGCGCGGGCAAGCACTTCTCGGCCGGGCACGACATCGGCTCGCCGGGCCGCGACGCCGACGTCTCGTTCGAGCGCAAGGCCGTGATGTGGTGGGACCACGTCGACGCCGCGGGCGGTGACCAGCGGTTCGCGCGGGAGTCCGAAGTGTACTTGGGGATGTGCCGCCGCTGGCGGGAGATCCCCAAGCCGACGATCGCGTCCGTCCAGGGCGCGTGCATCGCCGGGGCGTTGATGCTGGCCTGGGTGTGCGACCTGATCGTCGCCTCCGACGACGCGTTCTTCGCCGATCCCGTGGTGCGCATGGGGATCCCCGGCGTCGAGTACTTCGCGCACCCGTGGGTGCTCGGGCCGCGCCGGGCCAAGGAGGTCCTGTTCACCGGCGAGCGCTTCACGGCCCAGCAGGCCCTCGACTGGGGCATGCTGAACCGGGTCGTCCCGCGCTCGGACCTCGAAACCGAGACGATGGCGCTGGCCACGAAGATCGCCGAGATGCCCCGGTTCGGGCTCGCGCTGGCCAAGAAGGCCGTGAACCAGGCCGAGGACCAGATGGGCCTGCGGTCCGGAATGGACAGTGTGTTCGGCCTGCACCACTTCGCGCACGCGCACAACGCCGAGACCGCCGGCGACTCCCTGGCGGGGTTGGACGCCCGGTCCATGCGGGATCGCTGATGGACCTCGACCTCTCCCCCGAAGCCGAAGCGTTCCGCGACGAAGCCCGCGCATGGCTGGCGTCTCACGTCCCCGCCGAGCCCCTCCCGTCGTTCGACACGCCGGACGGGTTCGCCGCCCACCGCGAGTGGGAGGCCGGGCTGGCCGACGCGCGCTGGTCGGTCGTCTCCTGGCCGGCCGAGTACGGCGGCCGCGACGCGAGCCTCCTGGAGTGGGTGCTGTTCGAGGAGGAGTACTACGCGGCCGGCGCGCCGTTGCGGGTCAACCAGAACGGCATCTTCATGCTCGCGCCGACGCTCTTTTCGCACGGCACCGACGAGCAGCTGGCCCGGATCCTGCCGAAGATGGCCCGCTCCGAAGAGGTGTGGGCGCAGGCCTGGTCCGAGCCGGAGGCGGGCAGCGACATCGCCGCGCTGCGCAGCACGGCGTCGCGGGTGGACGGTGGCTGGGTCCTCAACGGACAGAAGACGTGGAGTTCGCGAGCGGCCTACGCCGATCGCGCGTTCGGCCTGTTCCGCAGCGACCCCGAAGCCGAACGCCATCGCGGCCTGACCTACCTGATGGCGGACCTGCGCGCCGACGGCGTCACCGTGCGGCCGATCCCGCAGCTGGACGGCGAGCCGGGGTTCGCCGAGATCTTCTTCGACGACGTCTTCGTGCCGGACGCCGACGTCATCGGCGAGCCCGGCGCCGGCTGGAAGGTCGCGATGACCACGGCCAACAACGAGCGTGGGCTGTCGCTGCGCAGCCCCGGCCGGTTCCTCGCGGCGGCCGGCCGGCTGACGGCGTTGTGGTCCGACGCGGGCCGGCCCGAAGCCACCGCGGACCGGGTCGCCGACGCGTGGATCGGCGCCCGCGCGTACCAGCTCTACACGTTCGGCACGGTCACGAAGCTCGCCGAAGGCGGGCAGCTCGGGCCGGAGTCGAGCGTCAACAAGCTCTTCTGGTCGCACCTGGACGTCGAGCTGCACGAGACGGCGCTCGACCTGCTGGGCCCGGACGCCGAGCTGCGCGGCCGCTGGAGCGATGGCTGGCTGTTCTCGCTGGCCGGGCCGATCTACGGCGGCACCGACCAGATCCAGCGCACGATCGTCGCCGAACGCCTGCTCGGCCTGCCTCGGGAGGACCGATGAGGTTCGGATTGACCGCCGAGCAGACGGCGTTCGCCGGCTCCCTGCACGACTTGTTGTCCACTTCGGCCGACTGGCCGAAGCTCGCCGAGCTAGGCGTCACCGCGCTCGGCATCGCTGAGAAGCACGACGGCCTCGACGCGTCGCCGGTCGATCTCGTGGTCGCGTTCGAGGCGCTGGGCCACCACGGCGTCCCGGGACCGTGGACCGACACGGTCGCCGTGCTGCCCGCGCTCCTCGACGACCCGGTGCTCACGTCCGTGGCCTCCGGCGAGACCCGGGCCTCGGTGGTCTTCGCACCGCACGTGCCCTACGCGCTCGACGCCGACACCGCGGACCTGCGTGTCCTGGTGGACGGCGATCGGCTCAAGACCTTCACCCCGGGGCGTGAACTGTCCTCGGTGGACCCGTCCCGGCGGTTGTTCGAGGCCGTCCCCGGCGACGACCTCGGCCCCGCGCTGGACCCGGCGCGCGCGTTCGACCTCGGCGTCCTCGCGACCGCGGCCCAGCTGCTCGGCGCCGGGAACCGGCTGCTCTCGACGTCGGTCGACTACGCCGGGCAGCGCCGGCAGTACGGGCGCGAGATCGGGAAGTACCAGGCGGTCAAGCACCTCCTCGCCGACGTCATCACGGCACTGGAGCTGGCGCGGCCGCTGCTGTACGGCGCGGCCGTGACCCTGTCCCCCGCCGACGTCTCGGCCGCGAAGGTGGCGTGCGGCGACGCGGCGCTGCTCGCGGCCCGCACCGGACTGCAGGTGCACGGCGCGATCGGCTACACCGCCGAGCACCCGCTCGGCCGGCGGCTGCTGCGGGTCCGGGCCCTGACCACGGCCTGGGGCACCGGCGCGGTGCACCGGCGGCGCATCCTGGCGGCCGTCGGATGACGCCCGAACAGGACGAACTCCGCGTCACCGTCCGGAAACTCCTGGAGCGGGAAGCCACGCCGTGGCCGGCGCTCGTCGAGATCGGCGTCCCCGCGCTGGCCATCCCCGAGGAGCACGGCGGGCTCGGCGCGGGCCTCACCGAACTCCGGATCGTCGCCGAAGAACTCGGGCGGGTGCTGTCCGACGTCCCGTTCCTCGGCCCGGCCGTCGCGACGCAGGCCGTGCTCGCCACGGGTGACGACCGCCTGCTCCCCCGGCTCGCCGAGGGCGCTGTCGCCGCGCTGGCCTGGACCGGCGAGGACGGCCGTTGGGACACGGCCGTCTGCCGGGGTGATTTGTCGACTGTGGACGGTCGCGCGCACTACGTCCTGGACGGCGACACCGCGTCGATCCTCCTGGCCGCCACGGAAGACGGACTGTACGAAGTGGACCCCGCCGACGCGGTCCGCGAGCACGTCCCGGCACTCGACGAGACCCGGCGGTTCGCCACCGTCACGTTCGACCACGCGCCCGCGCGCCGGCTCGGCCCCCTGGATCCGGGCCCGGTCCGGGACTTCGCGTGCCTGCTCCTCGCCGCCGAGCAGACCGGAGCGGCGGCGCGAGCCCTCGAGCTGACCGTCGAATACACGAAGCAGCGCCACCAGTTCGGCCGTCCGATCGGGAGTTTCCAGGCGCTCAAGCACCGCATGGCGGACCTGCACGTCCTGGTCGAGACGGCTCGCTCGGCGGCCTACGCGGACCTGCCCGCGGTCGCCAAGGTGCACTGTTCCGAGGTGCTGTCCGAGGTCGCGGCGGAGATGATCCAGCTGCACGGCGGCATCGCGATCACCTGGGAGCACCCGGCGCACCGCTACTTCAAGCGCGCGCACTCGTCGTCCCTGCTGTTCGGCGCGCCGCACCACCACTTGCCGCGCGTGCGCCCGAACTAAGGCTTCGTGTAGAGGATTTCGCGGGCCTGTTCGGCGGCGCGGGTGATGTTCTCGCCGACGAAGTCCACGAAGCGGGCGATGTTCTCGAGGCGCACGGCGGCCGGGCTGCCGGCGCCGAGGACGGTGACACCCTGCCGCGCGGTCGCGGCGAACAGCGCGTTGGACCGGGCGGTGGCGAGCATCGACTGGTACCAGACGTCGTCGTCGACGATGTAGCGCTCGCGGCGGCCTTCGTCGCGTTCCCGGCGGATGAGGCCCTGGCTTTCGAGGAACGCGACCGCTTTCGAGACGGACGCCGGGCTGACCTGCAGGTGCCGGACGATCTCGGCGGCCGTGAGGCTCCCCGCGTCCGTGGTGTAGAGGCAGGTCAGCGTCCTGGCCGTCATCTTCGGCAGGCCCGACTGCATGAGGTACGTCGTGAGCGTGTCCTCGTACTCGCGCACGGCGTCGGCGTCGCGTCCGTCGGCCTGCGGGCGCGCCTGCGTCCCCCGGGGCGCGGCCTGCTTGCGCCGGTGGGCGCGGCGTTCGGTGGCGTGGTGGGCCAGGTCGGCGCGGTAGCCGGCCGGGCCGCCGTTGCGCAGCACCTCCCGCGTGATCGTCGAGGTGGGGCGGTCGAGGCGCCGGGCGATCTCCGCGTAGGCGAGGTCGTCGGCCAGGCCCAGCGCGATCCGCTGCCGTTCCTGCTGGGTGAGCCTGCCTCCGGGCATCGCGATCTCCTTCGTCCGTCTTCGCCGCCAGCATAGCGTTCACGTTCATCTCATTGCAACGAACCGATAATCCCTGTTGCATTAGATTCTCGCTCGTTGCAACGATTACACGCTTTTGAACTGGGCTTATGCACATCTTTCGCAACGGCGTTGTTGCTCGATCCGTGAACGCAACGTAGCGTTTCCACTATCAGAAACAACAAGCCATAGGAGCTGAGCACGATGCGGAAGTTCACCACCACCGCCCCGATCACCACCGTCCTCGACATCCCCGCCGGCCTCGTCCGGTTCATCGCCGCCGACCGGGCCGACACGACGGTCGAGGTCCTGCCCGCCGACGCGTCGAAGAGCCGCGACGTGAAGGTGGCGGAGCAGACCACGGTCGAGTACCACGACGGCGTCCTGCGGATCCAGGCCACGGCGAAGCACCAGATCCTCGGCAGCTCCGGCTCCGTCGAGGTGACGGTCCAGCTGCCCGCCGGGTCCCGCGTCGAGACGAAGGCGGCCAGCGCCGAACTGCGGGGCGTCGGGCGCCTCGGCGACGTCACCTTCGACGGCGCGGAGGGTGTCGTCAAGCTCGACGAGGCCGCGAGCGTCCACCTCACCACGCACGCCGGGAACGTCACGGTCGGCCGCCTCACCGGCGACGCCGGGATCAGCACCGGCAAGGGCGACATCCGGATCGCCGAAGCCGTGCGCGGCAAGGTCGTGCTGACCACCCAGGCCGGCGACGTCACGGTCGGCGCCGCCGCCGGCGTCTCCGCGTCCCTGGACGCCGGCACCACCTACGGCCGGATCCACAACTCGCTCAAGAACACCGGCGAGCCCGACCTGATCATCCAGGCCACGACCGCCGCAGGCGACATCACCGCCAGCAGCCTGTGACGCCCCTTCGGGCGGCGTAGCCGACATCGGCTACGCCGCCCCCGGCGCCCCCGCCCCTCCAAGCACGCAACCCGACCACCAGGTACGCGAGTCGACCTCCCAATCACGCGAGATGCCCCGGCGGTCACCGTGACGCCCCGCGGATCACGTGTGATGCCCCGCGAGTCACGCGGGATCCGCGCATACCAGCCCGTCCGGTAGGGCTGGCCCCCCGAAGTTCGCACCGGCGCACAGGATTCCGCCCGGTAGCGTCCGCGTGAAGACTCGGGGACGTGACCACAGACAACCTCGTGCACACCGGCAGCGACTTCGCCCGGCTGAGCCACCGCATCTCCGCCGCCGGCCTGATGAGGCGCCGTCCCGGGTACTACACCGCCCGGATCGCCGTTGTGACCACGCTGTTCGCCGCCGGTTGGGTCGCCTTCGCCTTCCTCGGGAACTCGTGGTGGCAGCTGGCGGTCGCCGCGTTCCAGGCGGTGCTGTTCGGCCAGATCGCCTTGCTGTCGCACGATCTCGCGCACAAGCAGGTGTTCCGGCGCCGGCGGCCGACCGAGGTCGCCGGGATGATCGCGGGCAACCTCGGCGTCGGCATGAGCTACGGCTGGTGGATGGACAAGCACACCCGCCACCACGCCAACCCGAACCACGAGGAGCTCGACCCGGACGTCGACCCGGACATCCTGGTGTGGTCGAAGGACCAGGCCCGCGCGGCCCGTGGTGTGCCCGCGTTCGTCGGGCGCCACCAGGCGTTCCTGTTCTTCCCGCTGCTCACCCTCGAAGGGCTGAACCTGCACTGGTCCGGCATCCGCGCGGTGCGCAAGCCGGGCCTGCGCCGCCGCGGCGTCGAAGCGGCACTGCTCGCCACGCACTTCGCCGTCTACTTCAGCGCGTTGCTCACGGTGCTCTCGCCGGGCATGGCGTTGCTGTTCTTCGCCGTCCACCAAGGACTCTGGGGTGTCTACATGGGATCGATCTTCGCGCCCAACCACAAGGGCATGCCGACACTCACCGGCCGCCCGGAGCTCGACTTCCTGCGCAAGCAGGTGCTGACCTCCCGCAACGTCCGCGGCGGCGCGGTCGTCGACGTCGCCCTCGGCGGCCTCAACTACCAGATCGAGCACCACCTGTTCCCGAGCATGCCGTCGCGGCACCTGCGGCAGGCGCAGCCGATCGTCGAGGGCTACTGCGCCGAGCTGGGCATCCCGTACCTGCAGACGAGCCTGGTCGAGTCCTACCGGCAGGCGCTCACCCACCTGCATGAAGCTGGGGCGCCTCTCAGGAACCGTTCGTAGACTCAAGGCATGAGGAAGACGATCGCTGCTCTGCGTGACCTGCCGGCGGCGTTCGGCGCGAAGGCCGCCGGTGCCCGCGCCGAGCGGGTCCGCCGGTCGCCGCAGTTCGACGGCAAGGTGTTCCGCAACGTGGCGCCGCGGCATCCGATGACCGCGGCGTCGATGCGCACCATCTTCCGCGAGATGTTCTTCGGCACCGACCGTGAGCTGCGCAAACCCGGCGGCGCGATCCCGTTGGTCCAGGCCGCGCCGGTCGAGACGGCCGAGGGCCTGCACCTGACCTGGTACGGCCACGCCTCGACGCTGGTGGAGCTGGACGGCGCCCGCGTGCTGCTCGACCCGGTGTGGAGCGACCGCGTCTCGCCGGCGACGTTCGCCGGCCCGCGGCGGCTGCACGAGCCGCCGGTGCCCCTGTCCGGCGTCGGCCGGATCGACGCCGTCGTCATCTCGCACGACCACTACGACCACCTGGACCTGCCGACCATCCGCTCGCTCGTGACGTCGACCGAAGCGCCGTTCTTCGTGCCGCTCGGCGTCGGCGCGCACCTGGAACGCTGGCACGTCCCGGCCGAGCGGATCATCGAGCTGGACTGGCACGAAGAGGCGACGGTCGCCGGCGTCCGGTTCATCTCGACGCCGGCCCAGCACTTCTCCGGCCGCGGCATCACCAACGACGACACGCTGTGGACGTCGTGGGCCCTGATCGGCCCGCGGCACCGGGTCTTCTACACCGGCGACACGGGCTACTTCGACGGCTTCGCGCGGATCGGCGCGGAGCACGGGCCGTTCGACGTCGCGCTGGTCCAGATCGGCGCGTACGCCCCGCAGTGGCCGGACATCCACATGACGCCGGAGGAAGGCGTCGCGGCGGGTCTCGACGTCCGCGCGAAGCTGCTGGTCCCGGTCCACTGGGCGACGTTCTCCCTGGCGATGCACCCGTGGGGCGAGCCGGCGGACCGCGTCTGGACCGAGGCGAAGGCGGCGGACATCCCGCTGTCGATCCCGCGCCCGGGCGAGCGCCTGGACGTCGGCGAGCCGCCGGCGGTCGACGGCTGGTGGCAGGCCCTGTGAAGCTGAAGCTGGACCTCCACGACATCTACAACCGCGGCGGCGAGATCGAGCGCGCGCTGCAGGGGATCATCGACGAAGCCGTCGCCAAGAAGGCGCCGCTCGTCGAGATCATCCCGGGGAAGGGCTCGGGGCAGCTGAAGAAGCACGTCCTGCGGTTCCTCGAGCGCAAGGACATCAAGGCGCTCTACCACCGGATCGAGAAGGACAAGGACAACTTCGGCCGGGTGTTCGTGCACTTCCGCTGGAAGTGACGCTCAGAACCGGCTGTCGTGGCGGGCTTCCGCCCAGGCGCGGTCCCACGCCGCCGCGCGGAGGCGGTCCAGGACGAAGCGGCCGAGGCCGTACAGCGCGGCCAGCACTCCGGTGACGGCGAGCCAGAGCAGGATCGCCGCGAACACGCCGTCGGCGACCGAGGTCGACGGCGAGAGCGGTTCGGTCGTCAGCTCGCCGCGCTGGTCCAGCCACACCGGCAGGTGGGTGCCCTTCGGGCTGCCGGAATCGGCGAGGACGTCGCCCGTGTGGCGCGTGCCGCGCGCGTCGAACCAGGCCGCCGGCACGGTGGTCTGGTCGGCCGGGGCGCCGGCGCCGTCGGTGCTGTAGGTCCG
Source organism: Amycolatopsis sp. NBC_00355 (assembly GCF_036104975.1). Classification (GTDB taxonomy): domain Bacteria; phylum Actinomycetota; class Actinomycetes; order Mycobacteriales; family Pseudonocardiaceae; genus Amycolatopsis. Next base: position 9,504,712 of record NZ_CP107982.1, on the reverse strand, counting down.
GGTGGGGGCCGCGGCCAGCGAGGTCGCCGTCGCGGGGTGGCGGGTGGTGCGCTCCTGCTCGGCGCGGGCGGTCTGCGCGGCGTAGGTGTCGGAGCCGACCGCGGCCGCGAACGGGAGCGTCAGCAGCGCCCCCGCGACCATCAGCACCAGCAACGCGGCTTCGACGCGGTCACCGAAGCGGGCGAGCGGGTTGCGGCCGGGGAACAACCGGCGCCGGAACCGGGCGATCCGACCTCGCATGCGCGGCACACTCCTCCCCGGGAACACGACTCTGCGCTAACAGTGTGCGCGCGAGGGGCCGGCTTTCTCTCGTGAATGGGACGCGGCCCACCTGTGAACCCGTGCACAACCACCCGGTGGAGCTACTGCGCCGACTATTACCCATCCGACCACAGCCACGGCCGATGGCTTCACATCGACGGTTACGTGCCGCGTGGGGGTCGGCCTACCTCTGGCCGGATGGGTAACCGGCCGCGATCGCCGACGACAACGCGTGAGCGACTTCCGGCCCGTGGACGTCGGTGTGCCCGCGCACGAACCGGTCGGCCCGCAGGTTGTGCGGCACGCCCGGGCGCCACGCGTAACGCCCGCCGACCGGCAGCAGCTCACCCGGCACGGCTTCGGCCGTCGCCTGGGCGCCGTCCCGGCCGATGGCGCCGTAACCCAGCCCCGTGACGCGCGACGCGATCTCGAAGGCGACCCCGGCGACCAGGTCGTACGTCGTGTGCGTGACGAGGATCGGACCGGTCACGACGTGCTCGTCGAGCACCCCGCGGTACCCGCCGTGCTCGGCGAAGGCGTGGCGCGACAGCGTCGCCTGCAGCAGGGTGAGCGTGCTCACCGTCCCGGCCGGCCGCGAGGCGGCGGCCGAGGTGACCAGCCGGCCGCCGAAGCCGTGCCCGACCAGGTGCACACGCAGGCCGGGCCGGGCGACCGCGGCGAGCAACGGCGCCAGGCCCCGCTCCCCCACCACACCCGCCCGCGCCTTCATCTCGTAGTACGTCAGGTAGTCGAGCAGCTCCCGCGCGGCTTCGACGAACCCGGACGCCGGTTTCGCGAGCCGGTCCAGCACGGTGCCGCCGGGCAGGGTCAGCAACTCCGTCGACGCGTCTTCGCGGTCCTGCGCGGCCGGGGGCGCCACCGACAGCAGCGCGGCGGCGAACGCGGTCCGCGCGGTCGAGCGGGCCGCGAGCGCCGGGACGAGCTCGGCCGCCGCGTCGATGGTCGGCTCGTGCTCGGGCCGCAGTTCCCGGAGCAGGGCGAGCCGCTCCGCCAGACCGGGGGACTCGGCGAACCTCCGCGACGGCCACAGCACGCAGGCGAAGGCGAGCCGCGTTTCGGACACCGCGCGCAGCGAGGCCGCGAGCGCCGCGTAGAGCTGCCGGGCGGTGGCGTGGTCGTCGTCCCAGCCGTGGCTCAGCACGACGAGATCGGTGGTCGCGCTGTCGGCGGCGAGCTCACGCACGGCCGCGCCCCGGTCCCCGGTGAGCCGGCCCGCGCGGTCGAACCCGACCTCCGCGGCCGGGAAACCGGACAGCTGCACGGGCTCCTCCTCGAGCGGCGGGGACCCTGTGAAGTCGCCTTCGCGACGGCTGTCGTTACCGCTCGGCCTTGCCGGACGGGCCGAATGGTGATGTCGCCGATTTCGACGTCGCCGGGCTGCTCGATCGCGAACGCGACGGCGCGCGCCACGGTGTCCGGGCTGATCCCGAGCCGGCCGGTGCGCCGGGCCCCAGCACGACCGCCGCGCCCGGGCCGCCGGTTCCGACGCCGTGGCCGCGCCGATGCCGCGCCGATGCCGCTGCCGGCTCCGGTGATCGCGACGACCTTGCCGCCCGGACTGCTCGGCACAGCTCTCCCGGGCTAAACTGACAACTGTCCGGTTACTCCGCAACCTTGTCGGACAGTTGTCCACTTCGTCAGGAAGGGCGGTGCTGCCGTGCCGGGTCGTGAGCGCCGGTCGGACGCGGTCGCCAACCGCGACCGGATCGTCGAGGCCGCGCGGGCCGAACTGAGCGAGTCCAACGGCGCGGCCGACGACCTGAAGCTGCACCGGGTCGCCAAGGCCGCGGATGTCGGGCAGGGCACGCTCTACCGGCATTTCCCGACGCGCGAGCACCTGCTGGCGGAGGTGTACCGGTTCGAGCTGACCCAGCTCGTCGACGCCGTGGCCCCGCTGCTGGCCGAGCACCCGCCGCTCGAGGCCCTGACCTGCTGGCTGGACCGGCTCGTCGGGTACGCGCGCGTCAAACGCGGTGTCATGGCGGCGATCGAGGCGTCGGCGTGGCAGGACCTCTACGCGGACCAGCACCACCGGCTCGACGAAGCGCTCGAGATGATGCTCCAGCGGGGAAAAACCGCCGGCCAGGTGCGCGACGAGGTCGACGCCGCGGACGTCATCCTGCTCCTGGGCGCGTTGTCGCGAGTACCCGAAGCGGAGTGGGACGCGCGGGTGCCCAAGATCGTGGCGGTGATCGTCGACGGTCTCCGCGCGCGGTGATCAGAGCCAGTCGTCCGGGCGGGGCCACGGCATCAGCGCGGCCAGCACGTCCCGCGCCGGCTCGGTGACCGAGTACCGGCCGCGGTGGAACAGCAACGGCCGCGCTTCCGACGGTGCGCCCAACGCCGTGACCCGCCCGATCACCACGTAGTGATCGCCGGCTTCGTGCACCGCTTCCAGCTCGCAGTCGATCCAGGTCAGCGCCCCTTCGAGCAGCGGCGCGCCGGACGGCGCGGGCGTCCAGCCGAAGCGGGCGAACTTGTCCTCGCCGCGGGCACCGAAGACCGCGCTGACCTCCTGCTGGTCCTCGGCGAGGACGTTGATCGCGAACCGGCCGGCCGCGGCGAGCACCTGCCAGGTGCGCGACGTCTTCGCCGGGCAGAACAGCACCAGCGGCGGGTCGAGCGACAGTGCGGCGAACGACTGGCAGGCGAAGCCGGCCAGGGTGTCGCCGTCGCGGCCGGTGACCACCGTGACGCCCGTGCAGAAGTGCCCGAGGACGCTGCGGAACTCGGTCTGATCGACCGCCATCGCCGTCACGGCGCGCCGGGCGGCCGGGCGCCGACCGAGAAGTCGTGGCCCCACAGGGAAACCGCCGTGCTCTCGCGGGCGATCCAGTTCTCGTCGTCGACCTGCCGGCCCTCACAGCCGAACTCGACGTCGAAGCCGCCGGGGGTCTTCATGTAGAACGACAGCATCAGGTCGTTGACGTGCCGGCCGAGCGTCGCGGACATCGGTACCTTGCGCCGGATCGCGCGGTCGAGGCAGAGGCCGACGTCGTCGGTCTGCTCGACCTCGATCATCAGGTGCACGATCCCGCTCGGCGTCGGCATCGGCAGGAAAGCCAGGCTGTGGTGGCGCGGGTTGCAGCCGAAGAACCGCAGCCACGCGGGTGGCCCGTCGGCGGGGCGGCCGACCATCTGCGGCGGCAGCCGCATCGAGTCGCGGAGCCGGAACCCCAGGACGTCACGGTAGAACCGCAGCGACGCCTCGTCGTCCTTTGTAGACAAAACGACATGGCCGAGGCCCTGCTCGCCGGTGACGAACTTGTGGCCGTACGGGCTGACCACCCGCCGGTGCTGCAGCGCGACGCCGTGGAACACCTCCTGGGTGTTGCCGGACGGGTCGTCGAAGCTGATCAGCTCGTCGACGCGGCGGTCGGCCCGCTCCTCCGGGGTGCCTTCCTTGTAGGGCACCGACGCACTGTCCAACCGGGACCGGATCTCGGCCAGTTCGCCGGCGTTCGCGGCCTCCCAGCCGGTGGTCGTCAGCCGGTCGGCGTCGCCGGGCGAGATCACCAGCCGCGCCGGGAAGTCGTCCATGCGCAGGTAGAGCGCGTTGGGGTTTTCGCCCTTGCCTTCGACCATGCCGAGCACCTTGAGCCCGTATTCGCGCCACGCGGCCATGTCGGTGGCTTCGACGCGGAGGTAGCCCAGTGACCGGATGCCCATCAGGAACTCCCGAGGAAGTCGAGGGCCAGCCGGTTGAACTCGTCGAACTTCTCCAGCTGGGCCCAGTGTCCGCAGCCGCCGAACACGTGCAGCTGCGCGCGGGGAATGGTCTTCAACGCGACCAAGGCGCCGTCGAGAGGGTTGACGCGGTCTTCGCGGCCCCAGATCAGGAGCACGCGCTGGCGCAGGCGGTGGGCCTCGCGCCAGAGCATGCCTTCTTCGTAGGTTTCGGGCTGGGCGAACGACATCCCCATGGCCCGCATCGCCGCGAGCGACTCGGGGGTGTTCGCCGCGGCGAACCGGTCGTCGATCAGCTCGTCGGTGATGAGCGCCTGGTCGTGGACCATGATGCGCAGGAACGCTTCCATGCGTTCCCGGCTGGGTTTCGCGCCGAACTTCCCGAGGTTCTTGACGCCTTCGGTGGGGTCGGGCGCGAAGAGGTTGACGCTCAGCCCGCCCGGCCCCATCAGCACGAGCCGGCCGGCGCGTTTGCCGTGGTTCAGCGCCAAGCGCACGGCCGCCCCGCCGCCGAGCGAGTTGCCGATGAAGTGGGCGGTCTCGATGCCGAGCGTGTCCATCAGGCCGACGACGGCGTCCGCGCTGTGGCGGAAGTACTGCGGGTGCTCGGCCGGCTTGTCCGAGCGGCCGAAGCCGGGCTGGTCGACGGCGATCGTCCGGTAGTGCTTGGCGAACTCCGGCAGGTTGCGCCCGAAGTTGCTCCACGCCGACGCGCCGGGGCCGCCGCCGTGCAGCAGGATCACCGTCTCGGCGTGCTCGGCGCCGGACTCGTGGTAATGCAGCTTCAGGCCGCCTGCCTGGACGTACTTTCCTTCGGGAGAAGCCATCAGTACATCGCGTTCTCGACGGGGAGCCCGAAGACCCCGGTGCCGTACATGACGTAGGCGCGCTCGGCGTCGTTGGCCGCGTGCACCCGGCCGGCGTGCGCGTCGCGCCAGAAGCGCTGGATCGGCGTGCCGCGCTGGATGGCCCGGCCACCGGAGTTCTCGAAGAGCCGGTCGATCGCGCTGATCGCGCGTTCGGTGCCGCGCACCTGGTCACGCCGGACGCGCAGCCGCAGGTCGCTCGGCAGGCGTTCCTCGCGCTTGGCCATTTCGTACAGCTCGTCGATGTTGCGGGTCAGCTGCAGCCACGCGGCGTCGATCTCGCTGGCGGCCTCGGCGATCCGCACCTTGGCGAACGGGTCCTCTTTGGACTGTTCACCGGCGTACGCGGCGCGCACCCGCTTGCGCTGGTGCTCGACGTGCGCGTCGTAGGCGCCCTGCGCCATGCCGATGATCGGCGCGGTGATCGTGGACGGGTGCACCGACCCGTACGGCAGCCGGTACAGCGGCCCGGGGTTGACGGCCTGGCCCGGCACCCTGCACTTCGACGTCGCGATGAAGCTCAGCGCCCGGTGCTGCGGGATGAAGACGTCCTCGACGACGATGTCGTTGGAGCCGGTGCCGCGCAGCCCGATCGTGTCCCAGACGTCCACAATGGAGTAGTCCGCGATGGGCAGCAGGTACGAGCAGAAGTCGACCGGCTTGCCGTCCTTGAACGCCGGCCCACCGAGCAGTACCCACGTGCAGTGGTCGCTGCCGGAGGAGAAGCTCCACCGGCCGGTCAGCCGGTAGCCGCCTTCGACGACCTCCGCCTTGCCCATGGGGGCGTACGACGAGGAAATGCGCACGTCCTCGTCGTCGCCCCACACCTCTTCCTGCGCCTGAGCGTCGAACAACGCCACGTGCCACGGGTGGACGCCGAGGATGGAGGCGACCCAGCCGGTGGACCCGCACGCGCTCGCGATCAGCTTCACCGCGGTGTAGAAACTCACCGGGTCCGACTCGAAACCGCCGTACGGCTTCGGTTGCAGCATCTTGAAGAACCCGGTCTCCTGCAGGGCCTTGACGGACTCTTCGGGGACGCGTCGCGCGTCCTCGGTGTCCTGGGCCCGTTCCCGCAGGACCGGCAGGAGGTCCCGGACCCCGGCGATCACCTGCTCGCTCATGCGCGGCCCTCGCTGACGCTCGGGCCGGCCTGAGCGGCGCGCGCAGTGTTTGATGATTCGCTCGCAAGCTCGCTCATGCGCAGTCCTCTCTTTCTCGCTGCGCCAAGACTAGAACACGTTCTCGTTTTTGTCGAGAACGCCCTGCGCCAAGGCCGAGTTGATCCCCGCCCTGCGGCCGGAAAACACGCAGTCGGCCAGCGAGAGACCGCTGACGTAGGACCTGGAACAGATTCCCACCGCGGTGCGCCCGGCGGCGTACAGCCCCTTGATCGGCGCGCCCTCGGCGTCCCGGACCGCGCCGGTGTCCTCGTCGACGACCAGGCCGCCGAGCGTCAGCATCGGCGTCGGGTACCCGAGGTTGGGCCGCACCGAGACGTCGATGAGCGAGAACGGCGGGTTGTCGAGGCGCCGGGCGAACTCGGCGGGTTTGCCCATCGGGTCCTCGGCGCCGTGGTAGGCCTCGACGCTCGCGCGCAGGCCCTGGGGGTCGACCCCGGCCTTGCGTGCCGCTTCTTCGACCGTCGCGCCGGTGACCCGCCCGCGGCGCAGCAGGAACCGCAGCTGCAGGCCCTGGAACCACTGGCTCTGCTTGGCGCCGTCGCGCCGCGCCTCGGCGACGATCGGCGCGTCGACGAGCAGCCAGCCCTGGCCGTCGTGCCGCTCGATCAGCCGCTCGCCGACGGCCGCGCCGTAGCGCGACTCGTCGATGATCCGCCGCCCGCCGGCGTCGACGATGATCCCGCCGAGGAACGCGCTCGGCGGCGTCACGAACCGCCACGCCGAGATCCGGCCCAGTTCCGCGGTCGCGCCGCCGGCTTCGACGCCCATCCGGATGCCCGAGCCGTCGTCGGCGGCCGTGCCCAGCGGCAGCCCGCCGCGGTAGGCGGGCGCGTGTTCGCGGACCATCCCGCGGTTGGCGATGAACCCGCCGGCGGCGAGCACGACCCCGCGTCGCGCGGTGATCCGCAGCTCGCGGGCGTGCGCGCGTTCGAGCCGTTCGACCCGGCGGTGCAGGGGTTTCCGCAGTGCCGGGACGTAGATGCCGGGCTTGGCGGAGTACCGCGCGAACCGCCCGTGCCGGGCCTTCACCGAAGCCGGGGCGTCGCGAAGGGTGTCCGCGACAACCCCGGTGACGACACCCTGCTCCGTGATCAGCGAACGCACCCGCGTCTGCGACAGCACCCGGATACCGCGTCGCCGCACGGCTTCCGCGAGCCGGGTCATCAGCATCTTCCCGGACGTGCCGGGTCCTTTGACGCGGTGTCCGCGCGGCGCCGGTTTCGCCGCGTCGCGGAACCCGCCGGCGGCCTCACTGCCGGAGTAGTACAGGTAGTGCTCGTCACTCGGGTACGACGTCTTGTACGGGCAGAGGCTGCCTTCGAACGGGACGCCGTTGCCCTCCAGCCAGGTGACCATCTCGCGGCTGCCCTCGCAGAACCGCCGCAGCGTCTTTTCGGAGACGACGTCCCCGGCTTCGAGGCGCAGGTATTCGTACATCGCGTCGACCGTGTCTCCGACGCCCGCGTCCTGCTGCTGGCGGGTGCCGCCGCCCGCGTAGACCACGCCACCGCTCACCGCGCTGGCGCCACCGCCGGCGAAGCGCTCGACGATGACGACGTCCGCACCGGCGTCGGCGGCTTCGAGGGCAGCACACGCGCCGGCCGCCCCGAACCCCACGATGACCACGTCCGCGACGAGTTCGTCCATGGTTCGTTACCCTAGAACTGAAACACGTTCTCGTCTATGGTGGCCGAAAGCGACCCTCAACTGGATACTTGTCTTGTGGAACACGTTATAGGTGAGGTGGCATGACGGAGCAGTTCGACGTCGTCGTGGTCGGCAGCGGCGCTGCCGGGATGACCGCCGCGCTGGCCGCGGCTCACGGCGGCCTGAGCGTCGTCCTCCTGGAGAAAGCGGCCTGCTTCGGCGGCTCGACCGCACGCTCCGGCGGCGGGGTCTGGCTGCCGGGCAACCACGCGTTGCGCGCCGCCGGGATCGACGAGCCGCCCGAGCGGGCGCGCGAGTACCTCGCCTCGATCGTCGGGGACGTCGTCCCGGCCGTCCGGCGCGACACGTTCCTCGCCCACGGGCCCGAGGTGCTGCGGTTCGTCTGCGACCACACCCCGCTGGAGTTCCGCTGGGTCCGCGACTACAGCGACTACCACCCCGAGGCGCCCGGCGGGCGGCCCGGCGGCCGGTCGGTCGAGCCCGTCGCGCTCGACGGCCACCTGCTCGGCAACGACCTGGCGCACCTCGAACCGCCCTACAGCGCTCCCCCGCTCGGCGTGCCCATCACCCAGGCCGACTACCGCTGGCTCAGCCTGCTGGCCCGCCACCCCCGCGGCGTCGTCCGGCTGCTGTCGCTCGGCAGGCAGTGGCTGGCCGGCCGGCTCCGGCGGCAGCACCTCCTGGCCATGGGGCAAGCGCTTGCGGCCGGCCTGCGGATCGGCCTGACCAGGGCGAACGTCGAGGTCCGGCTCAACACGGCGCTGGTCGACCTGCAGGTCGAAGGCGACCGGGTCACCGGGGTGGTCACCGCGCAAGGAGTCATCGCGGCCCGCCGCGGCGTGATCCTCGCCAGCGGTGGCTTCGAGCAGAACCTCGAGATGCGCGAGAAGTACCAGCGCGCCCCGATCGGCACCGACTGGACCGTCGGCGCGGCCGCCAACACCGGCGACGGCATCACCGCCGGCCTCAAGCTCGGCGCGGCCCTCGACCTGATGGACGACGCCTGGTGGGGCCCGACCCTGCCGCTCACCGGTGGCCCGTGGTTCGCGCTGGCCGAGCGCTCGCGGCCGCGGTGCGTCATGGTCGACGGGCGCGGGCAGCGGTTCGTCAACGAGTCGGCGCCCTACGTCGAGGCCGTGCACGCGATGTACGGCGAGGGCGACGGCCCCGGCGAGCACATCCCGACCTGGCTGGTGTTCGACCAGCGCTACAAGGACCGGTACATGTTCACCGGCGTCGGGCCGCGCCAGCCGCTGCCCGGCCGCTGGTTCAAGGCCGGGATCGCGGTCAAGTCGTCGTCGCTGGCCGGGCTGGCCGGGAAGATCGACGTCCCGGCGGATGCGCTGGAAGCCACGATCGAGCGCTTCAACGGCTTCGCGCACAAGGGCGTCGACGAAGACTTCCAGCGCGGGCTCAGCACCTACGACCACTACTACGGCGACCCGCGCAACAAACCCAACCCCAGCCTCGGCCCGCTCGACAAGGCGCCGTACTACGCGGTGAAGATCGTGCCCGGCGACCTCGGCACCAAGGGCGGGCTGCGGACCGACGAACACGCCCAGGTCCTGCGCGAGGACGGCTCGGTCGTGCCGGGCCTGTTCGCCGCGGGCAACGTCAGCGCGGCCGTGATGGGCCGCACGTACGCCGGACCGGGCGCGACCATCGGCCCCGCCATGGTGTTCGGCTACCTTGCGGCGACGCGGCTGGCGAACGAAGATCAGAGGACCACGGGAGGGCAGCGATGACGCAGGAATCGGTACGCACCATCTACGCCGGTGAGCCACCGACCCGGTTCGCCCGGGGCTGGCACTGCCTGGGGCTGGCCGAGCGCCTCCGCGACGGGAAACCGCACGCCATCACCGCGTTCGGCACCAAGCTGGTGGTGTTCGCGGACTCGAAGAGCGACCTGCACGTGCTCGACGGCTACTGCCGGCACATGGGCGGCGACCTCACCCAGGGCACGGTCAAGGGCGACGAGATCGCCTGCCCGTTCCACGACTGGCGCTGGAACGGCACGGGCAAGTGCGTCGCGATCCCCTACGGCAAGAGGGTTCCGCTGCGCGCGCGAACGCGCTCGTGGCAGACGCTGGAGCAGAACGGCCAGCTGTTCGTGTGGCACGACCCGGAAGGCAATCCGCCGCCGGCCGAGCTGGCGATCCCGCGGATCGAGGCGGCCTACAGCTCCGAGTGGAGCAACTGGACGTGGGACTCGATCTTCATCGACGGGTCCAACTGCCGGGAGATCATCGACAACGTCGTGGACATGGCGCACTTCTTCTACATCCACTACGCCTACCCGACCTATTTCAAGAACGTCTTCGAAGGTCACATCGCGACCCAGTACCTGAACACCAAGGGCCGCCCGGACATGGGCATGGCGTCCAACTACGGCGGCGAGGACAACCTGCTGCGGTCGGAGGCGTCGTACTTCGGGCCGTCCTACATGATCAACGACCTGGTGAACTCCTTCCAGGGGTACGAGATCCAGAGCGTGCTGATCAACTGCCACTACCCCGTGTCGCCGACGTCGTTCGTGCTGCAGTACGGCATGAAGGTCAAGAAGCAGGACGGGCTTTCGGACGAGCACGCCGACAAGATCGCGGCGAAGCTGGCCAAGGGCATCGGCGCCGGGTTCCTGCAGGACGTCGAGATCTGGAAGCACAAGACGCAGATCGAGAACCCGCTGCTGTGCGAAGAGGACGGTCCGGTCTACCAGCTTCGCCGCTGGTACCAGCAGTTCTACGTCGACGCCGCCGACGTCACCGAGGACATGACCCGGCGCTTCGAGTTCGAAGTGGACACGTCGAAGGCGAACGAGGCGTGGGCGGCCGAGGTGGCGGAAAACCTGGCCAGGCAGAAGGCGGAGGCCGAGGTGTGACCACTCCGGAGACCGTCGAGTTCCTGACCGGCGGGCTGCGGCCGCACGAGTGCCGCGCCTGCGGGACCCGCGTGCTGGTGAAGAAGAACAGCATCAACCACACCAGCATCCAGTGGATGACGAACGCGGCCGAGAGCTGCCCGGTGTTCGCCGACGCCGAGGGCCCGACCGCGTTGCTCGACACCTGCCCGAAGCTCTCGGACAGCATCGACGACGCGGTGCGTGAAGGCACGCTGGCGGTCGCGGATGGCTGAGCGGGTCTACACCCTGACGGTCGCCGACGTCGTCGTCGAGACGCCGGACGCGCGCTCGGTGGTGTTCGAGATCCCCGGCGAGCACGCGTCGGCGTTCACGTATTCGGCGGGGCAGTTCCTGACGCTGCGGATCCCCAGCGAGCGGACCGGCTCGGTCGCGCGGTGCTATTCGTTGTCGAGCGCACCACACGAGAACCGCGTGCAGGTGACGGTCAAACGCACCGACGGCGGGTACGGGTCGAGCTGGATCTGCGACGAGCTGCGGGCCGGGATGACCCTGGACGTGCTGGCGCCGGCCGGGGTGTTCACGCCGTCCTCTGTGGACGAAGACTTCCTGCTGTTCGCCGCGGGCAGCGGGATCACGCCGGTGATGGCGATCCTGAAGACGGCGCTGGAACAGGGTTCCGGGCGGGTCGTGCTGGTCTACGCGAACCGCGACGAGGCGTCGGTGATCTTCGCCGGCGAACTGGCCTCACTGGCCAAACGCTACGGTGACCGGCTGGTCGTCGTCCACTGGCTGGAGAGCGTGCAGGGCCTGCCGGACGTGCCGCAGCTGCACGGCCTCGCTTCCGCGTATACGTCGCACGAGGCGTTCCTGTGCGGCCCGGCGCCGTTCATGGCGGCCGTGAAAGAGGCGCTCGGGCAGCTCGGCGTGCCGCGGGACCGGGTGCACGTCGAGAAGTTCACGTCGTTGTCGGGGAACCCGTTCGAAGCGGTCGTCGAGGAAGAGCCGGTCTCGGACTCGAACGAGGCTCCGGCGTCGTTGACCGTGACGCTCGACGGCGAGACGCGGTCGATGGCGTGGCCGCGGCGCCGCAAGCTGCTGGACCACCTCCTCGACGCGGGACTCGACGCGCCGTATTCGTGCCGCGAGGGACAATGCAGTGCGTGCGCGTGCCGGATCGTGACGGGTGAGGTGAAGATGCTGCACAACGAGGTCCTCGACGCCGAGGACCTCGCCGACGGCATCGTGCTCGCCTGCCAGTCGCTGCCGGTCACCGACGACGTCTCGATCAGCTACGAATAGGAGCACCCGTGCCCATCGACCCGGCCGTCGCCATCGGTGCCGAAATCGGCGAAGTGAGCTTCGCCTGGACGTCGTCGGACGTGCTGCTCTACCACCTGGCGCTGGGCGCGGGCCCGGACGAACTGCGCTACACCTACGAGCGTGACCTGGTCGTCGTCCCGACGTTCGCGACGGTCGCGGCCAACCTGCGCGTGTTCGAACCGCCGGCGGTGTCGTTCCCGGGCGTCGAGGTCGACCTGGCGAAGGTGCTGCACGGCAAGCAGGAGATCACCCTGCACCGGCCGATCCCGGTCGAGGGCAAGGCGGTGGCCCGGTCCCGGGTCGCGGACGTCCACGACAAGGGCAAGGCGGCCGTGATCATCCAGGAGGTCGACGTCACCTCGGCCGACGGCAGTCCTCTGTGGACGGCCCGGTCGAGCATCTTCGCCCGCGGCGAAGGCGGTTTCGGCGGCTCGCGAGGCCCCTCGGACCGCATCGACTGGCCTACGCGGGACCCGGACGTCGTCATCGAGACGCCGACGTTGCCGCAGCAGGCGTTGCTGTACCGCCTGTGCGGCGACCGCAACCCGCTGCACGCGGACCCGTCGTTCGCCGCGGCGGCGGGCTTCCCGCGCCCGATCCTGCACGGGCTGTGCACCTACGGCGTGGTGGCGCGCGTCCTGATCAACGAGTTCCTCGACGGCGACGTGTCGCGGGTGGGCTCGTTCGCGACCAAGTTCGCCGGCGTGGTGTTCCCGGGCGAGACCCTGCGGATCAGGGTGTGGCGCGGCGACGACCGGCTGCTGGTGAGCGCGTCGGCCGTGGACCGGGAGGACGCGCCGGTACTGGCGGACACGGTCCTGACGTTCACCTAGCGGGTCTGCCGCGGCTTGTCGTGAGTGGTTAGGGCGGTTAGAACCGCCCTAACCACTCACGACGACCGGAGCGTGGGCCGCGTCACCCCCGTCCACGGGGTGATCGCCCTCCCGGGCGCGCGCTACCGTGGACGGGGAGCGACCTCGGGAGGACGGGACACGATGCCGGAATACTTCGTGGTGCGGGGCACGGTCGAGCACGGCGATCAGCGCGGCCGGGAGCTGGGCTTTCCCACGGCCAACATCGCTCTCCGTGACCAGGACGGGTCCGTCGGCGACGGTGTGTGGGCGGGCTGGGTGCAGCGCGGGGACGGCACCCGCGTCGCGGCGGCCGTGTCCGTGGGGCGGCGGCCGACCTACTACGGGGCCGACGGCTACCGGCTGCTCGAAGCGCACCTGCTGGAGTTCACCGGCGACCTCTACGACGAGACCCTCGTCGTCTGGCTCGGCGCCCACCTGCGCGACCAGCAGGCCTACGCCTCCGCCGAGGACCTCATCACCGCGCTCAAGAACGACATCGCCGTCGCGACGCAGTGGACCGCCGAGCACCCCGCCGCGTCGCTGCCCGAACCCGGGGACAGCCCGCTCGGCGAGGTCCGGCGTGTCACCGGCTAGTCACCAGGCCGCGGCCAGGAGCAGGTAGCCCATCCCGGCGCCCATCACCACGCGGCAGGCCGCGCGCGAAGTGTGCCCGGACACCGCCGCCGCGGGGCCGCGCACCATGGCCACGCCGGTGCGTGCCGCGTCGAAGACGAAGTAGGCCGCCGCGGCCACCGCGAGCACCGGCACCGCCAGCCTGGTGTCCATTGTGGACATCGTCAGCCAGGGGCCGTGGGCCATGCCTTCGTGCGGCATCGCCGTGACCATGTAGAGCATCGCCGCCGCGGACAGCGCGTGGTGCGCGCAGCCGGACTGGCGCCCGCGCCACCAGGCGAGCGCGAACCAGCCCGCCGTCAGCACCAGGACCGCCTGCCAGCCGGCCGCCGGGATCGGGCCACCGACCGGCGAGAGCATCGCCACCATCGCGACGACCAGCAGCAGCTCGGCCAGGTCGCCGTTGCGGACCCCCTGACCGAGGCGGACGTAGTCGAGCCGGACGAGCCGCAGCACGCAGGGCAGCGCCAGCACGGCGAAGACCACGGTGAGCGCCCAGTCCACGCCGGCCATCAGGGGACGGCCGGCGGCTCGGCGGGTGCACGCATGGCGGCCTCACTCTGCGTCGCGGACAGTCCCTCCACCGTGACATCCGGAGCGCACCCACACCAGCCGTCAAAGAGGTGAAGCCCGTTGACCCACAAGGGGGACCGTCAGTCACTCGTGAGGACGAGCCCGCTCGTCGGCACCCCGGTGCCCGCCGTGACCAGCACCCGGGACACGTCCCGCACCTGGTTGGCGGCGTCCCCGCGCAGCTGCCGGACACCCTCCGCGATGCCGTTCATGCCGTGGATGTAGGCCTCGCCGAGCTGGCCGCCGTGCGGGTTGAGCGGCAGTGTGCCGTCGAGTTCCAGCGCGCCGCCGGCGATGAAGTCCTTCGCCTCGCCGCGGCCGCAGAAGCCCAGCTCCTCCAGCTGCATCAGGACGTACGGCGTGAAGTGGTCGTACAGCACCGCGACGTCCACATCGGACGGTCCGAGCCCCGACTGGGCCCACAGCTGCCGGCCCACGACGCCCATCTCCGGCAGTGCGGCCAGGTCGTCGCGGTAGTAGCTGGTCATCACGTACTGGTCCGGCCCGCTCCCCTGCGCCGCCGCGGCGATGACCGCCGGCGGGCGGGCCAGGTCCCGGGCGCGTTCGACACTGGTGACGACCAGCGCGACCCCGCCGTCACTCTCCTGGCAGCAGTCGAGCAGGTGCAGCGGCTCCGCGACCCAGCGCGATCCCTGGTGCTCCTCGAGGGTGATCGGCCGGCCGTGGAACCAGGCGTTCGGGTTGGTCGCCGCGTGCTTGCGGTCGAGCACCGCGATGCGGCCGAAGTCCTCGCTCGTCGCGCCGTAGTCGTGCAGGTACCGCCGCGCGACCATGGCGACCGTCGCGGCCGGGGTCGCGATGCCCATCGGGTAGTGGAACGCGTTGTCCACACCGGACGAGTTGACCTGGCCGGCCGCCGCCGAGGACACCTGGCCGAAGCGCATGCCCGAACGTTCGTTGAACGCGCGGTAGGCGACCACGACGTCGGCGACGCCGGTCGCCACGGCCATCGCGGCCTGCTGCACGGTCGCCGCCGCCGCGCCGCCGCCGTAGTGGATGCGGCTGAAGAACTTGAGTTCCGGGATGCCGAGCTCACGCGCGAGCGCGATCTCCGCGTTGCCGTCCATGGTGAAGGACACGAGGCCGTCCACTTCGGACGGTGTGAGCCCGGCGTCGGCCAGTGCGTGCGACACGCATTCCGCGGCCAGCCGCAGTTCGGTGCGCCCGGAGTCCTTCGAGAACTCCGTCGCGCCGATGCCGGCGATGGCCGCCTTGCCCGAGAGCGTCACGGCAGCGTCACCTCCACGGTCCCGGCGACGTGCTCGCCGAGACTGTCCACACCGGACACCGCCACCACGGCGTCGCGGCCTTCGCACGAGACCACGCGGCCGGTGAACGTCAGCGTGTCGTAGGCGTAACACGGCACGCCGAGCCGGATCTTGATCGACCGGATCAGCGCCTCCGGGCCGGCCCACTCCGACACGAACCGCTGGACCAGGCCGGTGTCGGTGAGGATGTTGAGGAAGATGTCCTTGGAGCCGCGCCGCACCGCGGCGTCGCGGTCGTGGTGGACGTCCTGGAAGTCGCGGGTGGCCAGCGCCGTGCTGACCACGAACGTCGGGGTCGCCTCGATCGTCAGCGGCGGCAGCTCGGTTCCTTCGGCGACGGTCATCGGGTCACCTTCCAGGCGGGCAGGGTCAGGTCGTCGTCCACCTTCACGAAAGCGGCTTCCACCGGAAGTCCGATGTGGACCTCTTCCGGCGCCGCGTCCAGCAGTTCGGCCATCACGCGCACGCCTTCCGCCAGCTCCACCAGCGCCACGACGAACGGGAGGTCCTTGCCCGGCACCGGCGGGTGGTGGTGCACGACGTAGCTGAACACCGTGCCGCGACCGCTCGCCACGACGTAGTCCGGCTTGGCGTCGAGGTCGCCGTCCGGCGGCATCGGGCCCGGCGGGTGGCGCAGCGTCTCGCCCCAGCGCTGGATCCGCAGCTCCCCCGCCTTCAGGCCGTCCCAGAAGAACTCCGTGTCCTTGCTGATCACCGGCCGCAGCACCGGAGCCGGGGGCGGTTTCGGCGCGGGCGGGCGGAACTTGAGCACCCGGAACATCATCTCCGCGACCGGCTCGTCCTCGACGTACCACCTCACACGCGTGGTGACGAACCAGCCTTCGCCCAGCGCGGTCTTCTTGGGACCGACCACGCTTTCCAGCGCGGTCCGCGCTTCGACCTGCTCGCCGTGGCGCAGGTAGCGGTGATACGTCTGCTCGGAGTTGGTCGCGACGACGGAGGTGAACCCGGCCTCGTCGAGCAGCTCCATCATCAGGCCGAGCGGGTCGTCGCTGCCGCGGAGGGCGTGCAGGCGGCCCATCGTCCACACCTGGGCCATCGCCGGTGGGGCCACGATTCCCTTGTGGACGCTCTTCGCCGCGAACTCCGGGTCGACGTACACCGGGTTCGTGTCGCCGATGGCTTCGGTCCAGTTGTTGACCATCGCCTGGTTGACTGGGTCGCGCGCGAGGCGCGGCGCGCACTCCCCCCGCGCGGCGATCTCCTGTGCTGCTTCGGTGATCTTGTCGGTCATCGTGGCACCCTCGGCAGTCCCAGGCCGATCGAGGAGATCAGCTCCCGTTGGATCTCGCTGACCCCACCGCCGAACGTCAGCACGATGTTGCGTTTGGCCTGCAGGTCCAGCCATTCCGCCAGCTCCGCGGTGTCCGGGTCGGCCAGGTCGCCGTGCCGCCCGATGAGCTCCTCCATCGACCGGCCGATCCGCTGGATGACCTCGGAGCTGAACACCTTGGTCGCGGACGCGTCGGCGACGACGACCGGCGCGCTGGCGGAGGACGCGGCGACCTGCCAGTTCAGCAGCTCGTTGACCCGCGTCACGGCGAAGGCGTCCGCCAGCACGGCGCGGACGTCCGGCAGGTCCAGCAGCGCGTGCGCGGCGGCCCAGGTCCGCACCCGGTCGTACAGGCCGCCGATCCGCCCGGCCGGCCCGAGCATCACGCGCTCGTGGTTGAGCTGCGTCGTGATCAGCCGCCAGCCCTCGTTCTCCTTGCCCACCAAGCGGTTCACCGGCACGCGGACGTCCGAATAGTACGTCGCGTTGACGTGGTGGGCGCCGTCGCAGGTGATGATCGGCGTCCACGAGTAGCCGGGGTCGGTCGTGTCCATGATGAGGATCGAGATGCCCTTGTGCCGCGGCGCGTCCGGCGCGGTCCGCACGGCGAGCCAGATGTAGTCGGCGTCGTGACCACCGGTGGTGAAGATCTTCTGGCCGTTGACGACGTACTCGTCGCCGTCGCGCACCGCCGTCGTCCGCAGCGCCGCGAGGTCCGTGCCGGCCTCGGGTTCGGTGTAACCGATGGCGAAATGGATCTCGCCGGCCAGGATCTTGGGCAGGAAGAAGGACTTCTGTTCGTCGGTGCCGTACTGCTGCAGGGTCGGCCCGACCGTCTGCAGGGTCACCGACGGCAGCTGGACGTCGGCGCGCGAGGCCTCGTCGACGAACAGGTGCTGTTCGATCCCGCCGAAGCCCTGCCCGCCGTACTCGACGGGCCAGCCGACGCCGAGCCGGCCGTCGCGGCCCATCCGGGCGACGATCTCGCGGAACACCGGCCCGTGCCGTTCGCGGCGCATCGCCTGGCGTTCCTCCGGGCTGATCAGCCCGGCGAAGTACTCACGCAGCTCGGTGCGCAGTTCTCGTTGCGCCGTGGTCAGTTCGACGTGCATCGCGCTCACCCCGCCACTCGTTCGCCGAGCCTGCCGAGCCGGTGCGCGGTGCCGCCGAGCGCCCGGCCGAGATCCTTCACCTGCGACGAATACCGGTGCAGTGGATAGCTTTCGTCGACGCCGACGCCGCCGTGCAGGTGGTGGCAGGTCGCCAGCGCGACCGGCGCCTGCTCGGCGAGCCAGTAGGCGGCGACGTCCAGTTCGGCGCCGGAGTCGAGGCCCGAAGCCAGCCGCCACACCGCCGACGTCACGGCCAGGTGCACGGTCCGCGCGGCGACGTAGACGTCCGCGATCTGGCCGGCCACGGCCTGGAACGTCGCGAGTGGACGGCCGAACTGGGCCCGCTCGCCGACGTGCTTCACGGTCAGCGCGAGCGCGCCGGCCAGCAGGCCGTCCCCCACGCACAGCGCGCCGGCCAGCGCGAACCGGTGCAGGGTCGCGATCGCGCCCCGGTCGGCGAGCAGCTCGGACTCCTCGACGACGACGTCGTCCAGGCGCACGGTGTATTCCGGCGTCCCGGCGGAGGTGCGGGTCCGCACCAGCGTGACGCCGTCGGCGTGCGGGTCGACCAGGTAGACGGCGGTGCCGTTCGGAGTCGTCACGGGCGTGAGGATCCGGGCGGCCTCGCCGGCGTACGGGACGGCGGTCTTCACGCCGCTGAGCAGCCAGTGGCCGTCACCCGCCCGGGTGGTCGTCGCGGGCTGCGTCACGAGGGGCGCGGACGGTTCGTGCAGCGCCGCGGTGAGCAGCGCCTCCCCCGTCGCGACCTGCGGCAACAGCTGCGCGCGCTGCCCGGGCGTGCCGAGCGTCTCCACTGGCAGCACCCCCAGGGCGAGTGCGGCGTAGGCGGGCACGGGCGCGGCGACGCGGCCGGCCTCGGTGAGCACCTGGGCCACTTCGGCGACGCCCAAACCGTCGCCCTCCAGTTCGGGGGGCAGTGCGAGGGCCAGCAGGCCCGCGTCGGCGAGCGCGCGCCATGGGTCGTCGGTGCTCAGCACCTTCGCGGTGAGGGCGCCGATCTCCGTCTGCGTATCGTCAAGGGTGAAATCCACGCCTGTCCTCCGGATCGGCGCAATACTGAAACCTGTTCTAGTCTTAGCCGTAAACGAGCAGGACGGCAACCCCTTGGAGGAGCGGAATGCCGGTGATCGAACCGGGCGGCGCGGGCTGGCGCGCGACCCGGCGGCTGGTCACCGTGCCACCGACCGCCGGGGTGCCCGACCCGGTCCCGCTCGACCTGCCCGGCCGCGGCAAGACCGTCGTAACCGACGTCGGCCCGCGGCACGCTCCCGCGCTGATCCTGCTGCACTCGGTGGCCTGCACCGGCTTGCTGACCTGGTACCCGGCCCTCGAGCGGCTGGCGCGGCACTACCGGGTCGTCGTGTTCGACCAGCGGTGGCACGGGCAGGGCATCCGCTCGCCGGAGTTCCGGCTCACCGACTGCGCCGGCGACGTCACCGCCGTCGCCGACGCGCTGGGCATCGGGCAGTTCGCCGTCGGCGGCTACTCGATGGGCGGGATGGTCGGTCAGCTCGTCGCCCACGCGGAACCAGAACGTGTTACCGGATTGGTGCTGTGCTCGACGGCGAGCAACTTCCGCCGCGGCCTGCGCCAGCGTGTCGCCCTCGACGTCTTCGGCCGGACGCTGACGCAGCTGCGCGAGCGCATCCGGCTCGGCACGATCCCCGGCGAGCCGCGCCGCGAGCGGCTCGCCCGGCTCGAAGACCACCGGTGGGCCCTGCGGGAGTTCCGCTCGACCACGCCGTGGGAGATCGCGGTCGCCCTCGACGAGATCGGCCGGTTCGACTCGACGCCGTGGCTGCACACGCTGCGGCTGCCGACCGCGGTCGTCGTGACCACCCGGGACCGGTTCATCGCCCCGGACCACCAGCGGTCGCTCGCGCGCCGGATCCCGGACGCGGCGACCTACGAGATCCCGGCCGGGCACGCCGCCTGCGTGCTGGCCGCCGCCCGGTTCGTGCCCGCGCTGCTCGCGGCGGTCACGTCAGTGCACGCGCGATAGGAGTTCACGATGGGACGTTTCAGCCTGCCCGACCAGAAGCCCGGCGGCCTGGACTCACCGGTCACCGCGGCGGCGATGAAGTACGGGGCGAAGGCCCAGGTCGCGGTCTTCCGGCTGACCGGCGGGCGCGTCGGCGCCAAGTGGCGGGTCGGCGCCGGCTTCCGCAAACCGGTGCCGACGCTGCTGCTGGAGCACCGCGGGCGCAAGTCGGGCCGGCTGTTCACCACGCCGTTGCTGTACCTGCGTTCCGGTGAGGACATCGTGCTCGTCGGATCCCAGGGCGGGCTGCCGCGGCACCCGCAGTGGTACTTCAACCTGGTCGCGCACCCCGAAACCCGCGTCCACCTCAAGGGCCGCCGCGGTGTCCCCGTCACGGCGCGCGTGGCCGGGCCGCAGGAGCGCGCCGGACTCTGGCCGCGGCTGGTCGAGCTGTACGCGGACTTCGCCAAGTACCAGGCGTGGACCGAGCGGGAGATCCCGGTGGTGGTGCTCAGCCCTCGCCAGGCGCGGCCTTGAGCAGCCCGGCCATTGCGTCCGGGAGCGCGTCGGCGAGCGGCCACAGGTCCTTGACCAGCTCGCGCGCGCCGATCAGGCCGACGTGCACCTTGCCCGCGTTGGACAGCACGGTGACGTTCAGCCCGGCGCCGTGGAAGACCGGCCCGAGCGGGTAGAGGCCGGTGATCCGCGCGCCGAGCAGGTAGAGCGGCATCGGCGGACCGGGCACGTTGGAGACGACCAGGTTGTGCACCACCGGGTGCTTTTCGGCCAGCCGCAGCGCCGAGTAGGCGCGCACCGCCATGCCGAACGCCGTCGCCGCGGAGAACTGCGCCCAGTCCTGCAGCATGTCGGCGTCGATGTCGTAGTGGTGGTCCTTGGACAGCCGGTTCGCCTCCGCGAGGAAGAACACCCGCGCGGCCGGGTCGGCCAGATGCGTCGGCAGGGAGGCGAAGAACGCGGAGACCTTGTTGCTGCCGTGCTCGCGTTCGGTCCGGTCGTGCACCGAGACCGGGACGGTCGCGACCAGCGGGTCGTCCGGCAGCTCACCGCGCGCGCCGAGGAAATCCCGCAGCGCGCCGGCGACGAGCGCGAGCACGACGTCGTTGACCGTGACCCCGAAAGCGTTCTTCACGTGCTTGACGTCGTCGAGTTCGAGCTGGGCGAAGGCGACGCTGCGGTGGCCGGTGATCGTGCCGTTGAGCGAGGTCCGCGGCGCGGTGAACGGGATCGGCATCCCCTTGCCGCGCAACGCTTTACCGAGCCAGCGCGGGACGAGCTCCAGCAGATCCGGCAGCAACCGCGCGACTTCCAGCGGGCCCTTCACGACGTTGAAGACGCTGGAGCGCAGGAGGTCGAACCCGGCCGGGACGCTCGCGTTGGCCCGCTCGGTGACCTCCGGCGCCGGCGCGTCGGGCTCCACCCCGGCCAGGTAGGTGATCAGGCTGGCGCCGCTCACGCCGTCGACGCTCGCGTGGTGCATCTTCAGCAGCACCGCGATCTCGCCGTCGGCCAGGCCTTCGATGACGTAGAGCTGCCACAGCGGGTACGCCCGGTCGAGCTGCTGGCCCGCGATGTGCGCGCAGAGCTCGGCCAGCTCGACGCGGTCGCCGGGGGCGGGCACGCCGATGCGGTGGACGTGGTGGTCGAGGTCGAAGTCCTCGTCCTCGACCCAGACGGGGTGACTGAGGTTCCAGAGTGGATTGTGCAGTTTGCGGCGGAATGCCGGGATCACCCGGACGCGTTCTTCCAGGCGCTGTTTGAGCTTCGCGAAGGTGTAGCCGCCGGGGACGGTCGAGCCGTCGAGGGTCATCAGGCCGCAGACGTGCAGGACCTGCGACGACGTCTCCAGGTAGAGGAAGCTCGCGTCGAGGCCGCTCAGTCTCTGCATGAGGCCCAGCGTAAGCCACTTCCCGTGAGCGGCGCGTCACCCTACTCGTCGGTACCATGGCTGAGGTGCAGCCGAACTTCCTGATCCGCCGCGCGGTCCAGCTCGGCCTCGCCGCGAACGCGCTCCGCCCGCTGCGAGCGCGTTCGACGTCGATCCCGGCGTTCTTCGCCGGGTGGCTGACGAGCGAGCTCGCGCCCCAGTTCCTGGCGTTGACGGCCGCGGACACGGCGCTCCACCTGGCGCGTCACGGCGCGCGCGACCGGTCGACTCAAGCCGGCCTGGCGCTGGCCGCGGCCACGGCGGTGGGGCTGGGCGCGTCGATCCGCACGGGCCACGGCGCGCGCGACGAGATCGAGCGGGCGCTTCGGGAAGCCCTCGGCGACGACTACGCCGAAGAGCTGGGCCGCTCCGACCTGGGCCTGCCGTGGGGCGAGCTGGCGCTGCCGTTCCGGATGGGCGCGCCGGACGTCAAGGTGGACCGCAACATCGCCTACGCCCCGGGCGGCAAGCGATTCCTGCTCGACGTCTACCGCCCGGTGGAACCGGTGACCGGTGCGCCGGTGCTGCTGCAGGTTCACGGCGGCGCGTGGGTGATCGGCAACAAGGAGGAGCAGGGCCGCCCGCTGATGCGCTACCTGGCGCGCCGCGGCTGGGTGTGCGTCGCGATCAACTACCCGCTTTCGCCGACCCACCGCTGGCCGGCGCACATCGTCGCGGCGAAGCGGTCGCTCGCGTGGATCCGCGCGCAGATCGCCTCGTACGGCGGCGACCCGGATTTCGTGGCGGTGACGGGCGGTTCGGCGGGCGGGCACCTGGCGGCACTGCTGGCGCTGACGCAGAACGACGCGGCCCTGCAGCCGGGCTTCGAGGACGTCGACACGAGCGTCCAGGCGTGCGCGCCGCACTACGGCGTCTACGACATCGCGGCCACTTCCGGTTCCCCGGCGAGCAAGTACCGCCTGGAGAGCCTGCTGGCGCGGCGGGTGTTCGCGGCCGACCGGGACCCGGTGAGCCACTTGGACGACTACATCGCGGCGTCCCCGTTCGACCGGGTCTCGTCGGAGGCACCGCCGTTTTTCGTGATCCACGGCCGCGACGATTCCCTGGTGCCGGTCCGGGAGGCACGCGAGTTCGTCCGGCGGCTGCGGGAGAAGTCTCCGAACCCGGTGGCGTACGCGGAGCTCGCGGGGGCGCAGCACGCGTTCGACGTGTTCACCTCGGTCCGCAGCGCGCACGTGGTTCGTGGGGTGGCTCGGTTCCTGGACCACACGTATCTGCAGTGGAAGGCCGCGGCCCGGTAGCCGCGCGAGGGTTCGCCTTTCCGCGCGGCTCGGCGCCGGTTGTGAAGGTCGGTGGCGACGGCGCAGGGAGCGGGCGACAGACCGGTGCGGGTCCGGTGCGGGTCCGGCGCTGCGCCGAGCCGCTGACCGCAGGACGGCGGCGGACTGGGGTTCGGTGACAGTGACGATCGCCAGCGGGCTAGCCGGAGCGCGGAGGTCGCAGCCGGTGGCCACGAGGCTCGCCGGCGGCGGGCCGCCGCGGCCGGTGGCCACGAGGCTCGCCGGCGGCGGGCCGTCGAGGCGCCGCTCGTGGCCTGGCCGGTCGATGAGCCATCCCACTCGCCGTACCACCCTCTGTCAGTACGCCAAGTCCACCGGGCTTGCCGAGGGTGGGCCGTCGAGGCGCCACTCGGTTCCTGATCTCACGAAGCGGTACCAGCGGGCGTCACGGCCGTAGCGAAGTTGCAGATCTCCCTGGGTGAGGCGGTTGCGCCAGATTCTCGGTCGGCCGGGGAGTCCTGCGTCCGCCAAGACCGCCTGGGCTTCGGCTAGGGGGCCGGGGCCTGGCTGCCATGTCTCGCGCAGTGCTGTCAGGCCGCCGCGGCCGGCTTCTCGCCAGGCCTCTGCCCAGCGGGCCAGGTCGCTCGGTGGGACCTCCGCCGCCTCGGCCAGGGCGGCCACTTCCGGGGCGGTGCGGCTGGCCGCGCGGCGGGTGAGGTCCTCTTCGAACGTCAGCTCCGCGGCCGTCGCGCCGCCGAGCAGGAGGTCCCGGGCCAGGGATGCCGCGTCCGCGGCCAGCGCGGCGAGGCCCGCCGCCGTCCAGCCCGTGCTGGCCGGCGGGTCCAGGTCCAGCACCGCCGGCCGGCCCGCGGTGCGCGGCGGGGGTGGCAGCGCCGGGATCGCGCCCGGGCGCCGGGCGTAGGCGGCTTTCGGTGAGAGGCCGTGGTCCTCGGGCTTGGGCAGCTTCGGCCGTTCGCCGCGCGCCGGCGCGCGGCGGGCCCGCAGCTCGGCCAGGACGTCCGCCCGCGGCCGGCCGCGCAGCAGGAACAGCACGAACGGGTCGCGGTCCACCTCGTCGGCGACCAGGTAGTACACCGCGGCGACGTGCTTGCACGGGTTCGCCGAGTCCGGGCACGAGCACCGCGGCCGCAGGTCACCCGGGCCCGGCAGCAGATCGGCGCCCGCCTCCCGGGCCTGTTCGGCGAGCGCACCCGGCAGTTCGCCGTCGAGCAGCGCCGCCGCGTGCCCGAGCCGCGTGCCGACCACGCCCAGCAGGGTGTCCCACTCGCCGTCGGTGAAGGTGCGCATCGTGATCGTCACCCGGTAGGGCTGCGGCCGGCTGCCGCGCACCCGGGCGCTCACCGCCCCGGCGCCGACACTCAGCTCGCTGACCGTGTCCTTCCGCGCGTACGTCCGCCCGCGCGGCAGCCGGTTGGGGTCGAGCTTCGCGCGCTGCTCCAGCGCGTCGACCCAGGCCCGGCCCCACCACGTGGTGCCGAAGGTGCGCCGCGGCGGCATCACCCGCTCCCGAGCCGCACCAGGTCGGCGAGTTCGTCGTCGGACAGTTCGGTGATCCAGTCTTCCCCGGCGCCGACGATCGACTCGGCGAGGCCGCGCTTCTTCTCGAGCACGACGGCGATCCGCTCCTCCAGGGTGCCTTCGGCGATCAGCCGGTGCACCTGCACCGGCCGGTCCTGGCCGATCCGGTAGGCGCGGTCGGTGGCCTGGTCCTCGACCGCCGGGTTCCACCAGCGGTCGTAGTGGATCACGTGGGTGGCCTTGGTCAGGTTGAGCCCGACCCCGCCGGCCTTGAGCGAAAGCAGGAACACGGGGATCTCCCCGGCCTGGAACCGGTCGACCATGTCCTGCCGCTGTCCCGGCGAGCTCTCGCCGGAGAGCAGCTCGGTGGGCAGGCCGCGTTCTTCCAGCCGGCGCCGGAGCAGCTTGCACAGCTGGACGTACTGGCTGAACACGAGCACGCTCTCGCCCTCGTCGAGGATGACGTCGAGCAGTTCCTCGAACGCGGCGAGCTTGCCCGAGCGGCCGGTGAGCGCGCCGTGCGGTTCCTTGAGGAACTGCGCCGGGTGGTTGCAGATCTGCTTGAGCTCGGTGAGCAGCTGCAGCACCTGCCCGCGCCGCTGGATGCCCTGCGTCGCCTTGATCTCGGCCAGGTTCTCCCGCACCACGGCCTCGTACAGCGTGGTCTGCTCGGCGGTCAGCGGGACGAACCGGTCGGTCTCGGTCTTGGGCGGCAGCTCCGGGGCGATGTCCGGATCGCTCTTGCGACGCCGCAACAGGAACGGCCGCACGGTCGTGGCGAGCCGCTCGGTCACCGCCTTGTCCCGGTCGCGTTCGATCGGCCGTGCCACGGTGCGGCGGAACCGGTCGAGCGGGCCGAGCAGCCCCGGCGTCGTCCAGTCCACAATGGACCACAGTTCGGTGAGCCGGTTCTCCACCGGCGTGCCGGTGAGCGCCACCCTGGCCCGCGCGGGGACCTTGCGCAGCTCCTTGGCCGTGGCCGACAGCGGGTTCTTCACGTGCTGCGCCTCGTCCGCGGCGACCAGCCCCCAGTCCACTTCGGACAGTGTTTCCCGGTCGCGGCGCAGCACGCCGTAGGTGGCCAGGACGACTTCGTCGGGCGCGAGGTCGTCGAGGTGCCGGCTGCCGCCGTGGAACCGCCGGACGGGAATGTGGGGCGCGAAACGGGCGAACTCACGCTCCCAGTTGCCGAGCAGGGACGTCGGGCAGAGCACGAGAGTCGGCCCGCCGGGCTTCGGCTCATCGCCCGGCGGGACATCAGCGGCGGTCTCCGGGGGCACATCGCCGATCGGCGTCGAGCCGGTGAGCGCGCGGCGGTGCAGGTGCAGCGCGATCAGCTGGATCGTCTTGCCCAGGCCCATGTCGTCGGCCAGGCACGCGCCCAAGCCCAGGCCGGTCATCGTCGCCAGCCAGGCCAGCCCCGCCTGCTGGTACGGCCGCAGCGTCGCCTGCAGGCCTGGCGGCGGGGCCGCCAGCTCGCCCGGGCGATCGCGGAGACGTTCGGCGAGGCCGCCCAGGACCGAAGGGGCCGCGAACTCGACGTGTTCGCCGTCCAGGACCAGCTCTCCGGTGAGGGCCGCCGCCAGCGCCTCGCCCGCGTCGAGCTTGCGGCTGCGGCCACGGACCTTGGCCAGCAGCTGCGGGTCGACGCGGACCCATTGACCCCGCAGCCGGACCAGCGGCCGTTTCGCCTCGGCCAGCGCCGTGACCTCGGCCTCGGTCAGCTGCTCGGCGCCCAGGCTGAGCTGCCAGCGGAACTCCAGCATCGTCCGCAGCGCGAAGTCCGGCCCCGTGACGCTCGCCGGCGCCTGCGTCGCGCTCGCCTTCGCCTTGACCTCGCCGGCGAACATGCCCTTCGACCAGAGCACCTCGATCCCGGCGCCGCCCAGGTCCCGGCTGCCGTCGGTGAGCAGGTCGACGACCTCGTCGTCCGACAGCGGCAGCTCCGCCGGAGCGGACTCGGCCAGCACCCGGCCCAACGGCGGCCACGCCCGCGCGCCCCGGCGCAGGCCGAGCAGCAGCTGGGTCTCCACCTGGTCGCCGAGCCGGCTCAGCACCGCGTCCGGCGCGTCCCACAGGGTCGCCGCCTCGACCACCAGGCTCGCCTCGGCCGTGCTGCGCACCGCGAGCACGCCGGCGAACGCGTCGTCACCGCGCGCCTCCACCCGCAGGATCAGCTGGGCACCCCGCGGCTCGCGCTCCTCCAGCTCGGCCAGCCAGGCCGCGCCGTCCGGGCCGAGCAGCGCCTGTTCCCGCGCCGCGAAGGCCGGGTCGCCCGCCCCGACCGCCGCCGCCGGGCTGCGCACCAGCAGGTCGGCCGTCGCGTCCCAGAGGGCGCGCACCAGCGAGTCCGGCGAGTGCAGCCGGATGCGTTTCAGCCCGGTCAACGGCAGCGCGTACGCCTCCGGCGGCAACGCGCCGGCGAGCCCGCGCAGCAGTTCTTCGTCCGCGGCGTCCAGCGGGCCGATCCGCCACGCGCCGACCCCGCCCTCCGTGACGGCCGGCCGCAGCCGCCCCCGCGCGACGAGGTTCACCCCGGCGTTGACGGCCGCCGACCACGCCGCGACAGCCGGGCTCGCCTCGTCCCCCACCGTCAGCAGCCGCGGCAGCGCGCGTTCGAGCGGGACGAGCTCGGCGTCGACCTTCGTCCGCGCGAACTTCCCGCCGCGGGGCAGCACGAGCTCGATCGTGGTCCCGCCGGCCACATCGCCGCCCCACAGCGCCAGCACGCCTTCCCTCGGCGGATCCGAGGGAAGGTAAGTCGCCTGGGTCTGTGCGCTGAACTCCACACCCGCAACGCTAGATCACCGGACCGACAGTTTCGGGTCCGGCGGCACGAACGGGCCGTTCGCACCGTCTCGTTGTGCAACCCACACGGCGAAATGCCGTACCCGGACGGTCGGTTCGCGTACCTGGAGAGTCGGTTCGCGTACCTGGAGAGTCGGCTCGCGTGATGGGGGTGGGCTCGGTCAGCGGGGTAGGCCCAGCAGGCGTTCTGCCGTCAGGGACCGGAGGACTTGGGTGGTGCCGCCCGCTATCGAGAGGCAGCGGGTCATCAGGAACTCGTGGTGCGCCGCCGCGGCGGGGCCGTCGGCGGCCAGGGCGGCGAGGCCGGCCAGGGTCAGGGCGAACTCCGCGACGTCCTGGCGGTGCTGGACCCCGAGCAGCTTCCGGACGCTCGACTCCGCGCCCGGATCTTGGCCGCCGAGCCGGCGAAGGGCCGCGCGCAGGTCGAGGACAGAACCCGCGACCCCCTGGGCCACCAGCTCGCCGAGCCGGTCGCGGGTGACGTCGTCCAGGGCCGAGGCGTCCACTGTGGACACCAGGTGCTGCACGCTCTCGCCGACCGCCGAGCCGCCGCCGATGGCCACGCGCTCGTTCGCCAGCGTCGTGCGCGCCAGCCGCCAGCCGCCGCCGGGTTCGCCGACGACG
This sequence comes from Amycolatopsis sp. NBC_00355, assembly GCF_036104975.1. GTDB lineage: Bacteria > Actinomycetota > Actinomycetes > Mycobacteriales > Pseudonocardiaceae > Amycolatopsis. Next base: position 9,476,931 of record NZ_CP107982.1, on the reverse strand, counting down.
TCGGCGTCGGGCACGAAGACGTCGTCGAGGAAGACCTCGTTGAACACGGCCTCGCCGGTGATCTCGCGCAACGGCTGCGTGGTGATGCCCTCGGCGCGCATGTCGACCAGGAAGTACGTGATGCCCTTGTGCTTGGGCACGGCCGGGTCGGTGCGGGCCAGGCAGATCCCCCAGTCGGCTTCGCGGGCGAGTGACGTCCACACCTTCTGCCCGGTCAGCCGCCAGCCGCCGTCGACGCGGCGGGCGGCCGTCCGCAGCGACGCCAGGTCGGAGCCGGCGCCGGGCTCGCTGAACAGCTGGCACCACGTCAGCTCGCCGCGCAACGTCGGCCGGGCGAACCGCTCGCGCTGCTCGTCGCTGCCGTGTTCGAGGATGGTGGGCACCGCCCACGCGCCGATGACCAGGTCCGGACGGCGAACGCCGGCGGCGGCCAGGAAAGCGTCGATTCGCAGCTGAAGAGCGGCGTCGGCGCCGCGGCCGAAGGGCACCGGCCAGTGCGGTGTCAGCAGCCCCGCGTCGGCGAGCGCGACCCGCTGGCCGGCCTCGGGCAGCGACGCGATCCGCGTGACCTCTTCACGCAGCGGAAGGTCGTCCCCGACGTCGACGCCGAGGGTGCGTTCGGTCCCGTCGAGGGTGAGGGCGGCCGCCCGGCGCCGCCACGGCCCGCTGCCGCCGAGCCACTGCCGCAGGGCGACGGCCCGGCGCAGGTAGAGGTGGGCGTCGTGCTCCCAGGTGAAGCCGATCCCGCCGAGCACCTGGACGCAGTCCTTGGCGTTGGCGACGGCGGCGTCGAGGGCGACGACGGCCGCGCTGGCCACCGAAAGCGGGTGCTGCCCGTTCGCCGCGTCCCAGGCCAGCGCTTCGGCCGCTTCGGCGCGGCAGAGCATCTCGGCGCACAGGTGCTTGATCGCCTGGAATCCCCCGATCGGCTGACCGAACTGCTCGCGGACCTTGGCGTACTCGACGGCGATGGTGAGCGTCCGCCGCGCCACCCCGGCGGCTTCGGCGGCGGCCAGGGTCGCGGCCAGGTCGGCGACCGGCGGCAGCGTGAGGAGCTCACCGGAGACGCCGGCGACCCGGACCCGCGCCAGCGGCCGGGAGAAGTCGAACGGCGCCACCGGCTCGATCGTGACGCCGGGGGTGCCCGGGGCGAGCAGGAGGTGACCGTCACCCGAGGGCACCAGCAGCCAGGAGTCCGGGTGCGCGCCGGGCACGAGGACGCCGTCGGCGGGCTCGTCCAGCAGCACCGCGATCGTGGCCGTGCCTTCGGCGAGCGCCGGGAGCAGTTCCTTGGCCTCAGCCACCGAAGCCAGCAAGAGCCCACCCAGGGCGGTGCTCAGGACGGGGCCCGGCACCAGTTCCTCGGCCGCCGCGGCGAGCCCGGCGGCGAGATCGGCGATACCGCCGTCGGCCCCGCCGGCGGCGGCCGGCAGCGCGACGCCGAACAGGCCGAGATCGGCGAACCCGGCGGGAATCCCGGCCGGTGGCCCGGTTTCCGCCGCCCGGACCGCGTCGAGGGGCCGGCGGTCGGCGGACCAGGCGTGGATCGCCGCGGCCAGCGCGGCCTGTTCGTCGGTGAGCGCGACCGGCATCGGGTCTCCTCGCGGTTACGGGACACTACTCGCGAGTGTAGAACGTGTTACAGTTTTTCGGCCAGTGGGTCATTGGTTGAACGTTTCGCCAGGACAGGTACTCTACGTCGTGAACTGGAACAAGTTCCGAAGGACGGGGGATGCCGATGCCCGGCAAAGCCAAGGCACCGACCAAGGCGCGCGGTAACGGGCTGAGCGCGATCGGCGCCGACGAGCTCGGTTCGGCCGCCCAGCGCGACCGCCGTCGCCGGATCATCGACGCGACCCTCGCCCTGGCCTCGAAGGGCGGCTACGACGCCGTCCAGATGCGAGCCGTCGCGGAGAAGGCGGACGTCGCCCTCGGCACGCTCTACCGGTACTTCCCGTCGAAGATCCACCTGCTCGTCTCCGGGCTGGCGCGCGAGTTCGAGCGGGCGCAGGAAAAGCTGGAGCGCCAAGCCATCCCCGGTGAGACGCCGGCCGAGCGGCTGATGTTCGTGCTGGGCCGCAACACCCGGCTGATGCAGCGCGACCCGCACCTCACCGAGGCGATGGTGCGCGCGTTCATGTTCGCCGACACCTCCGCCGCGGCCGAGGTCGAGCAGGTCGGCCTGCTGATGGAGAACATGTTCGCCCAGGCGATGGGCATCACCGACCCGACCGAGGCCGACCGGGACATCTTCCACGTCGTCGCGGACGTCTGGATGGCGAACCTGGTCGCCTGGGTGACCCGCCGCGCGTCGGCCGCCGACGTCGCGAACCGCCTCGAACTGTCGGTCCACCTGCTGCTCGACAAGTGATCCCGACGGCGGAGGTCGCCGACGCGCACCGCCACCTCTTCCGCGCCCTGGACAGCCTGACCGACACCGAGGTCCGCGCGGCCACGGCGTTGCCCGGGTGGACGCGCGGGCACGTCCTGGCTCACGTCACGGACGCCGGGCGCGCGCTGGCGGACCTGGTGGAGCACGCCGTGCGCGGGGTGCTGATCCCGCTGTACGACCCGGCGACGCACGACCGCGACGGCATCATCGAGGCGACCGCGGGCCGGACCGCCGACGAACACCGAAGCGCCCTGCGTGAGCACTCGCGGCGGCTGGAAGCCGCGTGGAGCCGGGTCACCGACTGGGACCAGGCCGTGGACTACCGCGACGGGAAGCTGTCGAGCACGGTGTTCGCACGCTGGCGCGAAGTCTGGATCCATGCCGTCGACGTCGAAGCCGCGACGCCGGCCGACTGGCCGGGCGGCTTCTGCGAGCACGCCGTCGACTTCCTCAAGGAACGCCTGCCGAGCGACGCGATCGTCACCGGGCCACCACGCGCGCTCGCGGCGTGGCTCTCCGGCCGGAGCGACGGGGACGGCCTCACCGGTGACCTGCCGGAGCTGGGCCCGTGGCCGGGCGGGCGTCCCCGGAACAGGGACGCCCGCTGACGGCTAGGCGTTGAGCTTCGGCAGGACTTCCTTGCCGAAGGTGCTCAGGAACTCGTCTTGGTTGCGGCCCACGTTGTGGATGTAGATCCGGTTGAAGCCGGCGTCGACGTACTTCTGCAGTGCCGCGCGGTGGACGTCCGGGTCCGACGACACGACCATGCGGCCCTCGAAGTCCTCGCGCCGCACCAGCTTCGCCATCTGCGCGAAGTCGAACGGCGAGCGGACGTCGGCCTTCGGGAACTTCATACCGCCGTTGGGCCACTGGTCCAGCGCGTTGGCCCAGGCCGTCTCGTCGTCCTCGGCCCACGACAGGTGCACCTGCAGCAGCTTCGGCATCGAGTCCGGGTCCTTGCCGGCCTTCTTCGCGCCCTGGTTGAAGTTGTCCACGATGCCGGCCAGCTTCTCGATGGACGCGCCGGGCGTGATCAGGCCGTCGGCCAGCTCGCCGGTCTTGCGGGAGGTGTACGGCCCCGCGGAGGCGATGTAGACGGGCGGCGGCGGGCCGTCGGGCAGTGTCCACAAGCGCGTGTTGTGCAGCTTGAAGAACTCGCCCGAGTGCTTGACGTCCTTGCCGGTGAACAGCTTCCGGATGATCTCGAGGGCTTCGAACATCCGGCGGACCCGCTCCGGGGCCTCCGGCCAGTAGCCGCCGATGATGTGCTCGTTGAGGGCCTCGCCGGAGCCGATGCCCAGCCAGGTGCGCCCCGGGTAGGTCGCCTCGAGGGTGGCCGCGGCCTGCGCGACCATCGCCGGGTGCAGCCGGAACGAGGGGCACGTCACACCCGGGCCGAGGTCACCGGTCGTGTTCTCGGCCAGCGACGCCAGCACGCTCCACACGAACGAGGCCTCACCCTGCTGCGGCACCCACGGCTGGAAGTGGTCGGCCGCCATCTGGCCGGAGAACCCCTGCTCCTCGGCCGCCTTCGCCAGCCGGATCGACTCCCGCGGCGAGAACTGCTCCAGCGCCGCGGCGAGACCGATTTGCACTTCACTCACGCGTCTTGCTCCTTCATCTTGAGTCCCTCCCGCCATCGAACCACGATCACCGGTGCGCCGCCGCCACCTCGGCGAGCTCGTCGAGCGCCTTGAGCGTCTCGGCCTCCGGCATGGTTTCCAGCATGAACGTGTAGCGCTCGGTGCCCGCGTCGCGGAAGCCGTCGATCACCTTGGCCTTGGTGTCGCCGCCGAAGACGGCGAACTGGACGTCCTCGCGGCCCGCCGCGTTCAGCCGGTCGCGCACCTTCTTGGCCTCGTCGAAGTGCAGGTTCCCGCGCAGCAGCCAGCCGTCGCCGTACTTGATCAGCCGCTGGATCGCGGCCTCGCTCTCGCCGCCGATGTAGATCGGCGGGTGCGGCTTGTGCACCGGCTTGGGCCAGGCGAAGATCGGGTCGAAGTTCACGTACTCGCCGTGGAACTCGGCCTCGTCCTTCGTCCAGATCTCCTTGAGCGCGGCCAGCTGCTCGTCGATCAGCGCGCCGCGGGTCTTCGGGTCGGTGCCGTGGTTGGCCATCTCCTCGCGGTTCCAGCCGACGCCGACGCCGAACAGCGCGCGGCCGTCGGAGATCAGGTCGAGCGAGGCGACCTCCTTCGCAGTGTGGATCACGTCACGCTGGATCAGCAGCGCGATGCCAGTGCCGAGCAGCAGCTCCGACGTCGTGGTGGCGGCCGCGGTGAGCGCCACGAACGGGTCGAGCGTGCGCTTGTACTTCTCCGGCAGCCCGCCCGGGGCCGGGTACGGGCTTTCCCGGCTCACCGGGATGTGCGAGTGCTCGGCCAGGAACAGCGAGTCGAAGCCGCGCTCCTCCAGGGCGGCGCCCAGCACGTCCGGCCGGATGCCCTCGTCGGTCACGAACGTCGAGATCCCGAATTTCATACCAACGACTACCCCTCGCCCCGCCGCCGTATTCCCCGGGTTGACAGTCGTGCACTCACCGTCGCACGATGGGGTTATCTCACCATACGTTGAATAAGGGGGCAAGGATGACGAATCCGGGCACGAGCACCGAGGACCTCGACTTCGAGCAGGCCTACCGCGGCGCCACCCCGATCGGCCGGAAGATGCCGTGGGACCTGGGCGCACCGCAACCGCTGGTGGTCGCGCTGGCCGACGCCGGCGAGTTCACCGGCGACGTCCTCGACATCGGCTGCGGGCTCGGCGACAACTCCGGGTTCCTCGCTTCGCGCGGGTTGAACGTCACCGGATTGGACGGCGCGCCGTCAGCTATCGAACAGGCCCGCACCCGTGCCGAGGGCGTCACCTTCGCCGTCGCCGACGCGACGAAGCTCGAAGGCTACGAAGGCCGCTTCGACACGGTGCTCGACAGCGCGCTCTACCACTGCCTGAACGAGGACGCGCGGCGCGAGTACCTCGCCGCGCTGACCCGCGCGACGCGGCCGGGCGCGCACCTGCACCTCTTCTGCTTCTCGACGGAGGTGCCCGACGCGTTCCCCGCGCCGTACCTGATCAGCGAGGCGAACCTGCGCGAGACCGTCGGGAAGGACTGGACGATCGAGCGCCTCGAACCGGCCGTCTACACCACCGCGTTCGACGTGGCGGAGCTGCGGGCCAGCGTGGGCGCGATCCTCGACCCCGAGGCCGACACGTCGGCCCTGGCCACCCTCGCCACCGACGCCGAGGGCCGCGCGCTGGTGCCGGTCTGGCAGCTGAGGGCGGTACGTTCGGCCGGGTGATCCTCGAGACGTCGGTGGTGCCGCGGGACAGCGCCGAACCCTGCGCCGACCGGCTGGTCCTGGGTGAGCACGTGCTCGGCGTCGCCGACGGCGCGACGAAGAAGCCGTGGGACACCGGTCCGGACGGCGCCGAACTCGCCGAAGCCGTCGCCGGGCACCTGGCCGCCACCGCGGCCGGGTGCCCGGCGCGCGAGGCGGTCGACGGCGCGACCGCGCTGGTCCGGGGGCTGCTGGGCGACGCGGGCGTGGGTTCGGCGGTGTCCTTCTGCGTGCTCCACCTGGGCCGCCGCGAGATCTGGCGCGTCGGCGAAGGCCGCGTGCTGCTCGACGGGCTGCCGGTGCCGCCACGCCCGTCCGGTGAACGGATCGTGGCGGAGGCCCGCGCCCTCGTGCTGCGCCGGCACCTCGCCGACGACGTCCCGGAGGCCACGCTGCGGGCGGACGATCCGGGCCGGGCCGCCGTGCAGGAGCTGCTGCGCGCGCTGGTCGGGCTGCGCAACCGGCCCGACCCGCGCTACGGCTACGGCGCGCTGGACGGCCAGGACGTCCCGGACCTGTTCGTCGAGGTCGTGCCGGTGCCCGGCGGCGTCCGGGAGGTCGTCATCACCACGGACGGCTACCCGGAACCGGCGCCGACGCTGGCCGAGGCCGAACGCCTGCTGGCGCAACGACTGGCGCGCGACCCGCTGATGCTGGACCCGCCGGAGACCAAAGGAAAACGCCCGGCCGCGAATTCCTTCGACGACCGGGCGTACCTGCGCGTGGCGCTCTAGACGTTGCGGCGGTACTGCCCGCCGACCTCGAAGAACGCTTCGGTGATCTGGCCCAGTGAACAGACCCGGGCCGCGTCCATCAGGACGCCGAACAGGTTGCCGCCGCGGGTGGCTGCCTCGCGCAACGCCTTCAAGGCCTGCTGGGCGTCTTCCTTGTGGCGGTGCTGGAAGTCCGACAGCCGGTCCAGCTGGGACTTCTTCTCGTCCTCGGTCGCCCGGGCCAGCTCGACCTCGATGTCGTCCTCGCCCGCGCGCGGGTTGCGGAAGGTGTTGACGCCGATGATCGGCAGCGAGCCGTCGTGCTTCTTGCGCTCGTACAGGATCGACTCGTCCTGGATCTTGCCGCGCTGGTAACCGGTTTCCATCGCGCCGAGCACGCCGCCGCGCTCGGAGATCCGGTCGAACTCGACCAGGACCGCTTCCTCGACCAGGTCGGTCAGCTCGTCGACGACGAACGAACCCTGCAGCGGGTTCTCGTTCTTCGACAGGCCCCACTCCTTGTTGATGATCATCTGGATGGCCATCGCGCGGCGCACCGACGACTCCGACGGCGTCGTGACCGCCTCGTCGAAGGCGTTGGTGTGCAAGGAGTTCGCGTTGTCGTAGAGCGCGCAGAGCGCCTGCAGCGTGGTGCGGATGTCGTTGAAGCTCATCTCCTGCGCGTGCAGCGACCGCCCGGACGTCTGCACGTGGTACTTCAGCTTCTGTGACCGCTCGTTCGCGCCGTAGCGCTCCTTCATGGCCACGGCCCAGATCCGCCGCGCCACCCGGCCGAGCACCGTGTACTCGGCGTCCATGCCGTTGGAGAAGAAGAACGACAGGTTCGGCGCGAAGTCGTTGATGTCCATGCCGCGCGCCAGGTACGACTCGACGTAGGTGAAGCCGTTGGACAGCGTGAACGCCAGCTGCGAGATCGGGTTCGCCCCGGCCTCGGCGATGTGGTAGCCGGAGATCGACACCGAGTAGAAGTTGCGGACGCCGTGGGAGATGAACCACTCCTGGATGTCGGCCATCATCCGGAGGCTGAACTCGGTGGAGAAGATGCAGGTGTTCTGGCCCTGGTCCTCCTTGAGGATGTCGGCCTGGACCGTGCCGCGCACGTTCTTCAGCGCCCACTCGCGCAGCTCGGCGGTCTCATCCTCGGACGGGTCGCGCCCGTGCTCGGCCTTGAACGCCTCGACGCGCTGGTCGATCGCGGTGTTGAGGAAATAGGCCAGGATCGTCGGCGCCGGGCCGTTGATCGTCATCGACACCGACGTGTTCGGCGCGGTCAGGTCGAAGCCGTCGTAGAGGACCTTCATGTCCTCGAGCGTCGCGATGGACACCCCCGACGTGCCGACCTTGCCGTAGATGTCGGGGCGGGTGTGCGGGTCGTGGCCGTAGAGCGTCACCGAGTCGAACGCGGTCGAGAGGCGCTTGGCCTCGGAGTCGGCCGAGAGCATCTTGAACCGGCGGTTGGTGCGGAACGCGTCACCCTCGCCGGCGAACATCCGGGCCGGGTCCTCGCCGTCCCGCTTGAACGGGAAAACGCCCGCGGTGTAAGGGAAGTAGCCGGGCAGGTTCTCCCGGCGCAGGAACGACAGCAGCTCGCCGGACTCGGCGTAGCGCGGCAGGGCGACGCGCGGGACGCGGTTGCCGGACAGCGTGTCGCGCCACAGCTGGGTGCGCAGTTCCTTGTCGCGGATCTTCACGACGAGCTCGTCCTGGCGGTATTCCTCGGCCAGCGCCCGGAAGCGTTCGAGGGTCTTGGTCGCCTCGCCGTCCACCTCGGACGCCGCGGTGGCGAGCAGCCCGTCGAGCGCGTCGGTCGACGCGTCCACCTTGGACAGTTCTGCACGGGCCGTCGTCAGCGCTTCGTGCTTGCGGATCGCCGCGACCTGCTGCTCGGTCTTCGCGTGGTAACCGCGGACGGTTTCGGCGATGTCGGCCAGGTACCGCGCGCGGGTGCCTGGGATGACCGTGCTCGCGTCGGTCGAGACCTTGCCTTCGACGTGCGGCAGCGTCCCGGCCGAGACGGTCAGGCCGCGCTCGGCGAGCAGGCCCCGCAGCTGCTGGTACAGCGCGGTGACGCCGTCGTCGTTGAACTTCGCCGCGCTCGTGCCGTACACCGGCATGTCGTCGGGGCCGGACTCGAACGCCTCGCGGTTGCGCACCAGCTGGCGCGCGACGTCGCGGCGGGCGTCCTCGGCGCCGCGGCGCTCGAACTTGTTGATCGCGACGACGTCGGCGAAGTCGAGCATATCGATCTTCTCCAGCTGCGACGCGGCGCCGAACTCCGGCGTCATCACGTACAGCGACTGGTCCACGAAGTCGACGATCCCGGCGTCACCCTGGCCGATGCCCGGCGTCTCGACGATCACCAGGTCGAAGCCGGCGGCCTTGCAGGCCAGGATCGACTCGCTGAGGCCGGCCGGGATCTCGCCGGACGTCGTGCGGGTGGCCAGCGAGCGGAAGTACACCGGGGAGCCGTCGAGGCAGTTCATCCGGATGCGGTCGCCGAGCAGCGCGCCGCCGCCCTTGCGCCGTGACGGGTCGACCGCGAGCACCGCGATCCGCAGCTTGTCCTCCTGGTCCAGGCGGAAGCGCCGGATCAGCTCGTCGGTGAGCGACGACTTGCCCGAGCCGCCGGTGCCGGTGATGCCGAGGACCGGCACCTCCCGCTTGCCCGCGGCCTCGGTGATCCCGCTCAGCACGTCCCCGGACAGGCGCTCGGCCTGCAGCTGCGTGATGACGCGGGAGAGCGCGGCGACGTCGCCGGAGAGCACCTTGTCGAGCGCCGGGCCGTCGGCCGCCAGATCGACGTCGCAGGCCTTGATCATCATGTTGATCATGCCCGGCAGGCCCATCTCGTAGCCGTCCTCGGGCGAGAAGATCCGGGTGACGCCGCGCGAGTGCAGCAGGTCGATCTCCTCGCGCACGATCACCCCGCCCCCGCCGCCGAAGACCTTGATGTGGCCGGCGCCGCGCTCGCGCAGCAGCTCGACCAGGTAGGAGAAGTACTCGACGTGGCCGCCCTGGTAAGCAGAGATGGCGACACCCTGGACGTCCTCGGCGATGGCCGCGGTGGCCACCTCGTCGACCGACCGGTTGTGGCCGAGGTGCACGACCTCCGCGCCCTGCGACTGCAGGATCCGCCGCATGATGTTGATCGACGCGTCGTGGCCGTCGAACAGGCTCGACGCCGTGACGAACCGGACGGGGTGCGCGGGGCGGTACAGCTCACTGCTCATCCTCCCAAAATACTAGGACTTCCTACTATTGGAAACCGGACGACCAGTGACGCGGCTCTCACCGCACGGCCCGACACCCTTGACAACACCCAGCTGGCAGCTATGTTTAACTAGTCCGTTAATTAACAAGGTGTTGAAATGACTGCTGCTGCCGATCACCTGAGCCGCACGTTCTCGGCGCTCGCCGACCCGACGCGGCGCGCCATCCTCGCCCGGCTTTCGGCCGGTGAGGCGACGGTCAACGAGCTCGCCGGGCCGCTGCCGATGAGCCTGCCCGCGGTGTCCCGGCACCTGAAGGTGCTGGAACAGGCCGGGCTCATCACCCGCGGCCGCACCCGCCAGTGGCGGCCCTGCCGGCTGGAGGCGAAACCGCTGGAAGACGTCGCCGACTGGGTCGCGGCCTACCGCCGGTTCTGGGAGGGCGGCTTCGACCGCCTCGACGAGCACCTGCGGGAGCTGCAGCGGCCGCCGGAAGGAGCGGAAGATGCCGGAAACCCAGCCTGACTCCGGGACCGATTCCGAGCTGACGATCACCCGGGTCTTCGACGCGCCCCGCGAACTCGTCTTCGCCGCGTGGACCGACCCGGACCACCTGGCGAGCTGGCTGGGCCCGAGCGGGTTCACCGGGTGCGCCGTCACCCTCGACACCCGCGAAGGCGGCCATTGGCGGGCGTGCATCCGCTCCCCCGAGGGTGACGAGCACTGGATGCGCGGCGTCTACCGCGAGATCACCGCCCCCGCACGGCTCGTGCTCACCTTCGGCTGGGACGCCGACGGCGACCGGGGCGTCGACACGCTCGTCACGATCGACTTCGCCGACCTGGGCGGCAAGACAGAGATGACCTTCACCCAGACCGGCTTCCCGACCGTCGCCGAGCGCGACGGCCACCACGACGGCTGGACCTCGTCCTTCGACGACCTGGCCGGCGCCCTCCACCTCCGACGAGAGGAAACCCGATGACCGCGATCGTCTCCCCCGAGGAATGGCAGGCCGCGCGCGACGCGCTGCTGGTCAAGGAGAAGGAGCACATGAAGGCGGCCGACCGCCTCGCCGCCGAACGCCGGCGCCTGCCGATGGTCCGCTTCGACGCGGACTACCCCTTCGACAGCGCGGACGGGAAGGTCAGCCTGCTCGACCTGTTCGAGGGCCGGCGCCAGCTGATCGTCTACCACTTCATGCTGCACCCGGGTGACGAGGCGGGCTGCCCGGGCTGCTCGCTGGTGCTCGACAACCTGCCGCACCTGGCGCACCTGCACGCCCGCGACGTCACGCTCAAGGTCGTCGCGCCGGCGACGCTGCCCGAGATCGAGCGGTACCGGACACGCATGGGCTGGGACGTGCCCTGGGTGTCCGCGCACGGCACCGGCTTCACCGACGACTGCGGCGTGGGCGGCGGCTTCGGCGTCAGCGTCTTCTTGCGCGAGGGTGACGACGTCTTCCGGACGTACTTCACGTCCGGCCGCGGTGGTGAGATGTTCCTGGCGTCGCACCGCTACCTCGACGTCACCCCGCTCGGCCGCCAGGAAGCGTGGGAAGAGGACAGCCACGGCGACGACGCGCCCAGCTCCTGGTGGCGCCGCCACGACGAGTACTGAACGTTCGGCGGTACCGAGGGCACGACTCGGCTCGGCCTCGCTCTCGTCGAAACGTGCACGTCCGACGAGCGGGCCGTACCGCCGCGCTGCCGGGCCCGGGGCACGCCCCGGGCCCTGGACGGCGTCAGCGGGCGTTGGCCGCCCGCAGCGCGATCCACTGGCGCATCGCGTACTCGACCAGCGTGATCAGCGTCTGCTTCGTCGACTCCCGGTCCCGGGCGTCACAGCGGACGATCGGGATGTTCGGGTCGATCGACAGCGCCTCGCGGACGTCGTTGATGTCGTGCTCCAGCACACCGTCGAACGTGTTCACGCCGACGATGTAGGGCAGACCGCGGTCCTCGAAGAAGTCGATCGGCGCGAACGAGTCCGCCAGCCGGCGGGTGTCGGCCAGCACCACCGCGCCGATGGCGCCGCGGACCAGGTCGTCCCACATGAACCAGAACCGCTGCTGCCCGGGTGTGCCGAACAGGTAGAGGATCAGGTCCGCGTCCAGCGAAACCCGGCCGAAGTCCATCGCGACGGTGGTCGTCGACTTGTTCGGCGTCTGGTCGAGGTTGTCGATGCCGCGGCTCGCGTCGGTCATCATCGCCTCGGTGGTGAGCGGCACGATCTCCGACACCGACCCGACGAACGTCGTCTTCCCCGCTCCGAAGCCGCCCGCCACCACGATCTTGGCGGATGTCATGGTCGGGGGCGCGGTGTCCCGCGGTGCCTTAAAGCCGACGGAGTCCACTCAAAACCCTTTCCATCAACACCAGATGTGCCTCGGCGCCGTCATTGCCCGTTATCGTCTTGTGCACCGTGACCAGCCCCGCATCCGCCGCGTCGCTGATCAGCACGCGGGCCACGCCCAAGGGCACCCGCAGCGCCGACACGATCTCGGCGACCGAACGGGGGGTCCGGCACTCTTCCATGATCGAGATGCACTCGATCTGCTCCGCGGCCACTTCGGGGAGGCCACCGGTGGCAGCGTAGTCCTTCGTGGAGACGAGCGTCTCCAGCTCCAGCGCGTAATTTGCCCGCGTTCGGCCGCCAGTGAGAGCGTAGGGCCGGACGATCGCGGTCTGGTCCTCGGGGGCCGCTGGTTGTTCGAACACCCGGGGCATGACGAACTCGCCGCTGGGCGGCCCCGGGTCGAACAGCCCGCCGGGGCGCGGTGCGTCCCCGTCGGTACTGCCGGGTGGCGACACTAAAGAGGTCACTCGATCTCCTTGGTCGGCCGACGGCGCTGGTGGCGCCGGCGGTTCCGCGGCCGCGTGGGCACCGGCGGCCGGGGGTGGCGGGGACTCCTTGCCCTTCTTGCGCTTCCGGCGGGCACGGCCGGAATCCAGGGAGAACCCGTTGAAGACGTCGGCGAAGGTGCCGTCGCCCCCTGGACCGGAGGCCTCCGCCTCCGGGGGTTCGCCGAAAGATCCGGGCCCCGTGCTCATCGCGCCATCATCCCACCGGTTCGCCGATCAGGGACCCACCCGAACCCTGGAGCTGGGCGCGCAGCTCCGGGGTCAGGATCTGGCCGACCCGGTCGACGAGCATCGTCATTTCGTACGCGACCTGACCGATGTCGCAGTTGGGGGCGGCGAGCACGGCCAGGCAGGATCCGTCGCTGATCGACATCAGCACCATGATCCCCAGCTCCATCTCGACCACCGTCTCGTTCACCGCGCCGGCCTCGAAGCACCGCGCGGCGCCTTGAGTGAGGCTGACCAGTCCCGACGCCACCGCGGCGAGCTGGTCGGCCCGATCGAGCGGGAGCCGGTTCGACGCGGACAGCAGCAAGCCGTCCGCCGAGACGACCACCGCGTGCGCCACGCCGGGTACTCGCTCGGCGAAGTCGTTGACCAGCCAGCCGAACTGATTCTGCGTCGGCTGAGCGCTACTCGGCGAGGTCATTCACCCTCCAGTGTCTCGTGGTTCGTCTCGGTCGCCCGAGCGTTGCGGTGGCGTCCGCGCTCGATGCCCTGCTGGAAACTGCGCAGGCGACCGCGCACGTCGTGTGCGTCGCGTTGTGGTCGGGGGGCCGTGGCCCCGGTGGGTGGTGCGGCGCTGCCCGGGAGCAGCTGCTCCCCGCGGCGGCGCCGGGGCAATCCTGCCGAAGTGAACGTGGCGGGCGCCGACTGGGACACCGCTTGCACGGTGCGCCAGCCTTCGTCCGAGCCGAAGTTCCACTCCGCCGTCGCCTCCAGGGCGGCGTCTTCCCGGAGGGGCGTCGGAGCCTCTTCCGGGGTCTCCGCCGCCGTCGGCTCGGGTGGTGGCCCGGAACGCCGGTTCGGCAGCCCGGCGGGCGGCGCGGCCGGCCTGTCCTGGAAGGCGGGGTGGCCGCCCTGCTGGGGCAGTTCCTGCTGGTCCGGCCGCTGTTGCCCGGGTTGCTGCCCTGGTTGGTGCGGTCCGGCGTGGCCCGGCTGTTGTCCGGGTTGCCGGTAGGCCGCCGGTGGTTGCTCCGGGAAGCCGGGACGGCCCGGCCCCGGCTGCGGCGGTTTCGGCGGCTGCCCGCCGAACTGCCGCGGCAGGGAGAACTGGCCGGAGCCCGGCTGCCGGTACGCCTGCGGCCCGCCAGGCTGGTGCGGTCCCGACGGCCGGGGTTGCCAGTCGCCGGGCTGCTGGTAGGCCGAGGGATGGCGGAACGCCTGCTGCGGCCCGCCGGACTGGTGCGGTCCCGGGCGGGGCTGCTGCTCGCCGGGCTGTCCGTCGGGCGGCTGGAAGGCGGGCCGCTGCGGCCCCGGCGGCCGGGCGCCGGGGTGGTGAGGTGCGTCCGGCGCGCCGGCCTGCGAGAACTGCGGCCCGTCGGGCTGCTGCTCTCCCGGCTGCTGTCCGCCGACCTGGTGGAACGCCGACGGCTGGACCTGCTGCTGCCCGCCGGGGTACGGCGACGCGGACTGTCCCGGCTGCCCCGGCTGGTGCAGCCCGTTCGCCTGGCTCGGCTGCGGCACTCCGTTCGGGTGTCCCGGCTGCGGCAGTCCGTTGGGCTGCCCCGGCCGCCGCTGACCGGGCTGCGGCCGGCCGTTCGACTCCGCGGACGGCTGCGGCCCCGACTGGGACAGTCCGTTCGGCTGACCCGGCTGCCGGCTCGGCAGCGGCAGGCCGGTCGATTCGTCCGGCTCCTGCTGCCCCGCCTGCTCGGCCTCGAGCTGCTGGTCCTGCTCGAGGGCGTCCGAGTGCGCGTCCGGCCGGATCGGCTGCTCGGCGTCCGTCTCCGCGCCTTGCGCGGTACCCGCCGCCGCGGCTTCGCGGGCTTCCTGGCGGCCGCGGGTCACGCCCTGCTGGAAGCTGCTCAGGCGGCCGCGGACGTCCGCCGGGTCGCGGACCGGGAGATCCGGGCGGGCCGGGGCCGGTGATGAGAAGGCCGAGGGGCTCGAGGTCGCGCTGCCCGGCATGAGCTGCTCGCCGCGGCGGCGGCGCGGGAGGCCCGCGTCGGTGAACGTCGTCGGCTCGGCCTTCGTGACCGCCTGGACCGTGCGGAACTCTTCGTCGCTCGCGAAGTCCCAGCTGCGGCCCTCCGGCTCGGCGGCCGGCTCCTCTTCGGGAGCGGCCTCTTCGTCGACGACGGGCTCGTCTTCGGCGACCGGCTTCGTGGTGGCCGGCTGTCCGGCGGCCGGCTTCTCCGCCGCCGGCTTCTTGGGTGCCGCCTTCTCGGGCGCCGGTTTCTCGGCGGGCTTGTCCTCGCGGAACCACGCGGACAGCATCTCGTCGAAGATCGGCGTCGTCTCCGACAGGTCCAGCGCCGGCGCGGGGGCCGGGGCGGGCTTGGCCGGCTTCGCGGTCGCGTGCCGCCACCAGTCGCTGAGCGTGGTCTCGTTGGCGGAGAACAGGTCCTTGCCCGAGGGCAGGTCGTCGTGGCGCGGCGGCTGCGGCACCGGCAGCACCGCGGGCACCGGCGGCAGGGTCGGCCGCGGCGGCGGCGCCGGGTCGTCCTTCGGGATCGGGGCGAACAGGTCCGTCCCCGAGATCTCCAGGTCCGTCGGCGGCCGCTCGGTAACCGGGCCGTGCCCGTTGGCCAGCCCGGCGAGGTCGCTCGCCGACGGCCAGCGCTCCTCCCCCATCGGCGGCTGCTGCGGGACCACCGGCGGCCGCGGGCGGGAGGTGCCGTTGGTGGTCTGGCGGCGCGGCAGCTGCGTGCCGGCGGGCGGGCTCAGGGGCGGCGGCTGCAGCACGCCGATCTGGCCGGTCATCGGGCCGTCGGTCACCGGCATCACCAGCTCCGCCGGGACCACGACGGTGGCCCGGACGCCGACGATGTCCTTGCCGCCGTGCAGCGAGACGCCGATCCGGTGCCGGCTGGCCAGCCGGCCGACCACGAACAGGCCCATCCGGCGCGAGGTCGCCAGGTCGACCGACCCGGCCTCGGTCAGCCGGGTGTTCGCCTCGGCGACCTCGGCCTCGTTCATGCCGATGCCCTTGTCGAGGATGTCGACGCTGAGCGAGCCGTCCTCGCCCAGCCGCGACGCCACGGTCACCGACGTCTCCGGCGCGGAGAACGCGGTCGCGTTGTCCAGCAGCTCGGCGACCAGGCGCATCAGGTCGCTCGCGGCGTACCCGACGATCCGCGCCGGGGGCGGCGGCTGCACCTGGACCCGTTGGTACTGCTCGATCTCCGACACCGCGGCGCGAAGCATGTCGGTGGTGCCGACCGGCTTGCCGGAGCGACGGCCCGGCTCGGCGCCGGAGAGGACCATCAGGTTCTCGTTGTTGCGCCGCATGCGGGTGGCGAGGTGGTCGAGCTGGAACAGGGTCGCCAGCTGGTCGGCGTCCTCTTCGTCGCGCTCCAGCTGCTCGATCAGCTGCAGCTGCCGCTGCACCAGGCTCTGGCTGCGCCGGGACAGGTTGACGAACACGCTGCCGTAGCCGGTGCGCATCGCGGCCTGCTCGGTCGCCAGCCGCAGCGCCTGGTGGTGCACCTTGTCGAAGGCGCGCGCCACTTCGCCGACCTCGTCGTCGGTCCGGATGGGCACCGGCGTGACGTCGGTGCCCTGCGCGCGGCCCTCCTGGATGTTGCGGACCGCCTCGGGCAGCGCGGTCTCGGCGACGTCGAGGGCGCTGCGGCGCAGCACCTTCAGCGAGCGCAGCAGCTGGCGGGTGATGAGGAAGACGACCGCGACCGCGAGCACCAGGGCGGCGAACAGCAGCACCGCGAGCACACCGGCCCCGCTGCTGGCGTCCTCGACCAGCGACGACGACGTGTCCGACGCCTGCGTGCCGAGCCGGTCGGCGACCTGGGCGATCTGCGCCCGCATCGCCGTGGACGCGATGTTCCAGTCGGTCGCGGAGAGGGCGCGGAAGGCGGTCCGCGCGGAGTCGGGCTGCGCGCCGAGCACCGACTCGACCATCCGGGCGCGGCTCTGCGCGTCGGTGCCTTCGGCGATCGCCGAGAAGTCGCGCTGCAGCGCGTCGCCCGCCGCGGACCGGAAGTCGACGAGCCGGTCGGCCAGCCGCAGCTCGGCGGCGCGGAGGGTGGCCAGTTCGCTCGGCGAGAGCGCGCCGCGGTTGATGCCGTAGGACACCATCGCCTGGCTGAGCGACACCTGCTCGCCCGCGACGAGCAGTTCGTGCAGCCCGGCGGGCGTGCCGCCGAGGGTGCCGTCGCCGGCGCCGGCGGTCGCCGCGGTGTCGAGGCCGATCAGCGCGCCGGTGACCCCGGAGTACGCGGTGACGGCCTGGCCCGGGTCGAGCTGGCCGCCGTCGACCTGGCGGCGGAGGAAGTCGAGGTTGTTCACCTGGGCGGTGGCCGCGCCCGCGGCCCCGGCCACGCCGGGCTCGGCGGCGGACCCGCGGGCCTGCGCGTCGGTGAACGGGCCGACCGCGGCGTCGGTCGCCTTGCGGGCGGTCGCCAGTTCGGGCGTGCCGCCGACGGTGCCGTCGGTCAGCATCGCCGCGGTGACCGTGCGCTCCTGCTGCAGGGCGCTGGTGAGCGCGCGCACCTGGACGCCGAGCGCGACGAGCCGGTCGAGCCGCCGGTAGTCGTCCGACCGGCCGACCTGGCCGGCGATCGTCGTGATGCCGAGCACCATCGCCAGGACGATGGGCACGACGGTGACGGCCGAAAGCTTGACGGGCAGGCTCCAGTCGCGCCAGCGCACGAGCGCCTGCCATACCGCCTTCCCCTTCGACCGCCGGGGTGCTCGGCCGAGCAGTTCCCCGACGGGCACCTGACCTTCTCCTGCAACGGTCACGTGAGTGACTCCCTGTCCGGCGTCATGGATCCGCGTCGGTCGCGCGGCGTCCCGGTTCGCGGCGTTCCGGCGGACGGCCGTGCCGCCCCCGCCCAGCCGCGTCCCGGGCCCCCTCGCACGTCCCCGGCTGCCCCTCCGGCCGCGCGCGACGAGCACCGTCCCGGCGTCCCGTTCCCGGGACTCTGCACGTGCACGGCGCAAGTTGCGGTCTGCACGGTCGTCGAGATCAACTTAATCGGCGCCAATCGGATCGCTGCGGTCAGCTGGGCCAAAGAATCGTACCCCCGCGGCCCGGCCGGTCAATTGTGTTCCCGGCTCAGGCTCTGACCTGCGAAAAGTACTTTCCGGCCCGGTAGTGGGCGGACTCATTCTGCACGGCCGGGGCGGAAGAGGGAATTCCGGTTACCGGACGCGGCGATAGTGAGCGTCCGGCGGTCACCCGATTAGCCCACTCGGCGGAGTAAGATCCCTCGGACGATCTACACTCCGTACCCCCATCGGGTGGGTCAAGTCTCAATGTGTGCCCGATGTTGTGGCATTCTCGCCGACCGTCGCCCGACCTGGTGATTCCATTCGGGAGCCCCACTGACCAGTGGATCTCCCCCGCCACGCCCGCACCAGGGTGACCCTCTCCGAGGCGACCCCGGACCACCGTGGCTACTCCTGGTGACACATCTGGACGACTGTCCAGGACGGTTAGCCCGTTTGCCACAGCTACCGAGAAGTACGACAGCGCGGTGTCACAATTCTTTCCTCATTGTGGGTAACCCGTCCGCGAACTCGCTGAAGTCCGGGTTTCGACATTTTCGACAAGAAAACGAATTCCGCGCCGCGGGGACCGCAAACGAACCGGCCGCCTTTCCGGGTGGCCGGGCGGCGTAGTTACGATGTGCGCCTCGCAGTCCGCAAGGGCGGCCCGGCGCCCGGCCAGCAGGCGCTCGTAGCCCCGCCGCCACGGAGGCAATCTGCCGGAGGCAATCCATGTACGACGTCGCGCGCCCCGCGACGGGCAACGCCCTGGAGGAGACCGGCCAGATGCCGGCCCTGTTCGCCGGGGATCACCCGTCCGATGGCCGGCACGGCCACCAAGGCCAGCACCGCAAGCCCCGCCCCCGCTCGGGTCCCGACTACGCCGGGATCCAGGCCGGCCGCGAGTTCACCGCTCTGCGCCGCCGGTTCCGCGGGTTCGTCTTCCCGATGAGCCTGGCCTTCTTCGCCTGGTACATGACCTACGTGCTCCTCGCCGCCTACGCGCACGACTTCATGAGCACCAAGGTGTTCGGCCAGGTCAACGTCGGCATCCTGCTCGGCATCGGCCAGTTCGCCAGCACGGCGCTGGTCACGTGGCTCTACCTGCGCTACGCGCGCACCCAGCTCGACCCGCGGGTGGCCGAGCTGAGGGCCCGCGAGGGCCTGACCGAAGGGACCCCCCGATGACGGCCCCGATGACACCGACGACACCGGCCGTGCTCGCCGCGGGTGTGCCCGCCAGCGACCCGATCGTCAACACCGCCGTGTTCGCGCTGTTCGTGGCGATCACGCTGTACGTCGTCTACCGGGCCAGCTCCCGGAACTCCTCGACGTCGGACTACTACGCCGCGGGTAGCGCGTTCACCGGCCGCCAGAACGGCATCGCACTCTCCGGCGACTTCCTGTCGGCGGCGTCGTTCCTCGGCATCGCGGGCGCCATCGCGATCCACGGCTACGACGGCTTCCTCTACTCGATCGGCTTCCTCGTCGCGTGGCTGGTGGACCTGCTGCTGATCGCGGAACTGCTGCGCAACACCGGCCGGTTCACGATGGGCGACGTCCTGAGCTTCCGGATGAAGCAGCGCCCGGTCCGCGCCGCGGCGGCGACGTCGACCCTGGTCATCTCGTTCTTCTACATGCTCGCGCAGATGGCGGGCGCCGGCGGCCTGGTGGCGCTGCTGCTGAACGTGCACTCCAAGCTCGGCCAGGCGCTGGTGATCGGCGTCGTCGGCCTGATCATGGTGTTGTACGTGCTGGTCGGCGGGATGAAGGGCACCACATGGGTGCAGATCATCAAGGCGACCATCCTGCTGGTGTGCGGCGTGCTGCTGACCGTGTTCCTGTTCGGCAAGTTCGGCTTCGGGTTCTCGAACCTGCTGTCCTCGGCGGCCGAGAACAGCCCGCTCGGCGACAAGCTGCTCGAGCCGGGCGGCTCGTACGGCAAGAACGGCACCACCAAGCTCGACTTCGTGTCGCTGGCGCTGGCCCTGGTGCTCGGCGCGGCGGCCCTGCCGCACGTGCTGATGCGCTTCTACACGGTGCCGAACTCCCGCGAAGCGCGGCGAAGCGTCGTCTGGGCGACAGCCTGCATGTTCGTGTTCTACCTGTGCACGCTGGTGATCGGCTTCGGCGCGGCCGCGCTGGTCGGCGCGGACGAGATCAAGGGCGCCCCCGGCGGCGAGAACTCGGCGGCGCCGCTGCTGGCCCTGCACGTCGGCGGGACGCTGCTGCTCGGCATCATCGCCGCGGTCGCGTTCGCGACGATCCTGGCCGTGGTCGCCGGGCTGACGATCACCGCGTCGGCCTCGTTCGCCCACGACGTCTACGCCAACATCTTCAAGCGCGGCAAGGCCGAACCGGCCGACGAGGTCCGGGTGGCCCGGCTGACCGCGATCGTGGTCGGCGCGCTGGCCATCGTCGGCGGGGTGCTCGCCAACGGGCAGAACATCGCGTTCCTGGTCGCCCTGGCCTTCGCGGTCGCGGCGTCGGCGAACCTGTCGACGTTGCTGTTCTCGTTGTTCTGGAAGCGGTTCAACACGACCGGCACGCTGTGGGGCATCTACGGCGGCCTGATCGCGTGCCTGCTCCTGGTGGTCTTCTCCCCGGTCGTGTCGGGTGCCCCCGACTCGATCATCAAGGGCGTCGACTTCGCCTGGTTCCCGCTGAAGAACCCGGGCCTGATCTCGATCCCGTTCTCGTTCCTCTGCGGCATCGTCGGCACGCTCATCGGCAAGCCGAAGGCGGACGTCGAGAAGCACGCCGAGATGGAAGTCCGGTCCCTGACCGGCATCGGCAGCTAGCCCCCCCGAAGAAGGCTCCGGACGGCCTGCGTCACGCGCGCAGGCCGTCCAGGATCACGCTCAGCACCAGCTTTCCCTCGGCCGGGCTGCAGTTGCGCACGGCCATACCGGCGCCGTGGCCCAGCCGCAGGACGTCGGCGCCGGTGACGTCCGCGCGCACGAGACCGGCGGCCTGCGCCGCGTCGACGAGCACCCCGGTCGCCCCGCGCAGCCGTTTCTGGCAGTACTGGAACGTCTCGGACCCGGAGTCGATCGACTCCTTGAGGATCGCGGCCAGCTTGTGCCGCTCGACGACCCAGGTGACCTGCTCCCCCAGCCAGGCTTCGAGGGCCTCCCACGGCGGCAGCTCGTCGTGCAGGACGAGCGCCCGGTCGGCCAGCAGGCCGATCTCGTCGCGGTAGACGGTCTCGATCAGCTTCTCCCTCGTCGGGAAGTGCCGGTACAACGTGCCCGCGCCGACACCGGCCGTCTTCGCGATGTCGTCCAGCGGGACGTCGGCGCCGTGCTCGGCGAACAGGTCCTTGGCCGTCGCCACGATGCGCTCGTAGTTACGCCGCGCGTCCGCGCGCATCGGGCGCTCCGCGTCGTCCCTCGGCATCCCGGCCTCCTCGCCCTTAACCGGAGAGATTCTCCGAATTCGCTTGCGCATCCGGAGACGCTCTCCATATTATCGCGTCAGACAAGCGGAGAAAGTCTCCGCTTCTGGTGTGCTCCTAGGGGGAGTATCTCTTGTCCCAGCAAACGGTCCCGCGGACGACCGCGCCCGCACCGGCCCGCCGCGGCGGGCTGGTCCTCGCGATCATCCTGACCTGCCAGCTCATGCTCGTCCTCGACGCGACGGTGATGAACGTCGCGCTCCCGCGCATCCAGTCCGACCTGGGGTTCTCCGCCACCGGCCTGTCCTGGGTGATGACCGCCTACAGCCTGGTCTTCGGTGGCCTGCTCCTGCTCGGCGGCCGCGCCGGCGACCTGTTCGGCCGGCGCCGGATGTTCGTCGCCGGCACCGCCGTGTTCACCCTCGCCTCGCTCGCCGGCGGCCTGGCCGGCTCGGCCGAACTGCTCATCGCGGCCCGCGTCCTGCAGGGCGTCGGCGCCGCGATGGCGGGCCCGAGCACCCTGGCACTGGTCACGACGACGTTCACCGAGACCCAAGCCCGCGTCCGGGCCCTGGCGCTGTTCTCCGCGATGTCCAGCGGCGGGTTCGCCCTCGGCCTGATCGTCGGCGGCCTGCTCACCGAGTGGATCTCGTGGCGCGCGGCGCTGTTCATCAACGTGCCGTTCGGCCTGGCGATCGTGCTGCTCGCGCCGCGGTTCGTGCCCGAACCGGCGCGCCGTCCCGCGCGCCTCGACCTGCCCGGCGCGATCACCGGCACCCTCGGCGTCGGCGCGCTCGTGTTCGCCTTCACCCACGCCGCGTCCGACGGCTGGGGCAACCCGGTGACGCTCGGCTCGCTCGCCGCCGGCCTGGTCCTGCTGGCCGGGTTCGTCACCATCGAAGCCCGTACGGCGCTGCCGCTCGTCCCGCTCCGGCTGTTCGCCGACCGCAACCGCAGCGCGGCCTACGTCAACTTCTTCCTCGGGCCGATGGCGATGATGTCGATGTTCTTCTTCCTCACCCAGTTCATGCAGGACATCCGGCACTTCGCCGCGCTGGCCACCGGGTTCGCGTTCCTGCCGATGGCGGCCCTGATCTTCACGATGAGCCGGCTGGTGCCGCGGCTGCTCCCCCGCTACGGCCCGAAGCCCCTCGCCGTCACCGGGTCGCTGCTGATGGTCGCCGGGGCCGGCTGGCTCGCGCTGCTCACCACCGGCAGCGCGTACTTCCCGGCCCTGCTCGGGCCGCTGCTGCTGATGGGACTCGGCGGCGGGCTGGGGTTCGCGCCGCTCAACGTGATCGTGATGGCCACCGTGCCCGCCGAGGACGCCGGGGCCGCGGGCGGCGTGCTGCAGACCATGCAGCAGGTCGGCAGCACGCTCGGGCTCGGCATCCTGATCACGGTGTTCGGCTCGGCCACCCGCACGGCGGCCGCGGCGGGCACGACCGGGGCGCAGCTCACGGTCGACGGCATGACCGCGGCGTTCGCCACGGCCGCGGCGCTCGCGGCCGGGACGTTCCTGGTGGCGCTGACGTTCCGGCGGGTTACAGCTTCTGCCCGGCCTTGACCTTGTGCGTCACCTTGCGCTCGACGAGGAACGAGACGAACGGGACGCAGCCGGCCAGCAGCACCAGCACGGTGCCCTTGATCGACCAGCGGGCCTTGATGGCCAGGTCGATGGTCAGCACCAGGTAGATCATGTAGAGCACGCCGTGGATCGGCGAGTACACCGCGGACGGCGTCGGGTTGTCGAAGCCGTAGCGCAGCACCATCACGAAGCACAGGCCGAGCAGGCCGACGCCGGTGACGTAGGCGGCGGTGCGGAACCGGACCAGGGGGCCGGTGAGCGGGACCGCGGTCTGCGCGGCGCCGTCGGTGCGGGTGGTCATCGGGACGTCCTCACTTTGCGGCCTCACTCTGCGGCCTGCTGGTCGCGGGCGTTCAGCTCGCGCAGGTAACGGTTGTACGCGGCCAGCTCCTCGTCCTCGTCCGTGTCGTACGACGTCTGCACGCCGGGACGGGGACGAGGGGCGGGCACTTCGGCGACCGGGGCCGGTTCGGGGGCCGGTTCGGCCGCGGCCTTCTGCCGCAGCTGCCGGATCCGCCAGAACATGAACGCCGGGAACAGCCCGAACAACGGCCACTGCAGGACGTAACCGAGGTTCTGGAAGGTGCCGTTCGCCGAGGTGAACCGGTCCCACTGCCACCAGGCGAGTCCGCAGCAGATCAGCAGGCTCACCAGGCACGTCGCGACGATCGCGAGCCGGCGGCCCCAGAGGGACCCCGCCGGCGGAGGGGATGCTGGCACGAAGCCCAAGCTAGCACTGGCCCGCGATCGGCCGGCGCCCGACCGCACCCGGCGTGGCCAGGCTCTCACGCAGGTCGCGGACCCTTTACCGCCGGTTGACCAGCCGGCCGAACCCCGGCCCCCGCCCTCTCCTCGGGGGGCGTCCCCAGTCCAGTTTACCGGCCGCTGCCGGCGATCCCCGGATTCGCGGGCGATCCGGCACGAGTTGTCCACATTCGGCCTCGCCTGTGGAACGTCCGCGTCGTCAGCCTTGCTTGCGCACCGACTGGGCGGCCTTGGCGTACCCGTCGGCCAGGCCGAAGACCTTCTGCGCGTACTCGGTCGAGTTGTTGTAGGACAGGATGCCCGCCCACCAGCCCGACGGGCTCTGCATGTCGCGTCCGCCCGCGCACAGGTAACGGGCGGCGGCCAACGCGGCGTCGTCGATCTGCTGCGGGTCGCCGAGGCCGTCGCCGTTGCCGTCGGACGCCCACTTGCGCCACGTGCCCGGGATGAACTGCATCGGCCCGACCGCGCGGTCGACGCCCGCGTCGCCGTCGTAGCGGCCGCCGTCGGTGTCGCCGATGGCCTGGACGCCCGACGAACCGTCGAGCGGGACGCCGATGATCGGCTTGGACGGCCGCCCGTCCGCGCCGAGGACGGCGCCGGAGTACTGGCCGTGGTTCGACTCGATGCGGCCGATGCCGGCGAGCGTCGCCCACGAGATCTTGCAGTTCGGCTGGCTCGCGCGCATCGCCAGCTCGGCGTTGCCGTAGGCCGCCAAGGCCCGCGCCGGGACGCCGCTGGCCCCGGCGACCTGGCTCGCCCACTGCGAGAGCGTCGCCGGGCCGGTCGTGCTGCGGGACTGGGCCTGCTGGGGAGCCGTCTGCTGGTCGGCGCCGCCCGCGACGGCGCCGCCGGCCGGGGCGACCGACCCCGGGCGGACGTCGGCCGCCTTGACCTGCAGGGCGGGGATCTCGGTGGTGGTCGGGCTCGCCTCGGGCGTCGAAGCGCGCGTGACGAGCCAGACGCCGCCACCGGCGACGGCCAGCACGACGAGGACCACGATCAGCCGGGTGAGGACGGCGACGCCCGCGGAGCGCGGTGCCGGGGCGGCGGAGGCGGGCTCGTCGACGGAGTCGATCGGGTCGTCCTCGGTCCTTCCGGTACTCGTGCGCACGAAACTCCGGTCCTCCAGCGTGGTTGTCGACGATGAGTCAACGAGCCCGCGCAGGTTAGCGTTACGCGGGCCGTCGAGATCGTCTCACCACACCGGTTCACCCGGCCGAGTGAAGACCGTCGCGTCAGGCGGACTTCTGCTGACGCGCTAGGCGCGCCACGCACCAGGCCGGGGCGCTGCCGCGGCGCAGGTGCTGCAGGACCGTCATCGGGCCGAGACGACGGCTGAGGTCCGACGGCGAGAGTCCCGCCGCGCGGTAGTCGAGGGCCCGCTGGTCGAGCGGGCTGATGCCGGCGTCCCACCACTCCTCGGCCTCGGCGACGCCGCCGACCATCTGCCACCAGCCCGCGGCGGCCGTGAGAAGCTCTTCGGGCACTTCCGGCAGCCTGCGGCGCATCGCGTCGAGGTAACCGGGGTCGGCCGCTTCGACCTGGGCCCAGCGGGCGGAACCCGACCGGGCGCGCTGGCCGGGGATGCCCGGGGCGGGTGCAGGGGCGTCGGCCAGCCACGCGGATGCGATGCGGTCGACCTCCTGCTCCTCGGGGGTCTGCTCGCGCTCGGCGGCCCACTGCCGGATCAACGCGTCCACTCCGGGATCTCCGGTCATCCCTGCCTCCTCATAGGTCCCCGACGGACAGGTCCTGACACCTGTCCCACGCGGCTGTGCCGCACGCACCCAAGTGCACCTTGCTGAGTGGAAACTGCCTGCGTACCGGGGTTCCCGAGGGGTTCGGAGTACCACCTGATCACGCAATGTGAGCACCGTAGGGCCGGGGTGGTCTCCTTCGCCAGACCCCGGCAGGCACGAATTCGCCGACCTGCGCGTTTTCAGTCGCAATCCACCCGGATGGTCGAGCGTAGAGCCCGAAATCTGGGATTCGTGACGCTGAGTGATTTACCGTCCGATAACACGTGCGGTGACCACCGAGACCGCCCGAATGCGGCGCCGATTCACGAGACCGGCGCAGGATCAGGAAAAAAGCGTCCGGAAAAAGGTGACGATCGCCTCGGCGCCGTCCTTCAGCCACCCGAGGACGCGGTGGACGAAATCGGCGGACTGGGTGGGCTGGGTGATGAGGAAGAACAGCACGAGCGCGACCACACCCACGATGAGGATCTTCTTCACGCCGCTCGACATCTGCTTCCTCCCGGCTCGCCGCCCCGTCCGGGAGTGGCAGGCTCCCTACTCTAGGAGAGGCTTGCCCAGAAGACACCACGATCACCCCCAGGGAGCCCCGATGACGCGCAACGTGCTGGTCGAGCGGGACGGCGCCGTGACGACGATCACCCTCGACCGGCCCGCCGCCCGCAACGCCGTCGACGGCCCCACGGCGGCCGAGCTGGCCGACGCCTTCCGCGCGTTCGACGCCGACCCCGAGGCCGCGGTCGCGGTGCTGACCGGCGCGGGCGGCGCGTTCTGCGCCGGCGCCGACCTCAAGGCCATCGGCACCGACCGGATGAACCGCACGCACCCGGACGGGGACGGCCCGATGGGCCCGACCCGGATGACGCTCGGCAAGCCGGTGATCGCGGCCGTCCACGGGGCCGCCGTCGCGGGCGGCCTCGAGCTGGCGCTGTGGTGTGACCTGCGGGTCGCGGACGCCACCGCGGTGTTCGGCGTCTTCTGCCGCCGCTGGGGCGTCCCGCTGATCGACGGCGGCACCGTCCGGCTGCCGCGGCTGATCGGCCAGTCCCGGGCGATGGACCTGATCCTGACCGGACGGCCGGTCGACGCCACCGAGGCGCTGGCCATCGGGCTGGCGAACCGCCTGGTCCCGGCGGGTGAAGCGGTGTCGGCGGCGCAGGAGCTGGCCCGGCAGCTCGCGGAGTTCCCCCAGACCTGCCTGCGCGGCGACCGCGCGGCGGCGCTCGGGCAGTGGGGCCTGAGCGAGGCGGACGCGCTGGCCGCGGAGTTCGGCGCGGCGATGGGCACGGGTGTCCTCGCGGCCGAAGCGGTCGACGGCGCGGCCAAGTTCAGCGGCGGCGCGGGCCGCCACGGCAGCTTCGGCTGAGCTGATACCCGCTCTGTCACCGGGCGTGCCTCCACCGGGTGGATCCCGGGCTGTCGCGGCGAATCCGGGCGAGTGGCCGATAGGGTCGGCTGATGGACGAGGACGTCAGCAGAGTCGTGCTCCGGCCGGTCGCGGAGTCCGATCTCGACCTGCTGGAGCAGCTGACCAACGACCCCGTCGCGGCGGGCGCGCACCAGTGGTTCGGCTGGCACGACCCGGGTTTCCTGCGCCGCCGCTGGCGCGAGACCGGGATGCTGACCGCCGACAGCGGGATGCTCGTGCCGACGCTCGGCGGGCGGCTGCTGGGCCTCGTCTCGTGGCACCGCAGCCGCACCGGGCCGACGTCGTACTGCTGGAACATCGGGCTGGTGCTGGCCCCCGAGGCGCGCGGCCACGGCCACGGCACGGACGCCCAGCGCCTGCTCGTCGAATACCTCTTCGCGCACACGCAGCTCAACCGCGTCGAAGCGACGACCGAGGTCGACAACCGCGCCGAACAGCGGGCGCTCGAGAAGGCCGGCTTCACGCGCGAAGGAGTCCTTCGCGGCTACGGCTTCCGAGACGGCCGGTGGCGCGACAACATCGTCTACTCGGTCGTGCGCTCCGATCTCGTGCTGGGCTAGACGATCGCGCCGGCCTCCCGCAGTGCTCCCAGCTCCGTGACGCCCAGCTCCGCCAGCACCGCTTCCGTGTCGGATCCCTTGGTGCGCGGGGCTTCCGGCGTTTCCGGCGGGGTCCGGTCGAAGCGTGGCGCCGGGGCCGGCTGGACCAGGCCGCCGATCTCGACGAAGGTGCCGCGGGCCGCGTTGTGCGGGTGGCCCGCCGCTTCCTGCGGCGACAGCACCGGCGTCAGGCAGGCGTCGGTGCCTTCGGCGCGGGCGACCAGGTCGTCACGCGTGTGCTTGGCGATCGCCTCCGCGACGATCTCGCGCAGCTTCGGCCACTGCGTCTTGTCCACGTGCAGCGGCAGCTCGGCCGGGTCGAGGTCGAGGACCTTGACGAGGTCGCCCCAGAACCGCATCTCGATCGCGCCGACGGCGACGTACTTGCCGTCCGCGGTCTCGTAGGTGTCGTAGAACGGGGCGCCGCCGTCGAGCATGTTGTCCCCGCGGCCGCCGCCCCAGAGCCCGGCCGCCGCCATGCCGTGCAGGCTGGTGGTGAGCAGCGCGGCGCCGTCGACCATGGACGCGTCGACGACCTGGCCCTTGCCGGACGTGTTCCGCTCGTAGAGCGCGGCGAGGACGCCCATCGCCAGCAGCAGCCCGCCGCCGCCGAAGTCGCCGACGAGGTTGAGCGGCGGCACCGGCCGCTCCCCCGCCCGCCCGATCGGTTCGAGCGCGCCGGCGATACCGATGTAGTTGATGTCGTGCCCGGCCGCCGTGGCGAGCGGGCCGTCCTGGCCCCAGCCGGTCATCCGGCCGTAGACCAGCCGCGGGTTGCGGGCGTGCACGACGTCCGGGCCCAGCCCGACCCGCTCGGCGACCCCGGGGCGGAAGCCCTCGATGAGGACGTCGGCCGTGTCGCACAGCTTCAGCACCAGCTCGACGCCCTCGGGCGTCTTGGTGTTGATGCCGACGGTCCGGCGGCCGCGGGCCAGCGGGTCGACCGGCAGGCCGAGCACGTCCTCCCCCGGCGTCGCGCGGTCCACGCGGACGACGTCGGCGCCGAGGTCGGCGAGGATCATCGTGGCGAACGGCCCGGGCGCGAGCCCGGCCAGTTCGACCACCTTCAGGCCGCTGAGCGGACCTGCCTTCATAGCGTGGTTCCTTTCAGAGCGACCGGGAGATGATTTCCTTCATGATCTCGCTGGTACCACCGAAGATCCGGGAGATCCGGACGTCGGCCCAGGCACGCGCGATCGGGTACTCGGACATGTAGCCGTAGCCGCCGAAGAGCTGTACGCAGTCGTCGATCACCTTGTTGACGCGCTCGGTGGTCCACAGCTTCGCCATCGCCGCGCCCTGGACGTCGAGCTCGCCCTTGAGGTGCCGTTCGATGCACTGGTCCAGGAACGCCCGCGCGACGGCGGCTTCGGTGGCGGCCTCGGCGAGCTTGAACTTGGTGTTCTGGAAGGAGAAGATCGGCCGGCCGAACGCCGTGCGCTCCTTCGTGTACTCGAGGGTGAGGTCGACCGCCGCCTCCAGCCCGGCCACCGCGGTGACGGCGATGATCAGCCGTTCCTGCGGCAGCTGCAGCATCAGCTGGATGAAGCCCTGGCCTTCGGCGTCGCCGAGCAGGTTGGCCGCGGGCACGCGGACGTCGTCGAAGAACAGCTCGGCGGTGTCCTGGCCTTTGAGCCCGACCTTGTCGAGCACGCGGCCGCGGCGGAAGCCCGGTGTGTCGGTCTCGACGGCGATCAGCGAGACGCCCTGGGCGCCGGCGTCCGGGTCGGTCTTCACCGCGACGACGACGAGATCGGCGTGGAAACCGTTGGTGATGAAGGTCTTCGCGCCGTTGATGACGTAGTGGTCGCCGTCGCGCACCGCGCGGGTCTTGATGCCCTGCAGGTCCGAGCCGGTGCCCGGTTCGGTCATCGCGATCGCGCCGACCATCTCGCCGCTGGCCATCTTCGGCAGCCACTCGCGCTTCTTCTCTTCGGCGGCGTATGCGCTCAGGTAGTGCGCGACGATTCCGTTGTGGACGGTCACACCCCACGCGCTGTCACCGGAGCGGGCCTGCTCCTCGTAGAGCACGGCCTCGTGCGCGAACGTGCCGCCACCGCCGCCGTACTCCTCGGGGATGGACAGGCAGAGCAGGCCGACCTCGCCGGCCTTGTTCCACAGCTCGCGGTCGACCTTCTTCTCCGCCGCCCAGCGCTCCTGGTGCGGGACCAGCTCCTTCTGCATGAACGACCGCGAGAGCTCGCGGAGGTCTTCGAGCTCGGTCGTGCTCCAGGAGCTCTTCGGGAGTTTCAGCGGCACGGGGGACCCTCCTGCGGGACGAGTGCTGGAAAACATGACGCGCAGCATGTAAGTTCTCTACGGAATGTACATCCGTTCAGGCCGGTAGGTAAAGCAGGGGAGGCCGGAGTGACCGAGACGGGTCACCGCACCCAGGCGCAGCGGCGGGAGCAGACCCGCACCGCGCTGCTCGACGCCACCATCGACTGCCTGGTCGAGGTCGGCTACGCCCGGACGTCGGTCCAGGAGATCTGCGCCCGCGCGGGCGTGTCGAAGGGCGCGGTGCAGCACCACTTCACCGCGAAGGCCGAGCTGATGGCGGCCGCCGTCGAGCACCTCACGAACCGGCTGCGGAGCCAGCTGGCGGCGTCGCTGGACCGGCTGCCCAGCGGCGGCACCGGTGTCGCCGCCGCGATCGACCTGCTCTGGACCGGCTACTCCGGCACGCTCTCGACCGCCGTCACCGAACTGTGGGTCGCCGCCCGCACCGACCCCGAGCTGCGCGCGGCGATCCGGCCGGTCGACCGCGCGCTTGGGCGCGCCACCCTCGAGCACGTCACCCAGGTCGCCGGCGACCTCCCGCCCGAACGCGCGGAGATGCTGTTCTGGCTCACCGTGAACCTGACCCGCGGCCTGGCGCTGGACGCCGAACTCGGCGGCGACCCGAAGCGGCGCCGTCAGCTCCTGGAGGAGTGGAAGCGGATCGCCGTCTTGCTCTACCAGGACGCCGCCACTGCGCCGACCTGACCAGCGCGGCGCACCAGTGTCACTTCGCCCCTTATCCCGCAGGCGGATTCGTGGTCCAATCCCCGCAAAGAGGGAGATTTGATGACCACCAGCGCGCCGCCGCCGTACCCTCCGCAGCCGTATCCGTACGGCCCGCCCCCGATGCAGCCGCCGCGGCCGCAGGCCGCCGATCCCGGCGCGCTCTTCCGGCTGGTCGCCGGGTTGTTCGGCGCCCTCGCCGCGATCCTCGTGCTGGTCGGGTCGTTCCTGCCGCAGACGACGTTCGAGCAGATCGTCGGCGGCAAGACCGAGAGCAGCCAGACGATCAGCGCGTGGTCGCGGTCCTTCGACGTCGACCCCAGCCCCGAAGCGGCGAAGTTCTACGAGAGCACCCACGTCGCGCACTACGGCATCCCGCTCTCCGTCGGCGCGGTGATCCTGCTGGCCGGCGCCGTGCTGGCGATCCTCGGCCTCCGGCGGTCGGCGGGTGCCGGCACGCGGTCGGGCGCGCGGACGGCGTTGCTCGTCGGCGGCGCCGGCGTGGCCGCGGCGGTGTGGATGCTCGGCATGGACGTCTCGGCGACGCTGAGCTACGAGTCCAACGACGACTCGATCACGTCGCACTACACGACCGGGACCGGGTTCTGGCTGCTGCTCGGCGGCGGGGTGCTCGCGGTGGTCGTGCTGGCGTTCGCCCTGCTGGCCGGCCGGCGCGCGACGGCACCCGCCGGTCCGCCGGCAAACCTGCACGGCGGGCCGGGGTATCCGCAGCAGCAGTCGCGGCCGTACCCGGCCGGGCCGCAGCAGTCCGGCGGCTACCCGGGTTCGTCGCCGTACCCGGGCCAGCAGCCCTACGGCGGCCAGCAGCCTTACGGCGGGCCGCCGTCGCAGCCGTTCCCCG